>DASVWT010000066.1:0-6793 GCA_036393055.1 Steroidobacteraceae bacterium
GCGAGCTCCGCCCCGCGGCGGGAAATGCTCGTTCCCGAGACCGGCACCAGGATGTTGAGCGGTGCCCGCACCCTCCCCGAGCGGTGCTCGCGCCGCGCGAGCACCACGGCGAAGGGTCCGGAGAATCCGGCGGCGCTCTGCGCGATCGCGCGGTAGAAGCTCGAGCCGCGCGTGGCAGGCTCACGGCCGATGAGCAGGAGGCCGTACCCTTTGCGATCCTCGGTGCGGATCGCATCGGCGCCAGGCTGCGGGTCTTCCACCCGCAGTGTCAGGTCGAGCGGCTCGGAGCCGCCGTTCTCCGCGCCGCCCGACTCGGCAGCCTCGCGGATCACCGCCGTCGTGTGCTCGGCCGCGGCGCTGTGTGCCGAGGCGTGCTCGAAGTGCAGAGCCGTGGCCGGAATCTGCCGCACGCCGGCAATGAGTCCTGCGAGGCGTGAGGCGAGCTGGCCGCTCGGGCTCGAGTCGGCCGCGAGCAGCAGTCGCTCGACACGGGAGAGAAAGCCCCGCGCCTCCAGCGCCTCGCGCTCCAGACGTGCGGCCTCCTCGGGTCGCGTCGGCAGGCGCTTCAGAGCCCAACGCAGCATCGGCGGCATGGCCAGCGTCGTCACGAGAGCCATGACCACGATGGCGGTGAAGAAGCTCTCGTCGATGAGGCCCATGGAAAGCCCGATGGAGGCGATGATCACCTCCGTCGAGCCGCGGGCGTTCATGCCGCAGCCCACGGCGAGGGACTCCGCGCCCGTGAGCCCCGCGAGGCGGCCGCCGATCACCGCCCCGGAGAACTTCCCCACACTCGCCACGACGATGAGGCCCGCGGTGAGCAGCAGCATGTTGGGACGCCCGAGGGAGGCCACGTTGGTAGCCAGGCCCGCCAGGCCGAAGAACACCGGCATGAAGAGCGCCACGATGAGGCCGCGCAGCTGCTCCTCGATGTGCCGTGTCAGGATGGGCGACTCGCCGATCAGGACCCCGGCGACGAAGGCGCCGAGCACGCTCTGCACCCCGATCGCATCGGTAGCCAGCGACATCGCCCCCATGATCACCAGGATGGCGGTGATCACCGGCAGCTCGCTCACGAAGTGATCGTTCGTCCACCGGATCACGTGAAAGACCAGCCGCCGGCCGACGGTGATGCTGAACAAAAGGAAGGCGATCGTGCCCAATACGCTGCGCAACACGCCGGGGATGTCGATGCTGCCGTATTGGGAGAGACCGAGGAGGACCGATACGAATATCCATCCGATTGCATCGTCCATGATGGCTGCGGCCAGAATGATCTGCCCGACCGTGCGGCGGATGAAGCCGAGCTCGCGCACGAGCGCGGCCACGATCTTGACCGAGGAGACGGCGAGCGCCGTGCCGATGAACAGCGCGAGCAGCAGCCGCTCGTTGGGCTTGATCAGCATCTGCGCCGGCAGCAACTCGATCGCCAGCACGCCGACGAGAAAGGGCAGGGCGATGCCTGCGAGCGAGACGTTGATGGCGGCGCGCCCGGAGGTGCGCATCACGGACAGGTCGGTCTCCATGCCGGTAAGCAGCAGCAGCAGCAGCACCCCGAGCTGTGCCACCGCATCGAGCATCGCCTTCTGCTGCGGAGCATGCGGAAAGAGAGCGAGCTCGGCCGCGGGGGAGATATGGCCGAGCACCGAGGGACCGAGCATGATGCCGGCAAGGAGCTGCCCCATGACCGCCGGCTGGCCCCAGCGGGAGAGCAGCTCCCCGAGCAATCGCCCGGCGAGCAGCAGCACCACGATCTGCGAGAGGAAGACGGCGGCCGATGCGCCCAGATCCGAAGGATGCAAGCCGGTCACCCAGTTAATGTTGCCGGTGAGAGTCTAGCGGGCCACTCCGTCCCGAGCATGCCATAATTCGCCGATGCAGCCGGCCGAGCTCCCCTCCGCGCCCGCGAGCGCCGCGGGCTCCCCGGCCTCGCGGTACGCAAGCGCAAGCATCCTGATCTGCCGCCCGAATACCCGTCTCGGCAACACCCTGCTGATGACGCCGCTCCTCGAGGAGATCGAGACCATCCTGCCATCGGCCCGGGTGGAGATCCTGACGGCCTGTCCGGCTGCGCACGAGGTATTCCGGGAATTTCCCTCCGTCCGTCGCGTGCACCAGCTGCCGTTTCGCGGGGTCCGCCACCCGCTGCGGCATCTGCTGACCCTCGCGCGTGTCAGGCGGATCCGTTACGACATTCTGATCGATCCCTGTCCCAGGTCCTGGACCGCTCGCTTCCTGGCGCGGCATCTGCCTGCGCGGCTCAAGCTGGGCTTCGCCGGTGCACACCAGGACGCTGGCATCGACGTGAGCGTGCCTTTCGGCGGCGCGCCGCCGCACATGGGCGATTATCCGGTGTATCTGCTGCGGCGAGGCATCCTCGGGCTCGATGAGGACGCGGCCCGCAGGGAAATGCCCAAGCTCAACATCCGCCTGACCGCAGCGGAACGGCTGGCGGGGGCGGAGGAGATTGCGCGTACCCTTGGCGCCGCTCGCTCGGGCCCCGTCATCGCGGTCGCGACCCATGCGACGGGCGCCAAGCGCTTTCCGGTCGACTGGTGGCGGCGCATGATCGCGAGCCTCCACGAGCGCGTGCCGGGGGCGCGGGTCATCGAGATCCGTCCGCCGAGCGGCGTGGCGGCGTTACCGGAGCTGCCCGCGTACTACTCGGGCCGGGTGCGCCAGGTTGCCGCCGTCGCGGAAGCGGCAGATTGCTTCGTTTGCGCCGACTCCGGCCTGATGCATCTGAGTGCCGCCACCGACGCCACTACCGTGGGACTGTTCAAGGTCACCGACCCGCGTCTTTATGTACCCCGACGGGGCTCGAGCTGCGCGCTAACCGCGAGCGACGGTGCGCCGGATGAGGTCGCGGAGAAGGTCGCCCCGCTCCTCAAGCCCTGACTTCCAACCGGCCGGCGAGGAGCGAGCCGCGCTCGGCGCTCGGGCCCACCAGGATCTCGACCGCCCCTGGCTCGAGCAGAGGC
The DNA here is from genome assembly GCA_036393055.1 of Steroidobacteraceae bacterium. GTDB lineage: Bacteria > Pseudomonadota > Gammaproteobacteria > Steroidobacterales > Steroidobacteraceae > 13-2-20CM-66-19. Next base: position 2,982 of record DASVWT010000066.1, read on the forward strand.
TCGAGGTCCGGGCCGAGGGAGCGCAGTTGCGCGACGGGCAGATGCAGCGTCAACGTGGCCCGGGTGCCCGGATCCAGAGTGATCTTGCCCACGCCGTGCAGCTCCAGAACCGGCGGCGCCACGCGCGATTTCAGGCGCCGCGCGAACAGGAACACCGTCTCCTGCGCTCTGCGGCCGCCGCGGTTCTCGACGTCGACAGCGACCTCCACGGTGTCGGAGGCGGTTGCCGACTGCGAGCTCAAGCGCAAGTTGGCGAGCATGAACCGCCCGTAAGTCAGGCCGTGCCCGAAGGGAAAGAGCGGCTCGTTGGATTCGTCGATGTACCTGCTCGCGAAAGGCCCGGTTGGATCGGCGGGCCGGCCGCTGCTGCGCTGCCCGAAGTAAAGCGGTATCTGGCCCACCGCGCGCGGCCAGGTGATCGGCGTCCGCCCGCTCGGGGAGAGTCGCCCCGTCAGGATGTCGGCCAGCGCATGGCCGGCCTCGCAGCCGGGAAACCCGGCGGCAAGCAGCGCGCTCGCGCGCTCCGCGAGCCACGGCACGATGAGCGGCCGGCCGCAGAAGAGGGCGGCGATGACGGGAATCGACCTCGCGCCGGCCCGAGTCAACACCGCTTCGGCCAGCTCCCGCTGACGCCCAGGCAGACTGGGGTGGGCGCGTGATGCCGCCTCGCCGCTCATCGTCGCCGCCTCGCCCAGGCAGAGCAGCACGGCGTCCGCGCCGTCACACAGCTCGACGGCGGCGGCGATGCCGCTCTCGTCGTTGCCGCCGATGTCGACCCCGCTCGCATGGAGGATTTGCGCCTGCGGCAGGGCGGCGCGCATTCCCTCGAGCACACCGATCTGTGCATCGGGCTCGGCCGCGCACCACCATGGACCTCGCATCTCCGCCGGCGCATCCGCCAGAGGTCCGAGGAGCGCGAGCCGCCGGATGGCCCCGGACAGCGGCAGCGCACTGCCTCGATTGCTCAGCAGCACGATCGAGCGCGCCCCGACTTCGCGCGCGAGCCGGCGCCGCTGCGCAACGGCTTCGGCGCTCTGCGCCGCCGCGCCGCGGGCGTAGGGATCCTCGAACAGGCCGAGCCGGGCCTTGAGGGTGAGCACCCGGCGCACCGCCTCGTCGATTTGTGCCGCGCTCACGAGACCGCGCTCCAGAGCTGCCGGCAGTCCGTTGAGATAGGCCCCCGAGACCATGTCGATGTCGATCCCCGCCTCGAGCGCGAGGGCCGCCGCCTCGATGAGGTCGGCGGCCACCCCGTGTTGGATCAGCTCGGCGATGGCGTTGTAGTCGCTGACCAGAACGCCGTCGAAGCCGAGATCCCGGCGCAGGCGCTCGCGCAGCATGCCCGCGTGGGCAGTCATGGGGATGCCGGCGAGGTCCGTGAAGGCCGGCATCACTGCCGCCACTCCGCCCCGGACGGCCGCCGCAAAGGCCGGCATGTGGACTTCCAGGAGCGTTCGGTCCGAGACGTCCACGGAGGCGTACTCGCGGCCCGCGGTCACCGCCCCATAGCCGCAGAAGTGCTTCGCCACGGCAGCGAGGGAGTCGGCCGCCCCGAGATCGGTGCCCTGGAAGCCCCTGACCTTGGCCTCGGCCAGCCGCTGCCCCACCCACGGCGACTCGCCCGGACCCTCCACGGTGCGTCCCCACCGAGGGTCCCGCGAGACGTCGAGCATGGGCGCAAAGGCCATATTGATGCCATCCGCCGCGGCCTCCCGGGCGGCTTCCCGCGCCGTCAGCGCCCAGGTATCCGGGTCGAACAGCGCGGCCTCGGCCAGCGGCGTGGGGAAGAGGGTGCGGTGCCCATGGATGACGTCCAGGCCGATGAGCAGCGGGATCCCGAGGCGCGATTCCTCGACTGCGAGGCGCTGCATTTCGCGCGCGGCGCCGGCCCCGATAAGATTGAGGAGATTGCCGATCCTGCCGGCGCGGATGTCGTCGGTGGAATGCCCGGCGATCGTAGGTCCGGTCACGGTGTGGCTGGCGGCCATCATGGTGAGCTGACCGAGCTTCTCGGTGAGGCTCATCCGGGCGATGAGCGCCTCGATGCGCCGTGCATGTTGTCCTTCGAGTGGCGGTTTGAGTGTCCTCATGAGGTGTTCCGGATTGCGGGTGGATGGGGCCGGCCGGTTACGATGACGAGCACGATGATAGATCGCGCGCACGACAGCAGCGACGGCCATCCGCCTGAGACGGAAGCCGCCCACTCCGGGCTCGTGCCACAGCTCGGCACGATCGTGCGGGCGCTGCTCAACTCGCCGGTCGCCCGGTCGCTCATCGCACTCATCGCCGCGACCTTCGCCGTGATCGCGGCCACCGCCTACGGACAGGTGTGGCTCAATCGCTGGAATCAGCCCTTCTACGACGCGCTGACGCGGCGCGATTTCGGCGACTTCCTGTTCGAGCTCGGGATGTTCTTCATCATCGTCGGCTGCCTGCTGGTGCTCAATGTGGCGCAGCGCTGGCTGGTCGAGACCCTGAAGGTGAAGCTGCGCGAGGGACTGGTGGGGGACCTCATCCGCGACTGGATGAGCCCGCGGCGCGCCTTCTGGCTCGCCAACGCCGGGCCCATGGGGGTGAACCCCGACCAGCGGATGCACGATGACGCGCGACACCTTTGCGAGCTGTCCGGGGATCTGGGCAGCGGGCTGATTCAGGCGTCGGTCACCCTGGTCGCCTTCATCGGGGTCCTCTGGGTGCTCTCCCGGGGGTTCGTGCTCACCATCGCCGGGCACGACATCCCGATACCCGGCTACATGGTGTGGGCCGCGATCATCTATGCGGCCTTCGGCTCGCTGCTCTCCTACTGGGTGGGCGGGAGTCTCATCGGCCGCAATGCCGAGCGCTACGCGCGCGAGGGGGATTTGCGCTTCGCGCTGGTGCGTGTCAACGAGCATCTGGACGGTATCACCCTGGCTGCGGGCGAGGAGGGCGAGCGGCGGCGTCTGGAGACCACTCTCGATGCCGTGATCCAGGCCACCCAGCGCCTGGTCACGGGGCTCACCAATCTCACCTGGATCACGGCGGGGTTCGGCTGGGTGCTGCTCGTGGCCCCGATCCTGGTGGCGGCGCCGCTTTACTTCGGCGGCACGCTCTCCTTCGGCGGCCTGATGCAGGCCGCCGCCGCCTTCACCACCGCGCAGGCCTCGCTGCGCTGGTTCGTCGATAACTTCAGCAACATCGCCGACTGGCGGGCGACGCTCCTCAGGGTGGCCAACTTCCGCCGCGCCGTCGTGACGACGGACGTCAAGCACGAGGTCGAGAGCCATATCACTTACGAGGAGGGTGCCACCGGGCGGATCGCCATCGAAGGCCTCGAGGTATGGTCTCCCGCCGGCCGCGACATGCTGCGGGAGCGGACGGTGGAGGTGCGCGGCGGGGAGCGGCTGCTCATCGTGGGCGAGCCCGGAACCAACAGGACGCTGTTGTTCCGCGCCCTGGCCGGCCTCTGGCCGCTCGGCACCGGAAAAGTCATCATGCCGACCGGCGAGCAGATTCTCTACTTCCCGCGCGGCACGCCCTATCTGCCGCAGGGCTCGCTGCGCGAGGTGCTGGCCTATCCGCTGAAACCGGACGGCTTCGACGCCGATGCCTGCGCGCAGGCGCTGCGCCGGCTCGGGCTCGAGCGGCTGGTGCCGCTCCTCGATATCTCCCGCCGCTGGGATCGCGAGCTGAGCGAGGACGAGCAGCTCGCGCTCGCCTTTGCCCGCGTGCTGCTGCAGGCGCCGGCCTGGCTCCTCATCGACGATGTGTTCGGATCCCTCGACGGCGACACCCTCGAGCGGGTCATCGAGATGTTTGCTCAAGAGCTCGCG
>DASVWT010000067.1:0-27370 GCA_036393055.1 Steroidobacteraceae bacterium
ATCCACGCCGAGAGCTACCCCGCCGGAGAGCTCAAGCACGGCCCGCTGGCCCTGGTCGATGCCGACATGCCGGTCATCGCCGTAGCCCCCAACAACGATCTCCTCGAGAAGCTCAAATCCAACCTGATGGAAGTCCGCGCCCGCGGCGGCGAGCTCATCGTGTTCGCCGACCCCGAGTCAGGTTTCCAGCCGAGCGACGGCGTCACCGTGATCGAGATGCCGAAGCACGTGACCTACTTCCAGGCTCCCGCCGTCTACACCGTTCCCTTGCAGCTCCTCGCCTATCACGTCGCCATCCTCAAGGGCACCGACGTCGACCAGCCCCGCAATCTCGCCAAGAGCGTGACGGTGGAGTGAGCGCCAACGGCGCGGGACTTTCGCTGTCGAATGTAATCAAAGCCAGCACCACGTCACCGCCCCGTCTGCCGGCCCAGGGGCGGCGTGCAGACAAGTCGCAAACCTGTTAGCGAGTTCCGTCTGGCGCAACAGCCCACAGGTCTGTGGTGTTATCGAATAAGAACTCTGCGTCTCGATGCGCCCCGTAAATCTTGCCATTCCCTCGTGCAACGCTCCGCCTTTTGTAGCGCCCGACACAGTTTGTCCCTATGCGTCCAACCAAGCCGGTTGCTCGGGAATCGGCTCCAATTCACGCCCGCTACCAGATTGGTGTACGCGCGGGGAAATCGTGTTATAGTGCGCAAGCTCGTGATCCTTTCGCCTTGTCTCCTTGTCCTGCGCGCCGCTCCGGCGCTTCTGAGCAGGTCAAAGCGCCATCTCTAAAGTCTCCCGATCCGTTGCAGCGACGCGTTTTTTGCGCGCTGACGTCTCTCATTTCCCTTTTTGCTTTGCGAGATCTCCATGACCAAGCTATATGTCGGTAATCTTCCCTTCACGGCCACCGAAGAAGGCGTGCGCAATCTGTTCGCGCCGCACGGCACCGTGGAGAAGCTTTCGTTGATCAACGATCGCGACACGGGTCGGCCCCGTGGTTTCGGGTTCATCGAGATGTCGAGCGCTGATGCCTCGCGGGCGATGCAGGCCCTGAACGGCAAGGATTTCGACGGGCGCACCCTCCGGATCAACGAAGCGCAGGACAAGCCGCGTTCGGGCGGCGGCTCCCGGTATTGAGTGAATGGCGATCCCGGCGCTGTGCGCCGGGATCGCCTTCGATGCCCGAGCATTCGCGCGCGACAGCCGGCTCGCTCGGGTGTGTGCGTCACGACCAGGGGATCCGCGTATGAATTCGATGACGACTTCGCCGGACGACCGGTTCGTAGCCGGCGGCGGCGACTTTGTTCCCGACTACCGTAGGCGTCGCGAGCTCGAAGAGAGCGAGCGTGCCGAACTGAAGCGTCTCGACGTCGAAGCACAATCCTCCCCCTCGAATTCCATTGATCTGCGGATTCGAGCCTGGGAGAAGGTGCATCGGTTGAGCATGCCGTTCGACCCAGGCCATCCTGTTCTGGTCGCGATCGCGGCGGCCACGCGGCTCACGCTGGAAGAAGTGCAGGACGAGCAGCGCCTGCGCTGCGCGCGGCGTACGCCGGCCGCCGTCTGAGCTCGGAGCCAGGCCGCACGCGACCATTGGATTCGTGCAAGCGCCCGCAGACCAGAATTTCCTCGCTTTCGGCCTCCATATCAAACCCCGTCGAGACGTCGCGGATGTTGGCGGGGGCGCCGCATGCAGACGAGATCCGCGGCAGGCTGATGGAGCCGCTCCTGTTTCAGCATTGGGACGAGCCCACGCAGCGTGCGATCTGGATCGCGAGCGATGGCAGCCAGGCCCGCTGTGTCACCGTGACCGGACTGACGACGTGCGAAATGGCGGACATGTGGGTGAGCTTCAACGAGCGTCTCTCGCGCGCCAAGTTCAATCTTTCGCCGCAACTGGTGCGCGAGATAATCGAAGCGGAGATCGACATATCGGTGGCGCTCGTGAACTGACAGTGAACGCGAGTGCTGCGATCCCGACGCCGAACAGGGCGATCCGCCCGGGGCGTCACCTCGCCAATTTTCGTCGCGAGCTTGCGCGCAATCACCTCGCCGCAATGGTTTGGCCGCGAAGCCATGCCCCGACCGCCAATTGTCTCGAGTGATCTCGATGCAGTCGACAGAGCCGCGATCCCGAGCCCGCCGATTTGAGTAACGTCTTTGGATTGACAGGGCCCAGGATCAGGGAAACTTCCGGTGTCCGTCGGGTACTCGGCTGCGAGTCACGCTTGCTCTGTAGCGGCAATTGTATGCTGGGCTGACTTGTATAGATAGAACGGAACCCCCGCCAAGATCACCAGCATGCCAAGTGAGGAGCGTACCGGCTGCTCGATCCAGAGATTCGTCGTGAGAGCCACAGTGGCGGCGATGAACAAGAGCGGGGTCCATGGATAGCCCCATGCACGGTACGGACGCAGCAGGTCGGGCTCGGTCAGGCGCAAGCGCATGACCGTGAGAGCTCCGAGAGCCGCAAACATCCACATCACAAACACATAGAAGGAAAGAAGCTGCTCGAACGTGCCGGTGAGCGCAATGAGTGCCCCCAAGGTCCCCTGGAAGGTCAAGGCTCCTATCGGACTGCGGACACGAGGTTGAACGCTGCCCACCCACTCGAAGAAAAGGCCGGCGCGCGCCATGGCGTAGGGCACGCGGGCGTCTTCCATGAGTACCCCGTGAAGCGAGGACAGAGCCGATATGCCCATGGCGATGGTGAGCCCAATCGCGCCCCTCGGACCAATGAGGGACTTGACGACATCGGAGGCCACGTCGCGCGACTGCGCCACTTGCGCGAAGGTGAGCACATGGAAATAGATGATATTGACCAGTACGTAGAGGACGCCCACGATGAGCATCCCGAAAAAGAGGGCACGAGGAATGTTCTTCGCGGGTTGTCGTATTTCGGCGCCGAGGTTTCCCAGATATTGAAAGCCATTGTAGGCCCACATCACCGGCACGATCGCGGACAGCGTCGCTGCGAATGCCCCACCGCGTGGTGAGCTCAGCTCGTAGCTCACTGCATCGCCCATCGGCCTGGCCAACAGGAGGCCGGCCAGAATGATGATTACAATTGCGGCAACCTTGAGCGAACTCAGTACGAGTTGAATGCCGCCGCCAACATTGACGCTCAGACAGTTCAGCGCCGTCAGACTCAAAATGACCGCTGCGGCCAGCGGCTGAGCCGCGGTGAGCGTGAAGAGATGGTGGCCGGCATGAAGCGTGAGCCAAGGGGCATTGAGTCCGGGAGAGAGAAAGCCCGCGAACTTCATGAAGCCGGCCGCCAAAGTCGCGAACGCGACCGGACCCATCAGCAGCGAATCCGCCCAGCCGAACAGGAATCCCCAGATCGGACCCAGGCCGCGGGTGAGATACGCAAACAGACCGCCCGTGTGGGGAAGCGCCGCGCCTAGCTCGGCGAAGCACAGCATTCCGCTGAGCGCAATGACGGTGCCAACCAGCCACGCGACGAAGACAAGGCTGGGAGAACCGGCCGCACGAGCCATGGGCGCGGCGACCAGAAAGACCCCTGTGCCGATGATCGTGCTGACCACCACGGCAGTGGTCTGCCAAGGCCCGAGGCCACGGACGAGGTCCGTGCTTTCCGAAGAGCGCGCGGCGGATCCGGGTACCGGTGCTTCCGCATCATTCATGGCGTGCCTGGTCAGAGCATCGCATCGGTATACCTCCAGGCGTGAACAATCCTCGTGGCAATCGCGCTCCAGGCCGACCGTTTGTCCGGCATGTATTTCCGCTGGATGCGGAACGCGTTGAGAAGGCGGTAACGGGTGTCTTTCTCTGGTGTTCTCGGAGGCGAGTCAATTCGGGATGGGCGTTGAGGGTATCGCGCAAGTGTCGCACGTGGCAGCCGGATAAGCCGTTGGGAGATCTCAATGGGTTCGATTCCCATCACCCGCTCCAGCCAGGGCGGTCCTCCGCAATTCCTGAGGACGCATCCCTCCTCGCAGAACCGGATGCAGAAGCTCGAGCAACTCGTGCCGAAGGTGATGCCGCTCTACGAGAGCGCCCGGAAGGGCGCCTGATCCGAACGAGCGGGCGGGTGCTCCGCTTCGGCGGAAACCGGCCGAGACCGTTGATCGTCGACGGGTGCGCGGTGCGCATCAGCGCGTCACTGCCTCGCGGCCCCGCGGATCCAATCGCGCCAGATCCGCACGTCCACAGTATTGCCGATCGTTGGCGGCAGGCCTCGAATTATCGCTCCGGCTTCTTGGAGCAAACGCCTCCGACCGTGCGAATCGGTCAGTGCTTGATCGTAGAGTGCCGCGGCGAGCTCGACGTGCTGCCATTGATCGCCGTGATTGCGCAGCGCAAGGGACCGCTCCAGCCGCACCACTGGCTCGATTGCCTTCGCCGCTTCGCCGGTATTGCCGGATCGGGCAAGCGCCAAGGCGAGCCACGTCGAGATCCGCGCCAGGTCGCGGCGATCGTCCGTGGTGCGGTCGCCGAGTGCCTTGCGCGAGGCGTACGCGGCGCGCAGCGAGCCGACGGCGGCCGCATAATCGCGCTGCAGGCACTGCGCCTGGCCGAGCAGAAGCGAGGTGAATCCGAGACTCGCGTCATGGATGCTTTGTTGGGTGCCGCCGACGGGGTGGGTCGCACGCATCCGCTCGACCGCGGCCGCCGCGAGGCGTACGGCAGTCGGGTAGTCGCCGCTCTCGAGAGCTATCTCGGCATCGCCCGCAGTGGGCGTTGCAAATGCCAGCGCGGCTGCGAAGCCGCCATTGCGCGCCGCGCGCGCAAGCCCGGCGCGCTCCTCCGGGCCCGGCACGAGAACCGCCTTGGCGGCAGTCGCGTCGCCGATCTGGGCGTGACGCATCGCCGCGGTCATCGCGAACAGGCGCTGGAGGAGCACGAACTGCTCGCCGCCATGCAGCGCGGCATTGATGTCGGCCAACGCCTTGTCATAGTAGGCGGTCGCCTCGCGCAGGCGGCCCATTGCCCAGTACGCATCACCGAAACCCGAATGCGTGACGCCGAGGTTGTTGCGGGTGATCGTGTTGTTCGGATCGAGGTGAACCAGCGTCAGCGCGCTCGCCTCGCTGCGCGCCTGGAACTTCAGAGCCTCGACGGGCCGCAATTCGGTCGTCAGGGAGCCGCCCAGATTCGTATCGATGACCTGCATCGCGTGCAGCGCGACCCGATAGCCGGGCCGCTGCTGCAGCAGTTGGCCCGCGACCGAGTCGGCGTCGACCCCGACAGCGAGCGCGTCGTCATTGCGGCCCAGCTCGAGCAGGTCCTCGACCTGCCACGCGCTCGCGTCTGCGTACTGCGCAGCCATATCGGCATCGGCGAGCGTTTTCGCACCGTTTGCGACGGCGATCCGCTTTGCCTCCCCGAGGATCGCGAGCGCGCGGTCGTACCTGCTGCTGTTGGTTAACTCGAAGCCCTGCCGCACCAGCGCCTCGATGTAGGCGCGCTGCGCAGGGAGCGAGACGTGCGGCCCGGTTGCGAGCGGCTTCAGGATCTGCGCGGCGCGCTGGGAGTAGGTCCCGGCCTTCGGATCGAATTCGTTATCCAGGATCGTCGCCTGTACGGTGATCCCCTCGCCGAGCGCGATCGTGGTCGCATCCGAGCGGTCTCCGCCGCGACGCAACTCCTCGAGGAGCCCGACCGCCTCATCGGCGGCCCCGGTGGCCGCCGGCATCTGGCCGGCGAGCCGTTTCGCCTTCGCGTAATAGAGCATGGCAAGTGCGCCATTCCTCGTCGCCTCGGCGTCGCGCAGCTCCGGCGGCAGCCTCCGGAAATAGTCGATCTGTCGCTGCGCGAAATCGGCGATCACCCCGAGACGGCCGAAGCTCTCGAGCTCACGGACGAAACTGTCGGACAGATAACCGAGCAGCCCCTCGGCCTGCGCACGCGCCGCGAGCGCGAGCGATTGGCTGCGCTGCGCTGCGCGCTCGGCCCGCTCGGCGCGGCGGGTGCTCAGGAACCCGAACAGCGCCGCGCCGGCCGCGGCGAGCGCGAGCACGATGCACACCACCGCGATCTTGCGGGCACGCAACAGCCCGCGCCGGGCCACGAGCTCGCGTTCGCGCTGTTCGGCGAGGAGTTTCTCGGTCGCCTCGCGGGCCTCCCGCTCCTTACGCAGATCGCGGCTCGCCTTTACGACACCGCAGAGCACGTCATGTGTGAGCTCGACGCGGCGGACATCGAGCCGCTCCTCGATTCTCAACAGTCGCCGGTTCACGAGCGTCGCGAGGACGCTTGGCGCGGCGCCGGCGGCGGCGAACAGCCCTCGAATCCGCTCCTCGGCGACGTTCTCGCGGAATCCCGATTCGGTCAGCAGCTGGTCCTCGATGATCCGTCGCACGGCGGTCGGCTGGTCCGCGAGCGCGCGCTCATAGAAATTCGAGAGAATCGTCGTGTGCGAGCCGGCCAGCAGATCGAGCGAGATCTCGTTGCGCCTCTGGGCGATGCGCGTGTCGTTCAGTTCGCGGCAGATCAGGCTGAGGAGCGAGGGCTCGACTTCGGCGTGCTCGATCTCGGCGTCCCCGGCGACGAAGCGCACGATCGCCGCGGCGACCTCTTCGCTCACGAGGCGCCGCCCGGGCTTCAGCACCGCGGCCATGGCTTGAGGCCCGCTCATCGGGGCGAGCCGCAGACGGTTCTGGGTGATGCTCGGCATCACTCCCTTCAAGCCCTCGAGCGGCGCCAGGTAGTCCTCGCGCAGCGCAATCAGCACGCGGTAGTCGCCGCGCGCGAAATCGAAGCGCTCGGCGGTGGTCTCGTCGTGCTCCAACCGCTCTTCGAGCGAGCGGGGCGGTCGGTTCTCGACCAGATCGGCGAGCTCGGCGATGAAACGCTGCGCGCGCGCGCGGCCGAATTCGTCGGTTTGCGCGAGCGTGAAAATCTCCTCGAACTGATCGAAGATCAGCAGCGGGATCAGCGGCCTGCCCTGACCGTCGCGCAGCACATCGTCCCGGTGATGCAGGAATTCCCAAAGCGACTCGCCGGTTTCCGCGACTCCGACCCGCGTCCATTCACCACAGCCGCGGGCAGCCTCGGTGATCGCCAGCTTGATTTGCTCGGCGGGATCGGGCGCGCTGGGCGCGTAATCGATGCGTACGTAAACCGGGCAATAGCCCTGTCCCCGCAGCCGCGGCACCAGGCCCGCGCGCAGGATCGAGGTCTTGCCGAGGCCCGATTGTCCGAACAGAATCGTGAGGAGCCTGCGCTGCACACGGCGCGCGAGCTCGCCGGTCTCCTCTTCGCGTCCATAGAAGTACTCGCGCGTCTCCTCCGTGAACGAGGCGAGGCCGAGCCACGGATTGCGCTCATCGAGTGCGGGCGCCGCCGGGGCCGAATCAGTGACCGGGTCAGCGTGATCCGCGTCGTTCAAGGGCAGCTCCGCGCTCATTGACGTGCCCGCGTGAAGTCGGCGAGCCTCGCAGCGAACTCCGTCGGCACTTCGCCCGCAAGCAGCTCCGAGAAGTGCAGCGCCTTGAATTTGTCGGGTACCAGCGCGCGCGCCGGATCGGTGTTGTCAATGGTGACCGGCAGGATGAACACCGCCCCATCGGCCATGTTGCGCGAGCGGTCGATCGCGTAGCTCCACTCGCGGCGGAAGTAGGCTTCGAGGCGCCGTTCGGTGGCCGCCGAAATCACCGGGATGAAATACGAGCAGCGGGAGATGTTGCGTTGGATCTTGCGATCGTAGTCATCGCCTCCCTCCAGCCGGTCGAGGTCGAACCAAGTGGTGATCCCCGCCGCCTCGAGCCCGGCTTTGATGCGCTGCACGGCCGGAAGGTCCTCGCGGGCGTAGCTGAGGAACACCGCGCGGTCCGGCATCTCGCGCGCGGGCGGGGCGAAGCGCGCAGGGGCGGCCGGCGCTGCCGGCTTGGCGGACACTCGCCGTGCCGTCCAGCGCGCATGCAGCTCGTCGACGAAGCGCTCGGCGCCCATGTAGATGCGCGTGCGTACGCTCACCTGCTGCAGAAACGCTACCAGCCGCTCGTCCTCGGTCACATGATCGTCGGCGAGCACTTCACCGACGTCGCGCGGGTCCGACAGACGCTGGCGCTTGGCCATGCGCAGGAACAGCCGGGCGAGCCAGTTGGTGAAGTTGCTGCCGATGAACAGCAGGTGATTGTGCTCGAGCTCGTGGAACAGTTTCTCGGGCGCGAGGTGCTCGGTTTGCAGCGCGCAGATGAACTCGAGCAGGTCTTCGTCCGAGATCACGTAAGTGGGCGAAGCCGACAGCCGGCCGAACAGGTGATAGACCACCGGGCGGTTCAGGCCATCGCGCTCGCTCGGCAGGTCGACGACCCGGTTGGGCGCGTAAGCGATCACCTCGGTCGACGGTGCGCCGCCGAAGCGCTCGAGATTGATCGCGCTTTCCAGCAGTGAGTCGAAGGTCGTCGATACGAACAGGTCGAAGTCGCTGATCGCCGCGAGCCGGCGCAGCGCCGGCGAAGGCTCGAACGGCGCGTCCTTGAGAATGCCCCGAAGGCGAACGTAGGCCTCCTCGCGACGGCCGCGCGCCGCGAGGAACCAGCAGACCACGTCGTTCAGCGAGTACGGCTGCGGGAGCGATGCCGGATCGACTCCCAGGCGGCCGGCGAGCTTCTCAGCGAGCCAGTCGTAGAGCAGTCTCGGTCCGCGATCGGTCTCGACCTGCAGGAGCTCAGCACCGACGATCGGGATGACGCGCCGTTCTTCGATGAAACTCAGCAGGTCGTCCCAGGCGTCATCGTCCAGTGTGGACGGCGCAAGGGTCTTCAGAGCGGCGGCGCCCGGCATCGTGGACTCGATTACTCGGCAGAGCCGTTGTTGTGAATAGTTCTCGACCGCGCGGGACCGAGTATGCAGTACCTCGAGGCGCATCGGCAAGGTTGCCCCCACGTGGCAGATTGCGCCACCGTCGGCGGCGGCCGCTCAGTCCAGCCGAGGGTGCCTGATCCATGCGCCGCACGGAAGCCGGACGCCCCTTTCCGCCAGGCACGGATGCTCCGCCCGTGCCATTGGCCAATGGGGAATACCTTGACTTGACCATACGGGGACGCAGTGATCAGCCAGCCCGACTCCGCCAGGAAATCTCCCGGGGGATCCGGCTGGGGGAAAACGACTTCAGTTCATGCTTGCACTAGGGCGGACGGTGCCCCTGGCCATGCTCGCCCTGATCCGACCTTCCGCGAGCGCCTGGTGGATGCTCGCCTCGCGGTCCGCTGTGGTCGCTCTGCTGTCGCTGCGCACCTCTGTCGGGGGTAGCGCGTCGCTGAGGGGCTGCACCTCGCTGAGGAGGCGCCATCCGGCCGCGCTCCCCGGCTCGAGGCATCGATGGGCGGACCGCGGGTTGCCGCGCATTCGGCATCGTCGGCCGGCCTTGGTGAGCCCTCGGCGCGGGCCGCTCATGAGGCATCACCACGGCGCCGGTTCCGGGCCGGCGCGGCGGCCTCATGTGCGGCGGAAAGCGCCTATGTGCCCACGCGTCCCGCTGTGAGTACCAGGGACGCCTGCGGTAATACTGGTTCCAGTAGGCCCCGAGTGAGAACGTGATGATCGGCAGGCCCAGCCGCGGTGCGTAGGAATACAGCGGGACCCTTTCTCCCTGATAGACGAACGACAGCCCGCCGGCATAGATCCAGCCCCTACTGTCATCGAACGACACATCGCACCAACTCCAATCGCTCAGGCAGCCGTGCACATCGAGCGGCGCGCCGGGTCCGAGCTGCGCAACCAGCGGGTACTGCCGGTCCGGACCCGCGCGCACGTTCATGGGGCGCGAGGTATAAGCGTTCTGCGCGCTCGCGATGCCGGATGCGGCCAGCAACAGCACTGCGGCGGGCGACAGGAGAGGACGTCGAAGCATGGCCGAGCCTCCGGTTGGGCCGAAACGGCGACCGCGATTTCAGCGTGAGCTGGCCAGAATCAATCCCTGGATCGGGGTCAGGGTTCCTGGGAGCCTCGGTGACCGCGGCGGGAAAAGAGCCGGTATGTGTTCCTGCCCTCCTGCTTTGCGGCATACATCGCGGTGTCGGCGCTCCTCATCAGCACCCGCTCCGTATCCCCGTCGTCCGGATAGACGGCGACGCCGATGCTCGCGCTGACGCGCCGCTCCTTCCCCAGCAGAGTGACGGGACGAACGGCGGCCTGAAGCACGCGCGAGGCGAGGGACTCGACGTCGTCCAGATCGGCGGGGTCCTTGCAGAGCAAAACAAACTCGTCACCCCCGAGCCGGGCCGCGACGTCCCCGTCCCGCACGCTGGCGCGCAGGTGCGCCGCCGCCTGTTTCAACAGCGAGTCGCCCGCATCATGGCCAAGAGAATCGTTGATGGACTTGAAGTTGTCCAGGTCGACGAACAGGATCGCGAAGCGGCCGCCGCGCATGCGGGCGATCGCGGCCGTCAGCGCCTCACTGAAGGTCGCGCGGTTGAGCAGCTCGGTCAGGCTGTCGTGACTCGCGAGGAAGCGAATGCGCTCATCGGCCCGCTTGCGCTCGGTGATGTCGCGCCCGATACCGATGATCCCGATGATGTTACCGTCTTCATCGCGAAACGGGACCTTGCTGGTCGCGAAGTAGCGCTCGGCTCCGGTCGTCTGGTCCAGCACCCGCTCCTCGCATTCGATCAGGGGCTGGCCGGAGCGGATCAGGGCCTGCTCATCCGCGAAGAACCCTGCGGCCATCTCCGGCGGATAGAAGTCGAAGTCGGTTTTGCCGATGGCCTCCAGGGGAGTGGTCCCCATGCACTGCGCGACCGTCGCGTTGCAGGCGATGAACCGGCTGTCCCGATCCTTGGCGTAGATGTGGGCCGGAAGCGATTCGATGATGGTCCGCAGCAGGCTCCGCTCGCGGCGCAGTGCCTCTTCCAGGGCGAGCCTGCTTTTCGCTGCGAGCGCGCTGCTCTCTTCCGCGCTGAGCAGTCGATCGACCGTCGATGCGTCCGGGCCGGTCGGGTGCGGTCCGGCACTATCGATCAAACGGGCTCGTTTCATACGGCTGCTACTGCCGGACTTTTCGCAGGATCAGTGGTCGGCCGAGCGTACCCTGTTGGCGGCCGCCGGCCGCGGAACTGCATCGCGGCGAAGGCGTCACAGTGGCTCCCGCCTGCGGGGATGCGACACCGTTCGCGTCCTCGAGGAGCCTGGCGGCTGTGCATGGCGCATGCGACATAATGCCGCGCAGCCCTAGGTCAGGGCCGTGAGCTCGGCACTGACTTTCGCCAGCCGCTGCCGCGCACCAGGATCATAGGCCTGCGGGTTTGCGCGAGCCGGGCGCAGGCCGTCGAAGTACTCTCCCGTATGACCTGCGAGCTGCGGGGAGACGGCGAGATTCATCACGGCCGCCGCTCCCTCATCGACCGTGCTCACGGGCTCGACGCCGGCGGCGCGCACCATGGTGGTGTCCATGTAGGTCGCCGGGTGCAGGCAGTTGACGGTCACGCCGCTGTCGCCCAGCTCCGCCGCCAGATCGAGTGTGAGCATGACTTGCGCCAGCTTGCTTTGCGCGTACGCACGCATGCCGCTGTAGGCACGCGACAGCATCAGATTGTCGAAATCGAGAGGGTATTGGCCCACCGAGGCGACATTGACGATCCGCGCCGGTGCGCTGCGCACGAGCGTCGGCAAGAGGAGCCGTGTCAGCAGATAGCCGGCGAGGTAATTGACGGCGAATCGCAGCTCATGACCGTCAGCACTGGTCTGGCGCGGCGCCGGACGACCAGCCTCGCCGGTGCCGATGCCGGCGTTGTTGATCAGCAGGTCGAGGCGCTCGTTATCGGCGCGCACGGCATCCGCCAGTTGGCGCACCTGCGCGAGGGAGGCGAAATCCGCCGGGTAAAAGCGTGCTTCGCCGCCCTGGGCGGCGATCTCCCGCGCCACGGCTTCGCCGCGCGCCCGGTCACGGCCGTGGATCAACACCCTGAATCCCGAGCTCGCGAGGGAACGCGCTACCGCACGGCCCAGGCCGTCCGTGGATCCGGTGACGAGGGCGACCTTGCATGGCTGGGAGCTCATGGGCAGCACAGTTTACGGCCGGCCACCGGCGCTGCACACTCACGGGTTGGCGGTAGCTGAGAGGTGGCGCTCATGTGGCAGGGACGGCAAATACGGGGACTCCTTCTGGCAGTGGGTGTGCTGGCCCTTGCGCTTGCGCCGGCGGCCGCCCCGCCGATGGCGGGTGCCGCGCCCGGCGCTGGCGCGGCCGCAAGTGGCGGCTCCGCCGCGCTCACGCTGCGCAGTCCCGACATTGCCTCCGGAGCGACGATCGGATCGAAGTACATCTACGATCACTCGGGTTGCAACGGCGGCAATCTCTCGCCGGCCTTTTCCTGGAGCCACGTGCCGGCGGGCACACGCAGCTTCGCGCTGCTGGTGCTCGATTCCGATGCTCCGATGGGCGGCTTCTGGCATTGGGCGGTGTTCGACATTCCGGCGGGCGTCAGGTCGCTGCGGGCCGGCGCGGGCGATCCAGCCAAAGGCCTGCTGCCGCGCGGCGCCCTGCAGACCCGCAACGATTATGGGTCTCTGGGCTACGGAGGGCCGTGTCCTCCTTCCGGCAGCCTGCATCACTACCACTTCGTCCTCTATGCGCTGAAGGTGGCGAAGCTCGGGCTGGGCGCCGGCGCGGCACCGGAGCAGGTGAGCCCACGGGTCAGTGCCGATGCGCTCGGGGAGGCGCAGATCGTGGCGACCTACTCACAGTGAGGCCTGCGCTTGCCCCCGAGGCCCCCCGCGGGTAGGCTTCGCGGCCCTCGACCTCTCCCCGAACCCCAGCATGTCCCCGCGTTCCGCAACGCAGCGCCGCGCGCCATCGCGCCGGCGCATCCCTAAAGTCGGCTTCGTCAGCCTGGGCTGCCCCAAAGCGCTGGTCGATTCGGAGCGCATCCTGACGACCCTTCGCGCCGAGGGCTACGAGGTCGCGCCGACCTATGAGCAGGCTGACCTGGTGGTGGTCAATACGTGCGGCTTCATCGATAGCGCGATCGATGAGTCGCTCGAGACCATCGGTGAGGCGCTGGAGCGCAACGGCAAGGTCATCGTGACGGGCTGTCTCGGCGCGAGGCCGGAGCGCATTCTCGAGAGGCATCCGCACGTGCTCAAGGTGACGGGGCCGCAAACCTATGGCGAGGTCGTCTCCGCCGTCCACGAGCATCTGCCGCCGCGGCACGATCCTTTCCTGGACCTGGTGCCTGCGCAGGGCGTGCGGCTCACGCCGCGCCACTATGCGTACCTGAAGATCTCCGAGGGCTGCAACAACAAGTGCAGCTTCTGTGTCATTCCCGCGCTGCGCGGCAAGCTCGCGAGCCGGCGCATAGACGAGGTGCTGCGCGAGGCGGAGCGGCTGGCCGCAGCGGGTGTGCGCGAGCTGCTGGTGATCTCCCAGGACACCAGCGCCTACGGCGCCGACATCCGCTACCAGCCCGCGGTCTGGCGCGATGAGGAGTATCGCACGCGATTCATCGACCTCGCGCGCGCGCTCGGGACCCTCGGCATCTGGGTGCGGCTGCACTACGTCTATCCCTATCCGCACGTCGATGAGGTCATCCCGCTGATGGCGCAGCGGCGTGTCCTGCCCTACCTGGACATTCCTTTCCAACATGGCAGCCCCTCGGTGTTGAAGCGCATGCGGCGGCCTGCGCATTCCGAGGACGTGCTGCGCCGTATCGCGGCCTGGCGCAGGGAGTGCCCGGACCTGACGCTGCGCAGCACATTCATCGTGGGATTCCCCGGGGAGACGGCCGGCGAGTTCGAGGAGCTGCTCGAGTGGCTGCAGGAGGCACAGCTCGACCGCGTGGGCTGCTTCAAGTACTCGCCGGTGGAGGGGGCGACCGCCAACGCCCTCGCCGGCCACGTGCCGGCCGAGGTCCAGGAGGAGCGCTACGCCCGCTTCATGGAGCGCGCCGCCGCCATCAGCGCGGCCCGCTTGGCGCGGCGCGTCGGCACACGGATGCGGGTGTTGGTGGATTCCGGGGACGAGCAGGGCGCCATCGCACGCAGCGAAGCGGACGCTCCGGAGATCGACGGCGTCGTGCGCATTTCGGGCGCCAGCGGCCTTCGGCCGGGTGACTGGGCCGATGTCGAGATCACCGCGAGCGATACTTACGATTTATCGGCGCGGCTGGATGCCGCGGCGGTTGCGACGTCGCGCAGGTAGGTCTTGCGGGCCTTCACGCCGAGGAGGCTCGCGACCAACATGGGAATCAGCATGATGAGGAACGTCCACATCAGGCCGTTCTGACCGCCGCCCATCCATTCCGACATCGCACCGAAGAGCAGAGGGGCGCCGCCCTCGAAGGTGGAGCGTAGCGCCATGCGCCCCGCCTCGCCGCGCCCCCACATTCTCGGGTGGACGATGTCGAGGCGCGCGGCATCAATCGGCGCAACGGCAGCCGACAGCACGCAGGCACCCACCGCCAGGAGCCCGATGCCGAGCAATGCGGTGCTGGTCCAGATGGCGACGCCGAGGATGGGGACGGAAAGCCCGAGAGCCACCGCCGCGACGACGATCCGGGCGTTGGCCTTGCCTTTGCGCAACATGTGCTCCGCTATGCGTCCACCGGCAACCGTGCCCGCGAGCGCTCCGATCCCGACCACGAAGATGAGAGGACCCGCCACACCCCGGCTGATGTGGTAGTGCCCCGTGATGTAGATCATGGCGAAGGCGCGCGCGCCGGAGAGGAAGTAGTAGGCCAGAGCGGAGGCGGCGATCAACAGGCCGTAGGTGGGCAGGCGCAGCAAGTATCTCATCACCCGCCACAGGCTCCAGCGGGTGGGGTCTTCGTGCAGTATCAGCTCCTCCCGCGGCTGCACGTGCGCGCGCCGCACCGATTCCTGCGGCGATGAGGATGCGGGGCGCGAAGCGCTGTGCTCCTGCGACTTCCGCGCCCGCCTGTCCTGCCGAGAGGCCGGCCGGGAAGCGGCGTTGGGATCCTCCTCCCCCTGCATGATGAAGCTCTGGGTGCCGCGCTCGGGCTCCGGCAGGAACCGCCAGATCACCCATACCAGGGCAATGGGGGGCACGGCCATCGCAAAGAACGACCAGTGCCAGTTGATGAGAGTGGAGACTTCCGCGGAGATGAAGAAGCCGATGCCCGTGCCGACGAGCTCGCCGGCAACGATGAGTCCGTAGATGCCGGCACGGTCGCGGGCGGGGAAGAAGTCGCCCGTGAGCGAGGCGACGCAAGGCCATGCGACCGCGGTCAGCGCACCGATGATTGCGCGGGTCACCAGCAGAAACGTGAAGGACGTGGCAAAGCCGCTGATCCCTTCGGCGATCACCCAGGCGGCGACCACTATCATCAGCAGCACGCGCCGCCTGAAGCGGTCCGCCAGCACGCCCATGGGGAGCGTCGCCGCGGCGCTGACGAAGGAGACAACGGCGAGCAGAAGGCCGATGTCGGTGTTGCCGAGGTGGAAGACACCCTCGAGCTTGTCGGAGACGGCCGACACCGTGCCGAGGTCGCTGGCCTCGACAGCGAGCACGGCGGCAAGCACTGCGATGAGCTGCAGGCGTGCGGGGCCGCCCGCCACGCTGACGGCTTTCTGCTTCGCTGACTCCAGGATCTCGGTTCCGCTATCCATCTGGCCTCGCTGCAGTGCATGCCGTAGCGGGTTACGTGCCGCATCCGCATGCCTGACCTCAAACGTCCTCAAACCACACCGGTAAAGGGGGCGTCCAAGGGACGTGGCAAGCCAAGCCGAGGCTCTTCCTCGACGAGCCCGGGTTCGCGGTGGGGGTCCAATGCTACGATCCAGCCGCAGCCGCTCGCTTTCCATGCCCATTCGATGGAGGTCCGCATGTCCGCTCATCCCCGCAGATCGTTGGCGCTGTTGCTCGCGATGGCGTGCATGCCGCTGGCAGTGCTCGCCGCGGCCGCACCTGCCAATAACGACGCTGCGAAGACAGGCGCTTTCGAGCACTACTGGGCGACTCCACGCAGCGTCACCACTCGAGGCGAAGTGACGGTCGGTGGGCAACACATCCGCTACAGCGCCGATGCGGCGACGCTGATCCTGCGCAACAAGGACGGCAAGCCGACGGGCGAGATGTTCTATGTGGCTTATTTCAAGAGCGGAGGCGATGCCTCGGGACGGCCGATCGCGTTTCTCTACAATGGCGGGCCGGGCGGCTCGTCGGCTCCTTTGCACATGGGGGCATTCGGACCGGTGCGCGTAGTCACGGAAAGCCACACGCACACGCCTCCGGCGCCCTATCAGCTGGTCAGCAATCAGTACAGCCTGCTCGACGCCTGCGACCTGGTATTCGTCGATGCGATGGGCACGGGGTTCAGCCGTATTCTCGGGAAGGACGACGGCGGCGTCGGTACGCCGAAGGATTTCTACGGTGTGGACCCGGACGCCAAGGCGTTCGCGCAGTTCATCAGCCGGTTCCTGTCGAAGTATGGGCGCTGGAACTCACCGAAGTACCTGATCGGCGAGAGCTACGGCACCACGCGCTCCGCGGCGGTCGCCAACCTGCTGGAGCAGGATGACAGCATCGACCTCAACGGCATCGTGCTGCTCTCGACCATTCTCAACTTCGATACCAGCGTAGACTCCGCCAACCTCAACCCCGGGGTCAATCTGCCTTACGCCCTGGCGCTGCCGACCTACGCAGCGACGGCCTGGTATCACAAAGTGCTGCCGCAGCCGCCCCCGGCGCTGCACCCGTGGCTGGACGAGGTGCAGACCTGGGCGATGGGGCCCTATCTTCAGGCGCTGAATGCGGGCAGCACCCTGCCGCAGGCGCAGCTGCAGAGCATCGCGGCGCAGATGGCCCGGTACACGGGCCTGCCGGAGAGCTACATCCTCAAGGCCGGCCTGCGCGTCACCGGGCCGCAGTTCGAGCACCAGTTGCTGCTGTCGCGCGACGAGAGCACCGGACGGCTGGACGCGCGGTTCTCCGGACCCACCCTCGACCCTCTGGCCGAGTACGTGGAGTACGACCCGGAGATCGCGGCCATCGGCTCGGCCTATACCTCGGCCCTCAACGAATACATGCGAGGCACGCTGCATTTCGGCGACGAGCATCACTATGAGTTTCTCTCGCTGGACATCAACAGCCAGTGGAAGATGCTGCACACTCCGCCCGGCCAGAGCACGCCCGCCTACACGGCGCCCAACGTCCTGCCGGACCTCGCCGCGGCAATGACGGTCAACCCGGACCTCAAGGTGTTGGTGAACGCCGGGTACTTTGACCTCGCGACGCCGTACTACGCGGCGGTGTACCAGATGCAGCAGCTGCCCATGGCGGCGAAGCTGCAGAAGAATATCGAATACCGCTTCTACGACACCGGCCACATGATCTACGTGGTACCGCAGGCGCTGGCGCAGCTGCACGACAACATCGCGCAATTCATTCGCGCGAGCTCGGGCGGGCCGGCGGGCGCGGCGGCCAGGGGAGCTGCGGCTTCGCGTTGAAGATCGAATCGGCGTCGGCCCGCCGTGGCAGCCAGGCGCCGCCTTCGACCTCAGACTGCAGCTGCCCCGGTGCCCAGCCGGCGTGGCCGATGAAGAGCCGCAGGCCCTCCATCGGCTTCGGGCGGCCCAGCAGCTCGAGCAGCAGCTTCTGATCGGAGCTCACGTAAACCCCTTTGCACACCGGGAAGGAGAGCGCGTGCGCGGGCGGCTTCGGGGCGCGAAAGAGATACCACACCGTCCCGAATTCCACGGGTCCGCCGTAATACACCTTGGCGTGTATCCGGGCGAGGCGCTTGAGCTTGGGAAACAAGCGCGAGACCGGGATCGGCATCGGCCTGTTGACGATGATGCCTACCGGCGCCGGGCCGAGATTGTTCATCACGACCACGATCGAGCCGCCAAAATTGGGGTCCGATACGATGTCCTGAGCCACTATCAGAATCGAGGTGAGCGACCCCTTCGCGGCGGCCGCGCTCGCGGGAGCGGATTTCGGATCCGACACGCCGGCGCCTGAAGCCGTGCACGGGAGGCCTGACAGGAAGAGCGCCGCGGCAAGGGCCGCCGCCAGGCAATGCCGAACGCAGAATGCCTTTTTCACCGAGGACACTCGCCTCCCCGCGAGATGAGATCCGGACGGGCTCTGCCGCAATTCTACGCCGGCCGTGCGGGCCACGAGGTCGACCGGCGGGCGCCGGGCTCGGCTCATTCGGCGATGCCTCCAGGCGGGGCCTGTGCTATGTTGGTAGCGGTACCATATGAAGGCGTGAACGGCATGGCACAGAAGTCTTTGGATCGGCGCAGTCTCCTGAAGGCCGGCGCGGCGCTGATTGCCGCACCGTCGCTGTGGCTGCCGGCGCGCGCCGGGCAGCCTGCGTGGCCGACGCAAACGGTCGGCCCATTCGTCGAGGTCGAGATCAACAGCGGGCGCATTCGTGGTGGGCACAGCCGCGGCGCTCTGGCGTTCAAGGGCATTCCCTATGCCGGGTCCGTGTCGGGCAGGAACCGCTTCAAGGAGGCTCCCGCGGTGACTCCCTGGGCGGGCATCAGGGATGCAACTCGCCTGGGGCCGCCCGCCATGCAGGGGCCGGGAACGACCTACGGCGAGCATGAGCCGGCCTACAGCGAGGACTGCCTGGTCCTCAACGTCTGGACGCCGGCCGTCAACGATCATGGCCGGCGGCCGGTGATGTTCTATTGCCATGGCGGCGGATTCACCACGGGTTCCGGCGGTCAGAACATCCAGGACGGCGCACGGCTCGCGGCGACCTACGATGTCGTGGTCGTCGCCATCAACCATCGTCTCGGGCTCCTCGGTTATCTCTATCTCGGCGAGTTGGGCGGCAGCGAGTACTCGACGTCGGGAAATCAGGGCATGCTGGACATCGTCGCTGCGCTGCGCTGGGTGAGGGAGAACATCGCCACCTTCGGCGGGGACCCCGCCAACGTGATGGTGTTCGGCGAGTCCGGCGGCGGCGAGAAGACCAGCACGCTGATGGCGATGCCGGCGGCGCAAGGTCTCCTGCACAAGGCGGGGATTCAAAGCGGCGCCATGCTGCGCGGCATACCCAGGGACATCGCGACGGAAACCGCGCGCCGGCTGTTGGCGGGACTCGGGCTGAGGCCGCACCAGCTCGGCAGGCTGGCCGACGTTCCGGCCGAAAAGCTGATTGCGATCCAGCTGGCGGGGGACAGGCATCTGGGCCCGCTGTCGGTGCCCACCCGGGGCTATCTCACCAACAATCCGCCTCTGCCGCCTGGAATCGCCGCCTTGCGTGCGAGGCATCCCGGCGACTGGGGGCCGGTGGTGGATGGCGCGGTTCTGCCGCGCGACCCCTTCGAGCCCGACGCGCCGGCGCTCGCGGCGATGGTCCCGCTCCTCATCGGCAACACCCATGACGAGGCGGTCTTCTTCCACCGCGATGACCCCGAATACTTCCATGCCGAGGCTCGACAGGTGGCGGCGCTCGAGCGCGGGAAGCTCGGTGATGCGGCGGACCGCGTTCTTGCCCTGTATCGCCGTACGATGCCGCACGCGACGCCGGTCGAGCGCGCCATCGCCATCGAGACCGCTACGTTCATGGGCAACAACACCGTGCTGCTCGCGGACCGCAAATCGCTGCAGCCGGCGCCGGTCTACCGCTATCGGGACGATTTCCGCTCGAGTGTGCCGATCGTGGGTACGGACTGGACGCTGCGGGCGTGTCACGCGAGCGACATCGCCATTGTGTTCTACAACTACGAGATGACGGACCTCCAGGGCCGCGGGCCCGGACTGCCGGCTGCCTCCCGGGCTATGAGCGGCTATTTCGCCAGCTTCGCGCGCACCGGTGCTCCCGCCGCCGAGGGTCAGCCCGGCTGGCCCCGGTACCAGACGGCCACGCGCGCGGTGATGCTGCTCGACAGCCGGTGCCGGGTGGCCCTGGATCCGGATGGCGAAGCGCGCAAGCTCTGGCGATCGCTCGGCTGGATATGAGATAGCTTTGAAGGCGGGATTCTGCCGCTATCCGGCCTTTCAAAGCAGATCTACGCCTTCGGAGGGGTCTGACGAAATCCTCGGCTCACGGCGGCGAGGTTGCGGCGGGCAGCTCCAAGCCGGGGTAAACGAAGGCGCGCGCCAGCAGCGAGCAATCCTTCTCAGTCACCCGGTGGCTGCGCAGAACCGCATGCCAGCGGCTCTCGACCGTCTGCTTCATGCGGTCGATGAGCGCCGCGGCCCGAGGCCTATCGAGCTTGAAGCGCTGGCACTCGCTCAGGAGGTTTTCGCGGTTGGCATAGCGGTTGAACCGCCCCACGGTGAGCGCGAGGTCCCGGCGCTCGAGGCTGGTCGACGGATTGGGTGTCAGATCGTAGGCGGGAGCCAGCTCGAAGTCGTTCCCCGGCGCAATCAAGCCATGGTTTCGAGGATGATCGTCCGTGTTGGAGATCAAAGCGTTGAAGACCATGCGACCGAAGAGCTCGTGCAGGTCGGCGTCAGCGCGGTGGCTGCGCCGGCGTAGCTCATCCGCTAGCAGAAGATAACTCCAGCGGGATCTGTCACCGATGGACTCGCCGGCAGCGAGCACGGTGAGGGCGCTGACGAAGCGATGCCGCAGGTAGCCGTCCGGCATCTTCACCCGATCAAAGCGGCGCACGAGAAGAACATCGGCGCCAGCTACTTCGACCACGCGAGCGTCACAGGCGCGAAGGCCGCATTCACGCGCGAGCGCAAGCATCGCGGCCTCCACGCGCGTGTTGTTCCAGCGATCCGCCTTTTCGGGAAATTTGGCGATCCATAGCCCGTCGTCGGACTCGACGACGTTTTTGGGCCGTGCGCCTCCGAGAGACGTGCCGGGCTGGATGAGCTCGGTGATCTGCGGAGGCAGCGGAGCCAGGGAGTCGCCGGTCTCCATTTCCGCGGCGAACTTCAGGAGATTCTCGAGCGCGATCACCTGGTTGAAGCGCGTCGCAGGTGGTGGCGGAGTCTTGCCGCGGCCGAATGACAGGGCGCCCACCCGGTCTTCGGGCGAGTGCAGCAGGTAGTCGGCTTCCGACAGGGTTGCTCTGTTCAGGTGTCGCTCGATGATGCGGCGACCCCAGGCATCCGGAGAGGCATCGCGGAGAACACCGAAGATGCCCTTCAACTTCACGGTCTCGAATCGTCCGGGCCGCAGCGGCAGCTCGAAAGGATCCAGCGGAACGGCTTCCTCGCGGTCGAGGTAGGCAGGGTTGTACACGAACATCCCGATGGGCACGCCGGTGTGCACCGCCTGCTCAAAATAGCCGGCGGTGATGACCTGCAACGATCCGGGGAGCTGGAGATAGACGTAGACGCGATCAGAAGTCGGCATCGGTCGCTCCTTTCCTGGCTCGTGCACGTTGGGGAGTGCGGGCAAGCTCGAGCTGCTTGCCCTCCTCGTCGTGGTCCGGATCCAGGAGCTGCGCCAATTCACGTTCCAGGCCCAGCGCCCAGATGAGGGCCAGGTAGGCGCCGATTCCGGTCAGAAGACTGCCGGCCTCGACCGAAGAGGCCGTCTTGTGGTTCACGCCGGCTCGTTGGGCGAGCTGCCGAATCGAAATGCGGCGGCGCATACGGGCCAGCCGGATGCGAGATCCGAGCGTTCGGGCAGCTTCTGCAACCGCGGCTGGGGCCGTGGTCGCAAACATGAGTGGTCGTGGCATATTGAAAGGGGCGCTATCCGCGTTAAGGACCCTTAAATTGGCACAGCCCTAGGCCGCGCCATTACCGGTTCTTTACATTGAAAGGGGCATTATCTCATATAAATCCCCTTTCAGTGCCACAATGAACCCAGGTCCTCTCTCGGACCGGCTTCGGATTACAATTGCGACCATTCCGCAGCAGGGGGGGAGGCATGGCACTCGAGCAGTCCGCGGAGCCCTTCGATCACCATTATTACCGGCGCTACTACTACGATCCGCACACCGCCGTCACGACCCGGCGGGAGATGCAGGCCCGCGCGCGACTCATCGCGGCCTTCACCGAGCACGTCGGCCTGCCGGTGCGCAGGCTTCTCGACGCCGGCTGTGGAACCGGCATGCTGCGCACCCCGCTCAAGCGTCTCCTGCCCAAAGCCGACTACGTCTGCCTGGAGACCAGCGCTTATCTCTGCAACCGCTATGGCTGGCAGCATGGGAGGATCGAGGACTACCGCGGCACCTCGCCTTTCGACCTCGTGATCTGCTACGACGTGCTGCAATATCTCGATGCCCGCGCCGCTGCGCGCGCGCTGAGCAATTTCGCGCGGCTCTGCCGCGGCGTGCTCTACTTCAGCGCCCTGACGCGCCGCGACTGGGAATGGAACTGCGACACCAGCAGGACCGATTCCCACGTCCACCTGCGCTCCGCGCAGTGGTATCGGCTGCGCCTGCAGCGCAATTTCCGCGAGGTCGGCACCGGCTTCTGGCTGCGCCGCGGCGCTCCTCTCACCGTGTGGGAGCTCGAGTCCAAGTTCTGATGCAGGATTGCGCGTGACCGGCTCCGCTCCCTCCCCGTCACCTCTGGCCGTATTCCGCGGCCCGGTCAGCTGCCGCCGCAGTGCTGAGGCCCTGACCCTCACCGGCGCGGCGGCCGATCGCGCCGGCGAGCGCCTCATCCTGACGCTCATCAAGTCCACCGCCGCCGATCTTCCGAGCTCGCTCGCCGACGTCACGGTGGCGAAGGTCGCCGAGCAACGCTGCCGCATCACCTCCGCGTCCCGGAGTTGGGTCGTCGAAGCAACATCCGTCCACGTCCACCACGATATCGGCGACGCGTTTCACCGTGCGATTCCGCCTCGCTCCGCACCGCTGAAGAAGCGCGTCTTCTGGGCAGTGGTGCTGGCGCTCGCGAGTACCCGCGCCGGGAAGCGCCTCCTGCTATCTCTGCGGCGCCAGGTGTGATTCGCCGCGGCGCTGTACCGATGCCGATACCCACATTCTTCCCAGCACGGCATCCCACGACGACGGCATGAATTTCAAGTGGCCCGCCACCGGCGTGAGGGTGATCTCGCCCACCAGGACGCGACCTCGCGCGCAGTAAAGATCGACCCGGGCGAAATCCAGATCGGCGGAAAGAGCGCCGGCTACACGCAGCAACTCGTGCAGTCCATCGGGCCGCGCAATGTCGGCGTCGGCGGCACGGCTGCGGTAGGCAAGCTGAAGCTTGCTCCAGTCCACATCGTAGAACGGATTGATGCTGTGAGAATGGTTGTCCACCTGCACCAGCCGAGGCGATCCGCCGAAGCACCAGAACCGATAGTCGAGCGGTCCGTCCGGCTGTCCGTCGTCGATCAGTTCCTCGATGAGCAGGCGCGGCCTGATGGCGTAGTAATGATATTCCCTGGCGACCCAGTAATAGTTCTGTCGCAGCGCGCGCGAGAAATGCTCGAGGATCGCGGCGCGATCGGCCGGACCGCGCACGATGATGTTGCGGCCGCTTCCATGGTTGGTCTTGATCGCATAACACTCCGGCAGGGCGTCGAAGGGGATGGCACGCGGATCCTGCCCATGCCAAAACAGTCCGGTGAGGTACTGCGCTCCAACCTTCTCGCGGACGTACTGGCGCACCTCGTACTTGTCCGCGAGGCGGGTGAAAAGCGGGTTCGGATGCCGGTGCATCTCGACCATCCGCACGAACAGCTTCTCGGTAAAGGTCCGGGGATTGGCGCAATCGAGAGGCCGGCCGAACATCCGCGCGTAGCGCGCTTTGAGCTCCGCCACCCCCTCCGATCGAAGGAACAATCGGCGCTTCAGGCTCCTCAGCGATGCGTAAGGAGTCATGCTCCCTGGGAGCCTAACTCGATTCCACGGCTTCCCGGCCGGGCGCGGCGGCTCTTTCCCTGCCGAGCAGCGCCCGGTAGGTCGCCATCTGCCCCTGAAATGCGCGGTTCCAGGTAAACGTCCGCAAGACCCGGGCCCTCGCATTCTCTCCCAGCGCCTCGATGTCCCGCTCGTAGAGCCCCGCGACCGCCTCCGCCGTGCTGGCGCCGCTGCCCGGCTCGGCCAGCATTCCAACCCCTTCGTCGACGAACTCCGGAATCGCCCCGGCGCGGGCCGCGACCACCGGCCGGCCGCACGCCATTGCTTCCAGGATGACCAGCCCGAAGGTTTCCCTCGTCCCCGCATGCACCAGAGCATCCGCGGACGCCAGCCACTCGGCCAGCTCGACGCTGTCCCGCCGGTAAGGCAACATCGTGACGTTAGCCGCGGGCCGCGCCTCCCGGGAGCCGCCGATGAGCAGCAAGTGATACGGCCTGCCGAGCTTTGCGAATGCCTCCAACAGCACCGGCACGTTCTTCTCGCCCGCGAACCGTCCCGCGTATACCAGGACCCGTGCCGCCGGCTCGAGCCCCAGGCGTTGCCGCAGCCAAGCACCGCGGCGCTGCGGGTGGAAGATCTCCGCGTCGACCCCGAGCGGCTGGTGTACCGCGTGCGGCACGCCGAGTCCATTGAGAAGGTCGCGCATCAGCCGGCTCGGCGCAAACACCACATCGAAGCGCTCGTAGAGCCAACTCACGTAGCGGCCCAGCGCCCGTTCCGTGAGGCGCCCGCCCACGCGGCGGCTGATGATCTGCGGCAGATTGGAGTGATAGAACGCCGCGAGAGGAATGTCGCGGCGGCGCGCGAGGCGCCAGGCGGCCCATGCCGGATGGAATGCGTCGCCAGCCTCGATCAGGTCGGGCTGCAGCGCATCGAGCATCCGCACCCAGCGGCGCGGATCGAGCGGCAGGCGGTAGTTGAAAGTACCGGGCACGGGACGGCCGGCGAGGGTGCATATGCCGCCGTGCTCCGTCAGATCCCGCTCACCCGGCACCAGCAGGGTGTGCTGCCAGCGGCTGTGCGCCGTCAGCCACGCATGCTTTGCGGTCAGGTAGCGTCTGACGCCGCCGCTCGTCGGCGAGTAGAAAAGCGTCGTATCGACGAGGTGCGGCCGCTCGTTCACGTCCGGAAGTGCCCCAGCAAGCTGCCTGCCCGCATTGCACCTTTCCGGGGCGGGTGTTGTCAAGAACTGCGCGGCGGAGATTTCAGGCTGCCGTCGGCTGCGGCTGGGGGACGGCGCGGTGGCGCAGCGCGGCCGCGGCCTCGATCACTTCGTCGGCCGTGGCGAAGCGATCCTCCCGCCGCTTGGCGAGCAGCCGCGCGAGCAGGGGCGTATGGCGGGAAAGTGACAGCGGCAGGACCGGCGGCGGCGCGTTGACGTGCTGTTGCAATACCTCCATCGCGGAGCTGCCGGTGAAGGGCTTCTTGCCGGTCAACATCTCGTAATAGATGACGCCGAGGCCGTACAGGTCGGAGCGCGCATCCAGCTCCTCGCCGAGCGCCTGCTCCGGGCTCATGTAATAGGGCGACCCGCGCAGCACGCCGGTTCGCGTGCTGTGCGCGCCGCCATCGAGCGTACGGGCAAGCCCGAAGTCGATCAGCACGACATCGTCGCTCTCACGCAGCATGACGTTGGGCGGCTTCAGGTCGCGATGCAACAGCCCGGCGCCATGCACGACGCGCAGGGCCGCAGCGATCTGCTCCAGGTAGCGCAGCGTTTCCGCCTCTGACACCCCGAAGTACATCCGCGCCTTGAGGTCGCCGCGCGGAAAATACTCCATTGCGAGGTACTCGAGGCCTTGCTCGACACCATAGTCGTGGATGCTCACCACGGCGGGATGGCGGATCGCCAGAATGGCTTTGTATTCCCGCTCGAGCACCTGGCGCTGCGCGTCACCCTCGCGCAGCGTTTTGCTGACCTTCAGTGCGACGTCGGTGCCGAGTGCGGCGCTCGCGGCCAGATAGACGATCGCCTTCTCCGATTCGCCGATCTTCTTCGCGATGGTGTATCCGGGGATCGCCGGCGGGGATTCGGGGTCGAGCTCCCGCGGTGCCGCGGCGGCATCGCCCGATGGCCGCGATTGCGCCGGCTGCGCGGGTTGCCCCGGCTGCTGCTGCGCGGTCGCATCGAGCGCGACCGCCTGGGCGACTTGCGCCAGGTCGGCGAGCCGACGCGCAACGCGCTGCTCGATCCGGCGCAGCGCCACACGGACGGAATTCTTGAGGCGCTCCGGCGTGAGCAGGCGCTTGGGCAGATAATCGGCGGCGCCGAGCTGCAGCGCCCGCACGGCGGTGAGCTCGTTGCCGTCCTCGGCCACGGCAATCACTGCCGAGGAGACATTCCGCCCCCTGAGCTTGCGCAGCAGCTCGAGACCCTGCGCCTGCGGGTCCTCGGGGCTGCTGCCAAAGCCGGCCGAGAGCAGGATCACGTCGCACTCGCGGCCCGTAACCATGGTGCTCCACGGCTCGAACTCCGCCAGGTCGATCGCGCCCACAGTCGCCTCTGGGCATAAAATGCCCAGGTGCAGCCGGAGCCACTCGCGATATTTGGCATCGCGATCGACGACCAGCATACGTGCCGGAGAGCCTGTCCGTCTCGTTTCCACCTGCCGCTCGGGAACGCCCGTTCTTTGAGCAGAAAACGATGGACCAGCCAGGCCTCCGTTGTCGCTAGGCGCCGGGCGATTCTGTGAAGCCCGTCGTCCGGCGCGCCAGGACTGTGACCGGCGTCTAGGCCGTCAATTCCGCGGCAGCAGGAAGCGCGTGCCGTGATAGCTGAGCACCACGCCGTCGGGCCGGATGGCCTCCACGTGCACGCCATTCGGCAGGGAGTCCCCTTCGCCCAGCCGGTGCATATTGATCATGATGAAGCGGTCCTGCGGCCGGTCGGCGAATACGTGCAGGTCCAGGTGAAGCGCCGGCAGGCCGGCGCTCGAGACGATCTGCCGGTAGAGCGGCAAGTCCCCGGCCGCCTCGGCCGAGGTGGCCGAGCCGGCGGCCGGCTGGACCGCCGGCTCGAAGTCACTCGGATCCGAGGCCGTTGCCTGTGCATTGCCTGGACCGGCGTCGCTGGCAGCCGAAGCCGCTGCGGGCGACCGATTCAGGGCCGCCGCGGGCTCGGCGGCAGAGCTTGCGACGGGTGTCGCCGTTCCGGCAGCTCCCGTTGTCCCGGCGCTCGCCATTGGCCCGCGAAGCGCCGCCGGACTGGGTGCGCCACCAGCGGCCGCTCCTGGCGGGTAGGCCGCCGCGGCTGGCGGTCCGCCATTGGAGGCCGCCTTCGCTGCGCCGGGCGGCGCCTGACCGCCCTGGACCGCCTGTGACACGGCCTCCCCCGAGGTCGCCGTCGCACGCGCTGGCGGCACGGCGGCGGGAGCGCTGCCCGTGGACGCCGGCTGCTGCGCTGCGGGATGCCGCAGCAGCATCCAGGAGACCACGATGATATTGATACCGAGGAGCACGGCGATCGCCACGGCCCACACGGGCAACGCTCTGCGGGGCGGAGCTATCTTGACCTCGAAGAGCGACGGCCCGCTCTGCCGCTGCCGGTCGGTCTCGGACTTCTTCAACGCATCCAGGATGAACGACATGATGGCTACTCGTGCGCCGCGGTCAGCAGCGGAGATCCGGGGGTTGCCAGCGTGCCGGCCAGCGCGACCTGTGTCCTGACACCCGCGATACCGTCGACGGCCAGCCGGTGATCGCGCTGGAAGCG
>DASVWT010000068.1:0-14703 GCA_036393055.1 Steroidobacteraceae bacterium
CCGTACGTGCAGCAATGCCTGAAGGAAGCGCAAGGCCCATTCATCGCCGCGACCGATTACATGCGCACCGTCCCGGACCAGATCCGCCAGTGGGTGCCGGGCCGTTACGTCAGCCTGGGCACCGACGGTTTCGGCCGCTCCGATTCGCGCGAGGCACTGCGCCGGTACTTCGAGGTCGACTGCAACCACATCGCGGTCGCAGCCCTGAAAGCCCTGGCCGATGACGGCAAGCTCGAGTCCTCGGCCGTCACCGCGGCCATGAAGGCGCTCGGCGTCGATCCGGCCAAGCCCGTTCCCTGGAAAGTCTGAAGGCTCCAACCCCATGAACGCGGCAGCCCGCCTCGTCGAAGTGCGTGTGCCCGACATGGGCAACTTCAAAGACGTCGCCGTGATCGACGTCCTCGTCAAGCCCGGCGAGAGCATCGAGCCGGAGGCTCCGCTCGTCACCCTGGAGACGGAGAAGGCGACCATGGATGTGCCTTCGACTGCCAGCGGTGTCATCGAGAAGATCCATGTCGACAAGGGCGGCAAGGTCAATGCGGGCGATCTGATCGCGACCGTGCGCTCGGCGGGCGACGTCGCGGCGCCCGCTCAGGCGGCTGCGCTCGCGGCTCCTTCCGAGGCCGCGAAAGCTGCAGCGGCTGCGAGCGCCGCAGTCCCCGCCGGCACGACGGGCAAGCCGACGTCCACCGTGGTGTCGACGCCCGCTCAACCGGGCAGCACCGCCGGTTCGGCACCGGCTCAGGGCGGGGCTTCCGCCGTCGCTGAGCTCCCTGCCACGCTGCGCACCGATCTGCCTCCCATCAACGAGCCTGGATTCTCCCGCGCGCACGCCGGCCCGAGCGTACGCAAGCTCGCGCGCGAGCTGGGTGTGGATCTGACACGCGTTGCCGGCCACGGATTCAAGGGCCGGATCACGCACGATGACGTCAAGGCCTTCGTCAAGGAGCTGATGACCTCGCCGGGCGCGGCGGCGGGGGCAGGGGCGGTAGCCCGGTCCGGCGGTGGAGCACTCCCGGGCGTGCCGGCGGTCGATTTCGCCGCATTCGGCCCGGTCGAGACCCAGCCGCTGTCGCGCATTCAGCGGATCTCAGGCCCGCGGCTGCATGCCAGCTGGGTCAACATCCCGCACGTCACGCAGTTCGATGAGGCGGACATCACCGAGCTGGAGGCCCTGCGCGGCAAGCTCAAAGAATCCGCGGCGCAGCGCGGCATCAAGCTCACGCCGCTCGCCTTCATCGTCCGGGCGTGCGTCAAGGCGCTGCAGGCATTTCCGCAGTTCAACGCGTCGCTCGATCCAACGGGCGCCAACCTGATCCTGAAGAAGTACCTCAACGTCGGGTTCGCGGCCGATACGCCGAATGGCCTGATGGTCCCGGTGGTCTCGGAGGCGGACCGCAAAGACATCTACGAAGTCGCCCGCCAGCTCGGCGAGCTGTCGGAAGCGGCTCGCGGCGGCAAGCTTTCCGCCGCGCAGATGCAGGGTGGCTGCTTCACGATTTCCAGCCTGGGCGGCATCGGCGGGACCGCATTCACGCCCATCATCAACGCTCCGGAGGTTGCAATCCTGGGCGTGTCGCGCTCGACCATGAAGCCGGTGTACCAGGACGGGACGTTCGTGCCGCGGTTGATGTTGCCGCTCTCGCTTTCGTATGACCACAGGGTCATCGATGGCGCCGCCGCGGTCCGCTTCACGACCTTCCTCGCCAAGACGCTGGCGGAGCCGCACACCCTCATCGAGGCCGTGCCTTGAGCCGCGTCGATCTGGTCGTTCCGGATCTGGGCAATTTCAACGACGTCTCGGTCGTCGACGTGCTGGTGAAAGCCGGCGATACGGTCGAGGTCGATGCGCCGCTGGTCACGCTGGAAACCGACAAGGCGTCCATGGATGTGCCCGCAACCGCTGCGGGCAAGATCGCGGAAGTCCTGTTGAAGCGCGGCGACAAGGTATCCAAGGGCTCGCTGATCGCGCGCGTGGAAGCCAACTCGAGCGCCGGTGCGCCGGCCGCGAAGCCGGAGTCGGACGGCGACACCGTCCGGATGCCCATGCCCGATCTGGCGAAGCCGCCCGAGGGGCAGGTCGATTTCAATCGCTCGACCCAGCTGCTCGTGCTCGGCTCGGGTCCGGGCGGCTACACCGCGGCGTTCCGCGCCGCCGATCTCGGCATGCAGGTGATCCTGGTGGAGCGATGGCCGACGCTGGGGGGCGTGTGCCTCAATGTCGGATGCATTCCCTCCAAGGCGCTGCTGCATGCCGCCAAGGTAATCGAGGATGCCGAGGAGATGGGCACCCGTGGCATCGCATTCGGGGCGCCGGAGATCGACCTCGAGAAGCTGCGCGGCTGGAAGGGCTCGGTGGTCAAGAAGCTGACCGGCGGCCTGCGCAGCCTGGCGAAGCAGCGCAGGGTCGAGGTGGTCCAGGGCGCGGGCCGCTTCGTCAGCCCGAACGTGCTCGAGGTGATGGGCAACAGCGGCTCGGAGCGCATCCGCTTCGAGCAGTGCATCATCGCCGCCGGCTCGGAGGCGATCCGGCTGCCGGGCCTGCCGGCCGATCCGCGGATCATGGACTCCACCGATGCGCTGGAGCTGCCGGAGTTCTCGGGCGGACTGCTCGTGATCGGCGGCGGCATCATCGGGCTGGAGATGGCTTGTGTATATGACGCGCTCGGCAGTCGTGTCAGCGTCGTGGAGCTGACAACGCAACTCATGCCGGGTTGCGATCCTGATCTGGTGCGTCCGCTCGAGCGGCGCATCCGCTCCCGCTACGAGCAGATCCTGCTGGGCACGCGGGTGGTGAAAGCCGAGCCGCTTGCCGAGGGACTACGCGTCACTTTCGAAGGCGAGAAGGCGCCGGCACCGCAGGTGTACGGCCGTGTGCTGGTTGCCGTCGGCCGCTCGCCGAACGGCAAGCTCATCGGCGCGGAGGCGGCCGGGGTGCAGGTGTCGGATCGGGGCTTCATCCAGGTGGACAAGCAGCTGCGCACCAACGTGCCGCACATTTTCGCCATCGGCGACATCGCAGGTCCGCCCATGCTGGCGCACAAGGCGATGCACGAGGCGAAGGTGGCGGCAGAAGTCGCAGCCGGACACCGGCGCGCTTTCGACGTGCGCGCGATTCCCTCGGTTGCTTACACGGACCCGGAGGTCGCCTGGGCAGGTCTCACGGAGACGGAGGCGAAGGCGAAGGGCATCGCCGTCGAGAAGGGCACCTTCCCGTGGGCGGCGAGCGGCCGCTCACTCTCCCTCGGCCGGGACGAGGGAATGACCAAGCTCCTCTTCGACCCCGAGACCCGGCGTCTGCTCGGCGCCGGCATCGTGGGCACCAACTCCGGCGAGCTCATCAGCGAGCTTGCGCTGGCGATCGAGAACGGCTGCGACGCGGCCGATATCGGCCTCACGGTCCATCCGCATCCAACCCTCTCGGAAACCGTCGCAGGAGCCGCCGAGGCGGTCGAGGGCACCCTGACCGATCTCTACATCCCCGCCCGAAAGTAGCACGGGCCGGCAGAGGCGGAATCGGCCTCGATGGTCGCTTACAACGAGCGCAGTCTCTCTAGATAACGCTGCTCGTCGGGCGCTCTTCCGGAGCGCTGTGACTCCCATAGGGCTTCCGCCAGGTGCTCCAGCATGGCGTGCTCGGCGGCGTGGGGATCGCCCAGGCGCTGGGAGAGCGACCGGTGGATTTGGGCGATGCCGGGGGGCCGGTCGGTGGCGACCTGCTCGCGGATGGCGAGGTGCAGGCCCATGTGGAGGAAGGGGTTCTCGCGGCCGCGTTCGGGGGTGTAGTTGGCTGCCAGGGCCTGGGGACCGGAATCGAGCAGGGGTACGTATTCGGGGTGTTCGGCGATGACGGCTGCCACCTGGGCTTCCAGAGGCTCCAGGGGCTGGCGCTGGGTGTATTTACGCCAGGAGCTGCGATACATCTGGCGCAGCTGCTCACGATTTTGGCCGCTGAAGACGGGCATGAGTCACTCGACTGCCGTCTTGCGCGGCTTTCGCGTCGGCCGCGGCGCCCGCTCGGGGACTCTCCCCAAATGCGCTGCGCTGAGGTTGTTTCCTGGGAAACTTCTCTTCGAGGTAGGGGTGCTCAACGCCCGCCGTACTTCCGGCGCGGTCTTGTCAGGATATTCGCAGAGGTCGTTGATGATGCACTTCGGGCACGCCGGCCGGAGGGCTGTGCAGACGTATCGGCCGTGAAGGATCAGCCAGTGGTGGGCGTTGTGCTTGAACTCATCGGGGGTGTTCGCGTTGAGCGCCTCCTCGACGGCGCGAGGGGTCTTGCCGGGGGCCAGGCCTGTGCGGTTGGCAACGCGGAAAATGTGGGTATCGACGGCGATCTCGTGTTCGCCGAAGATGATGTTGAGGACTACGTTGGCAGTTTTGCGGCCGACGCCCGGGAGCGCTTCGAGCGACTCGCGGTCGGCGGGAACCTTGCCGCCGTGAAGGTCGACCAGCATGCGGCAGAGGCCGATCAGGTTCTTCGACTTGGCGTTGTAGAGACCCACGGTCTTGAGATAGGGCTTCACGCCCTCCTCACCCAGCGCCAGGATGGCCTCGGGGGTGTTGGCGGCGGGAAAGAGCTTGCGGGTCGCGGCGTTGACGCTCTTGTCGGTGGTGTGGGCGGACAGCATGACGGCGACCAGGAGCTCGAAGGGGCTCGAGTGCTCGAGCTCGGTTTTGGGCTCGGGGTTGGCAGCGGCGAGGCGGCGGAAGATCGCGCGGCGAGTGGCGGGATGCAAGGGGTGACCTCAGGTCTCTCGCGGTAACGCTGGCCCGGCGTTGGCGCCTGCCGGGATGGCTGCCGCAACGGCGGCCGGGGTGGCCATCCGCTTGCGCGAGGCTAGCAAGGCATCGCGCTCGCCGGCGCGGCGGGTGACGCGCTCGTTGTGGGCGAGGAAGCGTCGACGATTCGACTGCGCGTCGGGGACTGATGGCGCATCAGAGGCCGCGGGCGCCTCGGAGGCCGCGGGAGCATTGGCACCGGCGGCCCGCGGCACCATGGAGATGCAATCCACAGGGCAGGGTGCGATGCAGAGCTCGCAGCCGGTGCAGAGCGCCGCGATGACGGTGTGCATTTGCTTGCGCGCGCCGATGATGGCATCGACCGGGCAGGGTGGCAGGCACTTGGCGCAGCCGATGCAAGTGGCCTCGTCGATCAGGGCCACGAGCGGTGGTCCTTCCACGCCGTTGGCCGGGTTGAGAGGCAATGGATCGCGGCGCAGGAGTCGGGCGAGGTCCGCGATCGTTGCGGCGCCGCCTGGCGGGCACTGGTTGATCTCAGCGTCGCCGCGCGCGATGGCTTCGGCATAGGGGCGGCAGCCCTCGTAGCCGCAGCGCGTGCACTGAGTCTGCGGCAGCAGCGCGTCGATGTCGTCGGCGCTTGCCATGCGAGGCATCAGCTCACCCGCATCCCCGGCACCGCTCCGCTGTCGGGCGAGAGGAGATAGGGCCCGCCGGACTCATCGCTGGCCGCGAGCACCATACCCTCGGAGACGCCGAACTTCATCTTTCGCGGGGCGAGGTTCGCCACCATGATGGTGAGGCGGCCGGCGAGGGTCGCCGGGTCGTATGCAGACTTGATGCCGGCGAACACGGTGCGTGTCTCGGTGCCGAGATCGAGCGTGAGCCTCAGCAGCTTGTCGGCTCCTGTAACGTGCTCTGCGGCAGCGATGCGCGCCACTCGCAGGTCGAGCCGCTTGAACTCATCGATGGAGATCGTTGCCGTGCGGGAAGAAGTCGACGGGCTGTCCACGTCGAAAAGAGCGTCGAGTTGCTTCGGATCCACGCGTGTCATCAAGTGCTGATAGGGGTTGATTCGTTGTGGTGGCTCGAGCGCGTCGGACCACGTGAACGGCCGCTCGAGACCGAACAACTCCCGTGCAACGCGTGAGGCGACCTCGGGAAGAACGGGCGCCAGCAGCACACTCAGGAGCTTGAAGCCGTAGAGCGTGCGCGAGCAGATGTCCTGCAGCTCGGTGCGCTTCGCCGGGTCCTTTGCCAGCACCCAGGGCTGGCGCGCATCGAACTCCTGATTGATGCGGTCGGCTTGCGTCATGATCTCGCGCATCGCGCGGCCGAACTCACGGGCATCGTAGCTGTCGCGCACCTGTTGCGCGACCTCGGCCGCTTGCCGCCGCAGTGCTTCCGTCCCGCCGGCGCACTTCAGCGCTCCCTCGAAGTGCCGGGTGATGAAGTTGGCTGCCCGGCTGGCGATGTTGACGTACTTGCCGACGAGGTCGCTATTGACACGCGCGACGAAGTCGTCGGGGTTGAAATCGAGGTCCTCCACATTGGCGTTCAGCTTGGCGGCGATGTAATAGCGCAGCCACTCGGGATTCATGCCGATGTCCAGGTAGCGCAGCGGGCTGATGCCCGTGCCGCGCGATTTCGACATCTTCTCGCCGGAGACGGTGATGAAGCCGTGCACGTACACGTTGTCGGGAACCTTGTAGGGCGGCCCCGCGAACTTCAGTATTGCCGGCCAGAAAAGCGTGTGGAAGTAGATGATGTCCTTGCCGATGAAGTGGATCTGCCTCGTGTCGGGGGCGGACAGGAACTCCTCGAAGCTGCGCGGCTCGCCATTCGCCCGGGCCTTGCCGCTGGCGAAGTAGCTCTGCAGAGAGGCGAGGTAGCCGATCGGCGCATCGAGCCAAACGTAGAAATATTTGCCCGGAGCGTCGGGAATCGGGATGCCGAAATAGGGCGCATCACGCGAGATGTCCCAGTCGCCGAGCGCCTGCTCGCCTTTGCCGGAAAGCCATTCGCGCGCCTTGTTGACGACCTGCGGCTGCAACCGGTTCGGCGTGGTGGTCCAGCCGTTGAGGAAGTCTACGCAGCGCGGGTCGGAAAGCCTGAAGAAGAGATGTTCGGAAGTCTTGAGGACGGGCCTCGCCCCGGTCAGCACCGAGTACGGCTCGATGAGATCCGTCGGCGCGTAGACGGTGCTGCAGACCTCGCAGGCATCTCCATACTGATCTTTGGAATGGCAGTTGGGGCACTCTCCCTTGATGTACCGGTCGGCGAGGAACATCCCCTTGACGGGGTCATAGAACTGCTCGACCGGCTTCGAGTAGATGAGGCCCGCGGCTTTCAGGCGCCGGTAGACATCCTGCGAGAGCGCGACGTTCTCGGGCGAATCGGTCGAGTGCCAGTGGTCGAAGCCGATGTGGAAGCCCTGCAGATACTTGGGGCGCCCCGCCGCGATCCGCGCCACGAGCTGCTGCGGGCTGACCCCCTCGGCTTCCGCCTTGAGCATGATGGGCGCCCCATGGGCGTCGTCGGCGCCCACGAAGTGCACCTGGTGTCCCTGCATCCGCTGGAATCGCACCCAGATGTCCGCCTGGATGTACTCCATGATGTGCCCGATGTGGAACGGGCCATTGGCGTAGGGCAACGCCGTCGTGACGAAGAATTTCTCAGCCATTCCCGCAGTTTACAGTACGGCGCAGGCCGCGGCAGCCTCACCCGAAGGTGCGAGGGGCCTCAGCCGGTGTCCTTGAACAGCTCGAACTTCGCCTTGTTGATGGCTTTTTTGTAGGCCTCCTTGCCGGTGATCATCCGCTGGTCGAAGAGCTGTTGGATGGCGGTGTCCATGGTGCGCATGCCGAACTGCCCGCCGGCCTGCATGGCGTTCTCCAGCTGGTCGAGCTTGCCCTGGCGGATGAGGTTCGCCGCGGCGGGGGTGTTGATCAGGATCTCGAGCGCTGCGACGCGGCCTTGCTTGTCGGCACGCTGCAGCAGCTGCTGAGAAATGACGCCGCGCAGTGACGTAGAAAGCATCGTCCGCACGTGCGACTGCTTATCGGACGGGAAGACGTTGACCATACGGTCCACGGTCTGCGCAGCGCCGTTCGTATGCAGCGTCCCCATGACGAGGATGCCCATTTCAGCGGCGGTGACCGCGATGCTCATCGTCTCGAGGTCGCGCAGCTCACCCACCAGGATGACGTCCGGGTCCTCACGCAGAGCCGAGTGCAGCGCCGCGGAGAAACTCGCGCTGTGGACGCCGATCTCGCGCTGGCTGATGAGGCAGCTCTTCCGCTGGTGCACGAATTCGATCGGATCCTCGATGGTGAGGATGTGGCCCTTCACCCGCTGGTTGATGTCGTCGATCATCGCGGCCAGCGTCGTCGACTTGCCGGAGCCGGTCTTCCCGGTGACGAGGATCAGCCCGTTGTTGGCACGGCAGAGCTGGCGGACGGCCTCCGGGAGCTTCAGCTCGTCCATGGTCAGCGCCTTGGAGGGTATGGCGCGGAATACGGCGCCCATCCCGTTGAGCTGGCGCATGACGTTGACGCGGAAGCGCCCCCGCTCCGGGATGGTGTATGCGAAGTCCGCACCGTCCTTTGACTCGAAGCGCTCCAGTGCCGTCTTCGGCATGATCTCGTAGAGCGCGTCCTTGACGAAGTCCTGGGCGAGGCTCTCGGGCTTCAGCGCCATCAGATCGCCGTATTGCCGAATCCGTGGCGGGTCGCCCGCGATGAAATGCAGGTCCGAGCCGCGTTTCTCGAGCACTTCCAGGAGAAAGACGTCGATCGTAGCCATCGCGATGCC
This sequence comes from Steroidobacteraceae bacterium, assembly GCA_036393055.1. Lineage (GTDB taxonomy): Bacteria > Pseudomonadota > Gammaproteobacteria > Steroidobacterales > Steroidobacteraceae > 13-2-20CM-66-19. The sequence continues at coordinate 8,554 of DASVWT010000068.1, forward strand.
TGGCGTCTCAGCCGGCGGGGGCCGGCGAGGCGGCGGTCGCAGGCTCGGCCACCTTGGGCAGCATACTGGTGTCCGTGACGTACTTCTGGAACGGACGCTTGTCCGTTGCGTAGGAGTAGGCGTCGTCCGGGTCGATCTCCCGGGAGCCGATCGCGGCAAGCAGCGCCTGATCGAGCAGCTGCATGCCGACATCGCGTCCCATCTGCAGCTGACTCGGGATCTGGTGCGTCTGCTCCGTCTGCACGAGCTTGGCGATGGCCTTGGTCATCATCAGGATCTCGCAGATCGCCTTGCGGCCGCGCGCGTCCGGGGTTTTCACCAGCACTTGGGTGACCACCGCCAGCAGGCTCTGGGCGAGGAAGCTCTTGGTTTGCTCCCGCTCCTCGATCGGCAACGCATCGATGATGCGGTCGATGGTCTTGACGGCACTGGTGGTATGCAGGGTGCCGAGAACGAGATGGCCCGTCTCCGCCGCCGTCATCGCCATCGAGATGGTCTCCGCATCGCGCAGCTCGCCCACGAGGATGACGTCCGGGTCCTCGCGCATGGCTGCCCGTACGCCCTCCGCGAAGCTCGGGATATGGGTGCCCAGCTCCCGCTGGATCACCTGGCTGTGCTTGCTGCGATGCACGAACTCGATGGGATCCTCGAGGCTGATGATATTGAGCTTCCGGGTCTCGTTGAGGTGATTGATCATCGCCGCCAGGGTGGTCGACTTGCCGGTGCCCGTGGAGCCCGTGACCAGGATCATCCCCTGATGGAAGTCGCAGAGCCTGGTGATGGTGGCCGGCAGGCCCATCTTCTCCAGCGCGGGCACCTGGGAGGGAATGGCGCGGAAGGTCGCGCCGATGCCGGTGTCCTTGCGGAACACGTTCACCCGGAAACGGCCGCCGTCGGCCGACACATACGAGAAGTCCAGGTCCTGCCCCTTGGCGAAATGCTCGGCCTGGGAGCGGCTCATGATCTCCGTGATGTAGCCCTCGAGCTCCGCGGCACGCAGCTCACGGAACTTGATCGGCAGGAGGTCGCCCTGCATGCGCAGCATCGGTGGGACGCCGACAGCAAGATGCACGTCCGAGCAGCCCTGCTGTGCTCCCAGCTTGAGAAACGCGTCTATACGCGCCAAGGAAGATCTCCAAGGTGAGTCGAGCCCGCCTCTTTTGCCTCCTTATGTCGCCAAAATCAACGGCTTGTCCCGAAAAACTTGACGTAACGCACCCTTCGGCGGAGTGCGGGCAGGCCGCCGGGGGGCGCTTACATGTACTTCGCCAGCGCGCCGCGCAGCTCGTCCATGCTCTGGAAGCGCTTGGTCTTGTCGACCGCCATGCTCTTCATGACCAGCTCCGAGAGCCCGGGTGGCATGGCGGGGTTGACCTCCTGCGGCTGGCGGGCCTTGCCCTGCACGTGTTGATACATGACGGACATGTGATCGCCGCGGGAGTAGGGCGGCACGCCGGTCAGCATCTCGTAGAGGATCACCCCGAGGGCATAGATGTCGGCACGCTCGTCGACCTTCTTGCCGAGGATCTGCTCGGGCGCCATGTACTTCGGCGAGCCGATCACGTATCCGGTCTTGGTGAGCTGGGTATCCCCCTCGCGCTGCGCCGCCGCAACGCCGAAATCCACGATCTTGAGCAGCCCCTCCTGATTGATGAGCACGTTGGCGGGCTTGAGGTCGCGGTGGACGATACCCACCTGGTGCGCCACCGTCATGCCGGTGCACATGTCGATGCCGAACTGCAGCGCGCGCTTCAGCTCGATCGGCTTGTCGCCGACGATCTCGCTGCCGAGGGTGTGTGAGGGGAAGTACTCCATGGAGATGGCGTAGTTGCCCTGGATGAAGAGGAAGTCGTAGATGCGGATGACGTTCTTGTGCGTGATCTTGCGCGAGTAGCGCAGCTCGTGGACGAAGCGCTTCATGACTTCCTCGTCCGTCGCCACGTTGGGATTCAGGAACTTGAGGATCAGCCGCTCGTCGACGACCGTGTCCTCCATCAGCAGCACCGTGCCGAAGGCACCGCGGCCGATGCGGTCGATGTACTTGTAGCGGCCCTCGATGATGTCGCCGGGCTTGAGGGTCTGGATGTCGAGCCGTGGCGGCCCCTCGGCGATCCGCGATTGCGATGCCGCATCGACGATGGCCGTGCGCGCCGGCTCCATCGGCGGGGGTGGTTGCATGGGGCGCGCAGCAGTGGCGCCCGCCGCAGGAACCGGTGTGACGCCGCCGGCGATCGCCGCGCCGCCTGCCAGGCGGTGGTCGAGCTCCGCGAGCGCCGCGGTGGCCACCCGGGAGATCGTCTGATCCGGTGAGATCGCTTGGGCTTGCAGCTCGGTGCGCAGCTGTTCCGCGCGCCGGTCGTCCACCAGCTTCGAGAGCGCCTGCATCGCCTCGATCCGCAGCTCCCGCTCCGGCCTCGCCATGAAGGGCAGGAGGGTATCGACGAGCCTCGCATCACCGAGCCTGCCGAGGGCGCGCACGACGATCGGGGTCGCCTTGTTGGGGGTTGACTTGAGCATTTCCGTGAGCCGCGGCACGGCCCGCTTGCTGCCGATCTCCGCCAGCGCATCGACCGCGCGCTCGCTCACCCACCAGTCCGGGTCGCGGGTGGCCTGGATGAGCGATTCCACCGCCCTCTCGTCCTTGGTCTGGTTGAGGATCTCGATGGCGGCGCGGCGGATGTCCTCGTCCTTGTCGCGGATCAGCTCGAGCACGGCCTCGATGACGCGCGGGCCGCCGATCTTGCCGAGCGCGTCGGCGGCGCGGCTGCGCACCCACCAGTCGCTGTCCTTCAGCGCCCCGAGCAGGTGCTTCACCGACTTGGCGTTGCCGACCTCGTTCAGCACCTCGACCGCGGCCCGGCGGGCGTTCTCGTTCTCGTCCTTCAGGATCTCGATCAGGTAGCGGATGGTGTCCGGATCGTTGGCCTTGATGACGACGTCGATGGCCTTGTTCTGAACGTCGATCTCCGGGTCCTTGAGCAACGAGCACACACGCTCGATGTCGATCTTGCCGTCCATCCGCTGCAGCGCCGAGAGGGTGGCGCCGCGGATCAGCTTGTTGGGATCCTTGAGCAGGCCTTGCAGCGCCGTCTGCACTTCCGGTGTGTTGAAACGGGCGAGAATGTTGATGATGTGGACGCGCGCGATGGGGTCCTTGCCGTGCACGCGGCCGATGAGCTCCGGTACGGTGTTGGCATCGGCGATCTCGCCGATGATCCGGAAGAGGGCCGCCTTCTCGTTCGGCTCCTGCGTGTAGGCGGCATTGAGGAGCTCGCGCACGCCATAGCGCGATTTTTGCGCGGCGATCACCTCGAGCAGGGCGGACTTGGAGATCCCGGGCGTCGCGAGCGCCTCGATCAGCAGATTGGGCGGGTAATTGCGGCTGCTGGTGAGCGCCCAGGCGATGCCGGCCACCACACGGGGGCTGCCCTCGACCAGGCCGCGCGCGAAGAGCGGAAAGGACTTCGGGCTGACGAGACCGGCCAGCACCTCGACGAAGGCGAGGGTGGCGTTCTTGTCCGCATCGGGCAACGTTGCGAACACGGGCTCGATGGCGCCGGGACCCAAGTCCTTCAGGCGCTCGATGGCTTTCTGGGTATCCGGGCTCGCCGGATCGGTACAGGACCTGATCTCGGTGATCAGCCTGTCGGCGCGCAAATTGGTGAAGAAGCTCATTCAGCCATTCCGAAAAGGCACTCCCGCACCGCTCCCTCGCGCCAGTCTTCCTCCTTGCCCATACGTCGCGACTTCAGTGCCCAGGCGCAGACCCACCCCACCCGCCGGGCTGCGCCTCGAGGGCCCCCGGTCGGGAACGTGGGGAATTATGCCATAGGCCCGGATCCGGCAGAGGCTGGCGGATCACGGGTGTGCATGCGGCCGGCGCGCGGGAAACGCTCTACAATCGGCGGCTCGACCCCTCAATTGCTGCGAATCGCCACATGGCCGACGACTCCACGCTGAACGCCGTAAGGAACGCCCTCGAAGCTTTCCCCGATCCTTACCTCGGGGAGACCCTGGGCGAGGCGGGTGCCATACGGGACCTGGTTGCGCAGGCCGATGGCTATCGCGCCCGGATCGCGCTCGGGTATCCCGTGGGCGGATATCGCGAGCAGCTTGCCGCAGCACTCCAGGCGCATCTGGCATCTGCCGGCCGCACGGTGCCTCTGGCTCTCGAGCTCGAGGCGGACATTCGCTCGCACGCGGTACAGCGCAATCTCAAGCCTGTCGGGGACATCAAGAACATCGTTGCGGTCGCCTCGGGCAAGGGAGGTGTCGGCAAGTCCACCGTCGCCGTGAATCTGGCACTGGCGTGGGCCTCGCAGGGGGCCCGGGTCGGGATGCTCGATGCGGACATCTATGGTCCCAGCCAGCCGCTCATGCTGGGGCTGCAGGGGCAGCGGCCGGGCTCGCCCGACGGCAAGCACCTCGAGCCGCTCGAGAGCCATGGCCTCGCGGCGATGTCCATCGGATTCCTGGTGGACGCGGAGCAGCCGATGGTCTGGCGGGGCCCGATGGTGACGCAGGCGCTCACCCAGCTGCTCTCGGAGACCCGCTGGGGGGCCCTCGACTACCTCGTCGTCGATATGCCGCCGGGGACCGGCGACATCCAGCTCACCCTGGCGCAGCGGGTGCCCGTGGCCGGCGCGATCATCGTCACGACTCCGCAGGACATAGCTCTCGCGGATGCCCGCAAGGGCCTGAAGATGTTCGAGAAGGTCTCCGTGCCGGTGCTCGGCATCGTGGAGAACATGAGCGTGCACATCTGCTCCAACTGCGGGCACGCCGAGCATATTTTCGGCGCGGGCGGCGGCGCGCGCATGGCCGAGCAGTACGGTGTGAAGCTGCTGGGCGAGCTGCCGCTGGACATGCACATCAGGGAGGAGGCCGACGGCGGCCGGCCGACAGTGATTGCCGCGCCCGATTCCCCCCGCGCCACGGCGTACTTCGAGATGGCGCGCCGGACGGCAGGCGCCCTTGCGACCCGCAGCCGCGACCGCAGCAGCGTATTCCCGAAGATCGTCATCGAGGAAAGCTGACTTCCCGATGAGCTCTTCCGCCGAGTCGACTGCGCGGCTGCCCGCGTATACCGGGATCCTGCCCAGCCAGAAAATCCGCGAGATGCTGAGTGCGGGTCAGATCTCGCCGGTCGGCCTCCTCGAGGACCAGGCGATCCTCGCCGATCAGGTACAGCCGGCGAGCATCGACCTGCGTCTCGGCGAGTGCGCCTATCCGGTGGATGCCAGCTTCCTGCCGGGACGGGGCGTGAGGGTGCTCGAGAAGATGCGGGAGCTGGATGCGGGCTTCGAGCGTTTCAAGATCGATCTTCGCGGCGGCGCGGTCCTCGAGAAGGGCCGCGTGTATGTCATCCCGCTCCTGGAAAGCATCAGCCTGAGAAGCGACGTCGCCGCCTTCGCGAATCCCAAGAGCTCGACCGGCCGCCTCGACATCCTGACCCGGCTGATCGCGGATCACGCGACGGTGTTCGACCAGGTCGAGGAGGGCTACCAGGGACAGCTCTACATCGAAGTCGCTCCGCGCAGCTTCAGCATCGTGGTGCGGACCGGCACTCGCCTGAACCAGCTGCGGTTTCGCCGCACGCGCGGCGAGAACCCCAAGCCCATCACCGTCGCCGACTGGAGATCGCTGCTCGCCGAGGGCCAGGTGGCCGATTCCAACGCCATGAGCGAAAGGACCGGCTTCCTGCCCTTCAGCATCGACCTCAAAGGCTCCGGGAGCGACGATGCGCTGATCGGATGGCGGGCGAAGAAGCACGCCCGGCGCATCGATCTGGAGCGGCGCGATTACGACCCGTTCGATTTCTGGGAGCCCATCCGCTTCCACAAGGAATCATCGTTGATTCTCGATCCGGACGAGTTCTACATCCTGATCACCAAGGAGGCGATCGCAGTGCCGCCGGAGTTCGCGGCGGAGATGCTGCCGTACGATACCCGCGCGGGCGAGTTTCGGGTCCATTATGCCGGCTTCTTCGATCCCGGATTCGGCTGGGATGCGCGTACGCGGCGGGCGGGCAGCAGCCGCGGCGTGTTGGAAGTCAGATCGCACGAGGTGCCGTTCCTCCTCGAGCACGGCCAGACGGTGGGCTGGCTGCGCTACGAGCGCATGGCCGAGCGGCCGGAGGCGCTCTACGGC
>DASVWT010000069.1:0-2953 GCA_036393055.1 Steroidobacteraceae bacterium
CATGCTGCAGTGGTGCGACCCGCTCGAGGACGTCTTCGCCGAAGTCCGCCGCGTCCTCAAGCCGCAGGGCTTCTTCGTCTTCACCACCTTCGGCCCCGACACCTTGAAGGAGCTACGCGCCGCCTGGGCCGAAGCCGACACACACAACCACGTCAACCGCTTCCTGGACATGCACGATGTTGGCGATGCCCTCGTGCGCGCCGGCCTGCAGGAGCCCGTGCTCGACGTCGATCGTACCCAACTCACCTACACCGACCCCATGGCCGTCATGCGCGACCTGAAATCCATAGGCGCGCGCAACACCACCGCGGGCCGCCCCCGCTCGCTCCTCGGCCGGGGGCGCCTGCAGCGCGTCCTGACCGCGTACGAATCCTTCCGCAAAGACGGCCAACTCCCCGCGACATACGAAGTCGTCTACGGAGCTGCCTGGGGCAGCGCAGGCAGACCCGCCGCCTCCCCCCAAGCCGGCGAAGTCGCAATCCCCCCGTCCGCCATCCGACGACGCAGGAAATGACCCACAAATCCCTCTTCGTGACGGGCACGGACACCGGTGTTGGCAAGACACTGGTCTCCTGCGCACTGACCCGGGCGCTGGTGGCCCGCGGCGCAAGAGTGGCGGTCATGAAACCCATCGCCTCCGGCTCCGACCCAACACCGGAGGGCCTCAGGAATTCCGACGCTCTCACCCTGATGGCCGCCTCGAACGTGAGCGCCACCTACGAAGCCGTCAACCCCTACTGCTTCCTCCCCCCCAGCTCCCCCCACATAGCCGCCAGCGAAGCCGGCGTCGCCATCGACCTGCGCCTGCTGCGCTCCCGCCTCGACGCGCTGGCCCGCGATGCGGACTGCGTGGTGGTGGAAGGCGCGGGCGGCTGGCACGCCCCCATCAGCGACAGCGCCACCATGGCCGACCTCGCCGCCGCCCTCGATCTGCCCGTGCTCCTCGTCGTCGGCCTGCGCCTCGGCTGTCTCAACCACGCTCTTCTCACCCACGAGTCCCTGGCTACCCGCGGCGTCACCTTCGCCGGCTGGGTCGCCAACGCCATCGACCCGCATTTCGAGCGCCCCGCCGAGAATCTCGCCACCCTCACTGCCCGCCTGGGCGAGCCGCCCCTCGCGCGCATTCCCTTCCTGGATTCCCCGCCGGGCACCATCGACCTGAGCGAGGCCGCCAGCAGGCTGTGCACGGGCAAGCTGTGCGCTTGAACCAGGGGAGCAGCCGCTCTACCATCGGTCTCATCATCCATATGAGGCGGCTCGGCGGCCTCGGTAGCCGCGCGACCGGCGATTCATGGACGCCCCGCAGCAGACCCGGCAGCCCATGCGCATCGTCATCTGCCCGCACTGCTCGCTCACGCTGCGAGGGGCGCTGCTGCTCTTCGGGGCACTGTGCCTCGTCTGCTTCACGCTGGCCGGTGTGCTGGCGCTCATGGGGATGTGGCCCGTGCTGCCTTTCGCCGGGCTGGAGATGCTCCTCGTCGGCTGGGCGCTTCATGCCAGCCTCGCGCGCCGATTCCGTTCCGAAACCATTACACTTACGGACTCCGACGTCAGCGTCGAATCGCGCGATCGCGCGCATTGCGAGCTGACCGTGTTCCAGCGGCACTGGGCTCAGGTTAAACTGCGACGTCCTGTCTCGCGGCTGCATCCGAGCCGGCTCACCATCGAGTCGCACGGCCGCCAGTGCGAGCTGGGAAGCTTCCTCACGGACGAAGAGCGGTACGGCCTGGCGCTGCGGCTGCAGCGCCTGATCGGCCGCATCAACGAGTCGCCCTCCCTGGCCTCACGGCCGAAGTAAGAGGGCGCAGCAGGTTTTGGTTCGGTTAGCGGATCGCGCGGGGGGGCCTTCACCATGAGGGACCGCGCGGGAAAGGCACGACAAACGATGTATCGCGCAAGACTCGGAATACGGCCCGGGACATGGCTCAGCATCGCGGCACTGCTCGCAGCAGCCGCAACGTCATCGCCCGCGTGGGCGCTCGACGCGGATAGTGCGGGCTCCTCCGGTTGGGGTCTCCTCAACCTTCCGGTGGGAGTCACCAGTATCAGCAGGGATATCTACAGCATCCACATGATGGCGTTCTGGATCTGCGTCGCCATCGGCATCGTCGTTTTCGGGGTGATGATCTGGTCGATCGTCTTTCACCGCAGATCGCGCGGCGCCGTGGCCGATGTGACCATCGTCCACAACACCAAGGTGGAGATCATATGGACCACGATCCCGGTGCTCATCCTCATCGGCATGGCGATCCCGGCGGCACACGGCATCGTGCTCGTCGGTAACGACGCCCATTCGCAGCTCGATATCAAGGTGACCGGCTTCCAGTGGGGCTGGCAGTACGACTATCCCGGCAAGGACGTGAGCTTCATCTCCAAGCTCGACACCAGGAGCCTGGCGGCGAGCGAGCTCGAATCCGGCATCAGCCCCTACAGCGTCCCGCATTACCTGCGCAACGTGGATCACCCGCTGGTCGTGCCGGTGGGCACCAAGGTGCGCCTGCTCATCACCGCGGTGGATGTGATCCACTCCTGGTGGGTGCCGGACCTCGGCATCAAGAAGGACGCGATTCCCGGCTACATCAATACCTCATGGTTCGAGGTCGATGCCAATAAGCCCGGTATCTATCGTGGACAGTGCGCCGAGCTCTGCGGACGCGGCCACGGCTATATGCCGATCGTGGTCAAGGCCGTCTCCAAGGCGGATTTCCAGGCGTGGCTGAAGAGTGAAGCCGCCGCCGAGAAGACCGCCGCAGGCGCGGCAACCAGCTGACGGGACGGAATCCATCGCGCCCTGAGCTTTTCACCGGACCCAAAGAAGTTTCCCGAGAGGGGTAGATCCCATGGCCGAGACGCCGCACATCGAGACCCACGCGCACGCCGAGCACGATCACGACCACAAGCCGCACGGCTGGCGCCGCTGGGTGTTCGCGACGAATCACAAGGACATCGGCAC
>DASVWT010000070.1:0-12167 GCA_036393055.1 Steroidobacteraceae bacterium
TCCTCGGGCGGCTGAGGCGGGGCAGGCCGGTGCCGGCCGGATTGTCCGCCAGCCGCCGCCCGTGTAATCTTGCGCGCCCTCTCGAGGCTGGGGGCCGGCGGCCGCTCCGCCTCCCTCAGCCGCCAGCTGCCGCGCGTCCCCGTCGTCTAGAGGCCCAGGACATCGCCCTTTCACGGCGGTAACACGGGTTCGAATCCCGTCGGGGACGCCATTGATTTGATTCTGCGGCTACTAGCGGAGCGCCTTCTGGCACGGCGGGGCCGAGTCGTTTCTGGGGGTTAAAAAATCACGCGGCGGCGATCTGGGCGCGTTCCATCGGCCGCACGGACAGCCGGATGGGCCGGGGGAACTCGCCGGCTCCAGCCATACGATAGACGGTCGCGCGCGAGGACCGCGGCGGGAAGTGGGCGAAGGTTTGGCGTGTGTTGTCACGCGTGCGCGGGGTGAAGGTCTCCCGCACAGTCATCGGCCGCTTGCTTCGTGATGGGGCGCACTTTGGCACGAAAGTACCGCCGCGCCTGCCACATGTCGTAATTAGCCTGCATCGCGTACCAGCTACCCGGCGTCGTGCCGAGGGCCTTGGAGAGCCGAAGATCCATGTCCGCGCTCACGCCCGCAGCCCCGTTGAGCACCCGCGACAGCGCCACGCGCGTCACACCCAGCCGCTTGGCCGCCTCGGTGACGCTGATATCGGCCAGCCACTCGCGCAGGACTTCGCCCGGGTGCGGGGGGTTGTGCATCACGGTCATGGTGGGCTTCCTCCTCAGTGATAATCCTCGTAATCGACAAGCACGGCGTCTTTGCCCTCGAAGGCAAACGTGAGCCGCCAATTCTCATCCAGCCACACAGCCCAACGTCCTTTCTGGCCGCCCTGCAGGGGGTGCAGTCGCCAGTTCGGGACGGCCATGTCGTTCGGCGCGCTCGCGACATTGAGCCGGCCGAGCTGAAGCTGTAACCGCTTCGCATGCTTCGGCTGGATGCCGGCCTTCGAGCCCGTGCATTGTATAGTGAGGCTATACGACGCAATGGGACGTAACGAGACTGTGACGGCTATGCCTTGCGAGCGCGCATGTCCGTCATGTTGCTCTGCGCCAGCGGGCCGAATTTCGGGAGCGCCGCCCGGATCGCATCGGCGACGTGAGAAGGCGCCAGGTGCCCGTAGTGTTTCGCCACCATGCGCGCATCACTATGGCCCAGGGCCTCGGCGACGAAGATCAGCGGCACGCCACTTTGGGGAATCGATTCAATCGATTCAATCGAATTAAGTGATTGCGTCGACCACATCGAGACTCTGAGCCAGCAAGCTTAAAAAGGCCCTGGTGTCTCCCGATTTGCGATTGGTTGGCCCCGCCTATAAATTTGCTCCTGCTTCGGCGTCGCCGCGGCGGTCGCTTCCGCAGGCGGTTTGCGTGCCTGGCACGGGGCTTCGAGGGCATGAGTTCGACAGGTTGTCCGGGGGCACATGGTTTCGGTCAGCATCCTGCTTTGCGCTGACGCCGCAATCGCGGTTGTCGTCCCCTGGACTGCCCCTTGGGGCGCGAGTTACCGCGAGCGAGCGCACGAAGGCGGCCTGCATGACGGCGGGGCGCTGCGGTGAGCGGCGAGCTCAACTACCGCCTTCTTTTCGAGGAGTGCCCTGACATCCTCCTCGTATTGCTGCCCGATGCACCGCGCTTCACGATGGTCAGTGCAACACGCGCGCGACTTGCGGTGACGCAAACGACTTACGAGCAGATCGTCGGCCAGGGTCTGTTCGATGTTTTCTCGGACGATCCGGCGGATCTCTCCGCCGACGGAGTGCGCAACCTCAGGGCCTCGCTCGATCGGGTCCTGGCGACTCGCGCGCCCGATACCATGGCGGTCCAAAAATACGACATCCAAGGGCCCGACGGGAAGTTCGTCACCCGCTATTGGAGCCCGAAGAACATCCCGATCCTCGATGCGCACGGCGCGATCCAATACATCCTGCACCGAGTGGAGGATGTGACCACGCTCATTCAGGCAAACGAGTCGAATGAGGCACTCATCGATCCGGCGCGCGCCCTCGAACGGGAGGTCGTGGCTCGTAGCCGCGAGCTCGGAGTAGCTAACGATGCGCTGCGCGAAGCGACGGAAAAGCTGAAGGAGCTCGATCGCGCGAAAACCGAGTTCTTCAGCAACGTCAGTCACGAGTTCCGAACACCGCTGACGCTGATGCTGGGCCCTCTGGAGGATGCGCTGGCGGAAGCTGCCGAGCCGCTCGGACTCGAGCAGAGGAGCCGGATCAAGCTCGCCTACGATAATGCGGTGCGGCTGCTGAAGCTTGTGAACGCGCTTCTGGACTTCTCGCGCCTTCAGGCGGGGCGCGCGCAGGCGCGCTTTGCGCCCCTTGATGTCGCGCAGTTAACCGCGGAACTCGCTGGAATGTTCGAGTCGGCGATCACCAAGACCAGTTTGCACTTGGACATCGAATGCCCACCGCTCTCGGAGCCCGCGTGGGTGGATCGCGACATGTGGGAGAAGATCGTCCTCAATCTCATCTCCAATGCGTTCAAGTTCACCCGCGAGGGACGAATTGCTGTCCGCGTGCGGGAAAACCCGGACTCCATTGTGCTCGAGGTGGCTGACACCGGCATCGGCATACCGGACACTGAGCTCCCCCGCATCTTCGACCGGTTCCATCGCGTCGAGGGCGTGACGGGCCGGGCCCATGAAGGCACTGGAATCGGCCTTGCCCTGGTTAAAGAGCTGGTGGGTATGCACGCGGGGCGGGTAAGTGTCGCCAGCACCTTGGGCGTCGGCACGACCTTCTCGGTGGAGATTCCGAAAGGATTCACGCATCTGCCGGCCGAGTCCGTAGTACGAGAGGCCCGCGAGGCGCATGCGAGCCGCGAGGCCGCGGCGCACATCGCCGATGCCAAGCGTTGGCTACGGGTGACGGACGCTACGACCCGACTGCGGCAGCTTCCGGCCCCGACAGCCGCACGGCCCCGCGTGCTCATCATCGATGATAATGCGGATCTGCGCGAATACATCGGTTCGCTCCTTGCGCCTACTTATCAGGTCGCGAGCGCCAACGACGGACTTCAGGGCCTCGCGGCCGCGAAAAGTGAGCTGCCGGACATCATCGTCAGTGATGTCATGATGCCAGGACTCAGCGGGATCGATTTGGTTCGCGAGCTGCGTGCCGATCCGCGCACCGCGTCGATCCCGGTGATTCTGCTTTCGGCTCGAGCCGGACAGGAGTCCGCGATCGAGGGCCTGGATGCCGGCTCCGACGATTACCTCGTGAAGCCCTTCTCCGCGGCGGAGCTGCTTGCCCGTGTTCGCACTCACACGCAGCTCGCGCTGAAGCGCCGCGAATGGATCGAGCAGCTCGAAAGCGCGAACCGCGAGCTCGATGCGTTCACCTATTCCGTCGCTCACGACTTGCGAGCGCCGCTGCGTGCGCTCAACGGCATGACGGAAATGCTCTTCGAGGACAAGCTCGCGCAGCTTGACGATGAGGGACGGCGATACCTGCGAATCATCCGCGACTCCGGCGCGCGCATGACGCAACTCATCGAAGATCTCCTCAAGCTCTCGCGAATCACCCGCAGCGAGCTGGTTCGTCAATCGGTCGACTTATCCAACATTGTGCGCGAGGTCGCGCAAAGGTTATCGAGCACCGAGCCGGCTCGACAAGTGAGCTTCATTGTTCATGAAGGAGTCCGCGCCGAAGCGGATCCACGGTTGCTGCGAGTCGCCCTCGAGAACCTGCTCGGCAATGCCTGGAAGTTCACGAGCAAGCGAACTGCTGCACGAGTCGAGTTCGGCGTCGACGAAGGGCAGGAGGGGGTCACCTTCTTCGTTCGTGACAACGGCGCCGGTTTCGACATGGAGTACGCCGATAAGCTGTTCGGCGTCTTCCAGCGTTTGCACCCGGTCAGCGAATTCGAAGGCACCGGAGTTGGCCTGGCGACGGTTCGGCGCATCGTGTCGCGACACGGCGGGCGAATTTGGGCCGACGGTGCGCCGAATCAGGGTGCAACGTTCTTCTTCACGCTCGGCAAGAGCTCGAACGGCGGAATAGCGTCGGCTGTTTCAGCGGCTGAACCGGGCTAGCTCAGGAGAGCAGGTCTCACGGTCTTGCTCCCAAGGGGCTACAAAAGGAGCCTGGATTTGGACATAATCCAGGCACGGAAAAGCGATGGATTCGATGCAAACGATGTGACGGGGTTTGCGGTGAGCTGGCTCATCCGCGTGCTTTGCTGGCACGGCACGCAACGTCAGGAGTCGCTGATGGTCTTGGGTAAAAAAAGATACCTCACCTCGCTCGAGGCCGCCGGCCTATTGATGGTCTCACCGGTAACCATCCGCGAATGGGCGCGCAAGGGTTTGCTGCCTTCTGTGTCCACCGCGGGCGGACACAGGCGCTTCCTCCTCGATCCATTGCGGCAGTTCGCGCTGGCACATGGAATTACGCTCGAAGGGGAAACGGGCGGAACGGCCGCAGAGCCGGTTCGCGTGCTGCTGGTCGATGATGATACCGTGTTCGCCGAATATCTTCGGGAGATCGTGCTGAGATGTGGCTCACCCGTCATTGTCAAGACGGCGAGGGACGGATTTGAAGCCGGGCTGTTGACTGAAGGCTTTCGACCTCGCGTCGTCGTGCTTGACATCAACATGCCGCGAATCGACGGCATCGAGCTCTGTCGTCGATTGCGCGCGACGCCAACGACCGCAAACAGCCGGATAATCATTCTCAGCGGCTCTCTCACTGAAGAGAATGAATCCGCTGCGTGCGATGCCGGCGCCGATGCGTGGATTGGAAAGGGCGCATCCCGCGCTGAGATCCTGGAGACGCTAGACCTGGCGGGTGCGGGGAGGGCGCGGAGAGCCGCAGCAGCCGGTTGATACCCTCAGGGGTTGTCGTAGACCTGGCTGGGGCCCGAGGGAAACCGGCGGCAAAACGGACTAACGCTCGAGCCGCTCGAGCCGCATACCACCGCTTTCGTCCGAAGATGCCACGCCCCGTACAACGGGGAGCATGATCAGTCCCTTGCCGTGCGCAAAAAGGTGTGCGATCTCCTGGAACGGGACCGCAGGACTCAGGAGGTACCCCTGCGCCTCATCACATCCCATGTTCCAGAGCTCCCCGATCTGCTGCTCCGTCTCCACCCCTTCGGCGACGACCGTCATTCTGAAGGCGCGAGCGAGTGAGATGATGGTCGAGACGAGTGTCCGGCCCGAACGGTCATCAGGGAGGCGACTGACGAAGCAGCGGTCGACCTTCAGGGTGTCAATCGGCAGCTCCGAGAGGCGGCTGAGCGAAGAATATCCGGTGCCGAAATCGTCCACCGCGATGCGAACGCCCGCGGCGCGCAGGCGCTCGAGCTTCCGTACCGCGGCGTCCGAGTCGCCGAGAAGCATTCCCTCGGTGATCTCCACATCGAGGCCGCAGGTCGGGTCGGCCCAGGACTGCGTCACTTCGAAGAAGCGCTGGAGAAAATCGGGGTGATTGAGCTGCAAGGGCGAGATGTTGACGGCGACGCGGATGCCCGGCAGTCCATCGCGGCGCCAGCGCTGGCAGTCGGCGCTCGCCTGTCGCAGGACCCAGTCTCCGACTTCGACGATCAGCCCCGTCGCCTCGAGCAGAGGTAGAAACGCTGCCGGCGAGACCAGCCCGCTCTGCGGATCCCGCCAGCGAATCAGCGCCTCGACGCCCTCGATCGTGCGCCTCTTCACGTTGACCTTGGGCTGGTAATGGAGCTCGAACTGCTCCTTCTCGATCGCGATGCGCAATTTGTGCTCCAGCGCGAGGTTCGCCATCGCTCGCGAATGCGCCTCGGCACTGTAGTGCAGAGTGCGCTCGCCTTTTGCCTTGGCGTTGCGCAGTGCGGCTTCAGCGTTCATCACAAGGGCATCGGCATCCGTCCCATCTTCCGGATGGATGGCCAGACCCGACTTCACCGTTACCGGGATCTTGCGCCCATCGATCTCGAAGTACTCGGCGAAGACCGCGTCGATGTGACCGCGTAACGCCTCCAGCGCCTCGGTCGAACTGCCTGTGACTTCGAGCGCGGCGGCAAACGTGCCACCTCCAAGATCTGCGAGGAGCTGCGCGTGCTCGAAGCGCAGGCGGAGCCGTTCCGCGACGTGCTGCAAGAGCAAATCCCCGGTATGCCGCCCAAAGGAGTCGTTGATGACGCTCAGGTGCTCGATGTCGATGATCGCGATCGCTAGTCGGGGATCGCTGGGATTGAGCTGCGCAATTCTTCTCCCGATGCGTTCGCAAAAGAGCGAGCGCTTTGCAAGGCCGGTTTGGGCATCGAAGTGCGAGAGAAAGCGGACACGACTGTCCTTCTGCGAGTACTGAAGCGCAAACGAAAGGTTCGAGGCGACCTCGCGCAACATCCCGAGCTCTTGCTCACCTAGCGTGCCAGAATCGGGAGCCGCCACCACGAGCACACCGACGGCAGTCTCGTCGATGAAGATCGGCAGGACCACGATCGGCTGCAGTTTCGTGTCTTGCATGGCAGCGGACGGGTTCGCCAATATTGGAAACTCGCCCGTATCTTTGCAGATATGTAACCGGCCGGTCCTCAAGACCTGTCCGATTACGCTCATATCCCGATTGACCGATTCCGCGATGAGCGCTCTGAATTCCTCCGTCCGACCCGGTTCCGTGCCGGCTGCCGCGGTGCGCGTGGTGCGTGCACCCGGCTGTTTGAGTGCAATGATGGCTGCGGCGTAACCGCCGACTGAGACGGCGAGCCGGCAGGCCTCCTGCAGCATCTCCTCCGGCTGACGTGTACGCAGCATCAGCGCGTTGACGCCGCTCAGCATCCGCAGCACCCGCGTCAAGCGGGCGATCTGGGCCTCCTGTCGCCGCCGCTCTTTCCGCGCTGCAACTTCCCTCAAGGCGCGACGGATGGCCGGCACGAGCCGGCTCAAATTGTCCTTGAGCACGTAGTCCACAGCCCCACAGTGAAGGGCCTCGATTGCCCGCTCCTCGCCGATGGTGCCGGAAACGAAGATAAAAGGAATGTCCCGTGCGAGCTCCCGGGTTACCTTGAGCGCGGCAGGTCCGCTGAACTGCGGCAGCGTGAAATCCGAGAGGATGACATCCGGCCCGAATTCCCGGAGCGCCGCGATGAAGCGCTCCTCGGTCTCGACCCGCAGACATTCGCAGTGGAGACCTCCCGTTTCCAGCTGGCGGATCGCGAGCTCCGCCTCAACAGGTGTATCCTCGACGAACAGCACCCGGGTGGGCGGCTCCGGGTCGCGAGGGGTCGCAGTACGGCGGGACGCGCCGGCAGTGCTGCCGTCGGACGCACTCCTTGGTCGATGCGCAGTCATTGGCTGGATGCCGTTTACTCCGACAATGAAGCTAGACGTTAACAGCTCTTCGCATTCTGTCATATGAGCCAAGTCAGAGTAATGCGGACCAACGCGTGATCCGTCTCACAGAACGGCGTCCCCGGCGAGCGGTGGGAGGCCTCTGGACCCGGGAGAGACACATCCTCGGACTGGAGTGTACGGTCGACGTGTAGCCATTTGGGCCACGATCGTAGCTACTGGATCGAGTCGATTCCCGCGCGGCAGAGACGTTTGCACCAGTCCTGCGCGGCGTTGACGGCCGCATCGTCCGTCATTGCGGTGCCGTACTCCACGATCAGGGCGAGCTGCGCGGCTCGAGCGACTGTCAGCGCGAACCGGCGTGCGCCGGCTTGAAGCATTGCGCGGTCGCGGGTCGAGGAGAGCCAGCGGCCGGCGTGCTCCACGGCGGCTGAGGCGGCCGCGGCCGAGGTGCCGAATGAGCCGCCTGCGGCATGGCCTGTCAGGCGCTGCACCCATTCTCGCAGCGCCACGAGCGCACGGCCGGGGTCGGCACGAAGCAGGGCGTCCAGGGACAGGACGTTGGTCGTGCCTTCCCAGATGGGCAACACCTGTGCGTCCCGCAGCAGGACCGGGATGCCGGTGTCCTCGATGTAACCCGCGCCACCGAAGGCTTCGATCGCATCGCTCACCACCTGCACGGCCTGCTTGCCGGTGGCGAGCTTGGCGATCGGCGTCAGGAAGCGAAGGAGGATCGCCTGCTGCTCATCCAGCAGACCGGCTTCCTCGCGCCCCAGGAGCTCGATCACGAAGAACGTCAGGAGAAAGGCTCCGGCCGCCACGGCCTCGAGGTCGGCGAGCGTCTCGCGGTGCAGAGGCTGCTCGGCGAGCGTCGCCCCGAAGGCGTGCCGCCGGCCCGCATAGTCTCGGGCCAGCGCAAGCGCGTGCCGCATGGAGGCGGCGGCGCACACACTGTTCCACGTGCGGGTGATTTTCAGCATCGGCTCGATCGCCCGCGTGCCATCCGCGCTGCCTGCAACGAGCTCGGCGGCCGCGCCCTCGAGAGACAGCTCCGCCGTCGGGACCTTGCGGGTGCCGAGCTTGTCCTTGAGGCGCTCGATGCGGATGCCGTTGAGCGAGCGGTCGGGACGGTGCGTCTCCAGATAGAAGAGGGCGAGCCCGCTGCCTCCGGGGCCGTTTCCCTCGGGCCGCGCCAGAGTCAGTGCCATCTGCGAGTTGGCAGCGGACGTAAACCATTTCTTGCCATGGAGATGCCAGACTCCGGACGCATCGCAGCGTGCGGTGGTCTGTGAGAGACCTACGTCCGATCCTCCCGTGGATTCCGTCATCCACTGTCCGCTGGTCCAGAACTCTGCAGGATCGCGGCTGGTGAGGTGGGGTACGGCATGCTCGATGAGGTGCGAGTTGCCGGACTGCAGCAGCGTCCTTGCAGCGCCGTCGGTCATCGCCAGCGGACAGGAGTAGACGTCGGTGACCGGATGAAACAGATAAACGAGGGCAAACTGACGGGTTCGCGACCATGGACCCTCCTTGCGCTCATACGCCGTCGCCACCAGGCCGAGGCGGACAGCGAGGCGCTCCGCCTCGCGCCAGAGCGGTGTCACCTCGATCCGATCGACCCGGCGGCCCCAGGGATCCCACTGGGTGAGCGCCGGCTCACGGGTGCGGTCGGTGCGCTGCAGCTCGAAGAGCGGGCCGGCTGCGAGCTCGCCCAGCTCGAGGAGCTCGCGCTCCATCGAGGCCAGTAGATCGCGGCCGAGCTTCCATTGCAGATAGCTGCCGAGGAGGGGATCGCTCGCGTAGGTGTTGGTGAGCCGGGGGCTCTCTTGCACGAAGACAGGGTTCATGGCTGCCGTCCAGCGCTTTGCGTGACTGACTGCCGATGGTGGCTCGCAGCGATGGTCCTCGCAACCGCCTGGATGCGCAAGGCCAGGCACGAGCAGGCCTCGCGCGGATCCTCACTTCAACGGAATCAGCAGGAAGGCGCGCGTCCAGCCGGGATCCTGCGAGTCCGTGCCGTTGACCGCGATCAACCCGTTGGCGCTGATGCCGACCGCCTCCTGCAGGCTGACCCGCCCCGTGAGGGGGCTTGCCGGATCGATCAGGGAATTGAGATCGTACATCTGGCCATTCTGGTAGAGGAAGGCCCGCTGCGTGCCGGCCGCATCCGAGGAAACACCGACGGCCTGCCCGCTGTCGTTGATGCAATCAGCGGAGCTGTTGGCGTCGCCCGAGAGGACGCCCAGGTCCATCATGGTCCCCTGATGATAGAGGAAAGCATGCGACGGGGCCCCGGATGCCTGACCGACTCTGGAGCTTCCGACGACGTCGCCGTTGTTGTTGATGCCGTACGCGGCGCTGGTGCCGGAGTCCTGCAGCGAGCCGAGGCTCGTCGCCGTGCCCGACTGCCATTGCACGGCAAAGAGGCCACCGCTCACGAATGTTCCGTTATCGTATATGGCGGATTGGCTCTGTCCGACGGCCGTTCCGCCATCGTTGATGGCATTGGCGGAAATCATCAGCCGGGCGCAATTGTCGCAGCGCAGGCCGGGAAGGACGGTTTCCGCGTACCCGGGGGCAGACCATGTCAGCGCCGCGCTGCCCGGGGAACCGGAGTCGCCGTAGTCTCCCAGAATGATTCCGTTGTCGTTCGCCGCAACGGCCCACTCGGAGTCCGACTGTCCGGTCAGCAACATCGCCCCGCCTGTCACAGTCCAGAACCCGGCATGCAGCCCGGCCGGCCCGCTGATCTCTTCGCCCGCGATGACCCCGGTGTCGCTGATGCCTTTCGCGGAGGCGCCGCTTTCCGAGGGATCGAAGGTGAGCTCGCTGAGTGCGCCCGAGCTCTGCTGATACATCCAGGCTCTGTCCGCAGCCGTGGTCTGCTGATCGCCCACGACGATCCCCTGGCTGTTGACCGCGCTCGCGGTGACGGAGCCGGTTATCGCGAGACGGGGAATCTCGACGAGCTGGTAGTGCGGAGGATCCGGCGCCGTGGAAGATGGTGGCGGCGACGCCGGCGGTGAGGATGTCGGCGCCGATGACGAGGCTGTCGAGGTATCCGAGGCCGAAGCTGCAGGCATCGAGGCATCGGCAGTCGCCGAGGGCGAGGATGTATCCGCCGAAGAACCTTGGGATGAGCCTCCCCCGCACGACGTACAAATGAGCGCCGCAGCCAAGGCGGCAACCACTGGTCTCATCATCGCACCTCCCCATGGCATGTCGTGCCGTGTGCGGACGCGTAGCCGCAGGAAGCGTGCCCGCTACCTGAACCGTGCGTGGAGGGGCATCCACCGCACCTGCTTTGAGAATGCCGCGCATTGCCGGCACAATGCGCGCCCGCCTGGAGTCTTCGATCCTCCCCGTGCACAGCGCCGCCCCGCCCCGATGGAAGACTCTGCTTGCCTTCGCGATCATCTATCTGGTGTGGGGCTCCACCTTCTACGCCATTCGCGTAGGGGTTCACGAGGTGCCGCCGCTCCTGCTCGCGGCAGTTCGGTTCACCACGGCGGGGGCGGTGCTTTTTACCTGGGCCGTGGCGCAGGGCGAGCGCCTGCCGAGCCGGCGGGAGTGGGCCTCGACGGCGATCGTGGCCGTCCTCATTTTCGTGCTGGACTACGGCCTGCTCTTCTGGGCGGAGGAGCGGGTCCCCTCCGGTGCGGCGGCGGTGATCCTCGCCACCATTCCGGCATTCATGGCGATCGCGGAGATCCTGTTCCTGCGCACGCAGCGGCTGACGCTTCGGCTGGGGGCGGCGCTGCTGATCGGGCTCGCGGGTGTGGTGGTGCTGGTCGATCCTGCGCTGGGCATGGGCGGCGCGCCGGTGTACGCCCTCGGCGCGGCGGGCCTCCTCGTTGCCGCGGCGAGCTGGTCGGGCGCATCGGTGCTCTCCAAGAAGCTGCCTCTGCCTGCATCGAAGGTGATGAGCGCCGCCGCGCAGATGCTCGTCGGCGGGATGCTTCTCTGCCTCGTCGCGGCCGCATCGGGCCAGGGGCGCGGCTTTGACTGGGGCGGTGTTTCGGCCAGGGCATGGGCTGCGCTCGGGTACCTCATCGTCGCGGGCTCTCTCGTCGGCTTCACGGCCTATACCTGGCTCATCCATCACCAGTCGCCGACCAAGGTGGGCACGTACGCGTACGTGAACCCGGTGGTCGCCGTCGTGATCGGCCACTTCCTCGGCGGTGAGGTGTTGGATGTGCGCACCGTGTTGGGAACGGTGCTCGTGCTGCTGAGCGTGATCGTCATCACGACACGCCGCGAGAAGAGCGTCGGCACCGCCTCGGCGGCCGCGCGAGCGGCTCCTGCCTCAGGCCCAGCCCAACCTGACACTCGAGCCTGATCCTGGCCCGGCCCACGCGTTGTCGCCGATGTGCGCCAGCTCTGCGGAACCCACTGACCCGGCCCCTGTTATAAGGGCAGGCCCGTAATGGTCACGCGGCCGTGAACTCGACTTAAAGGAGAGAGCAGTCATGAACGCAGCTATATCTCATTCCCGCACCCCTGAAGCGGCTGCCGCTTTCGGCGGCGCGATGGACGCCATCGGCGGCATTGCGACGGCAGTGCTCGCCATCATCGCTCTTGCCGGATGGCGCCCGGAGCTCCTGGCGGGCGTGGCAACCATCGTCTTCGGCGCGGCGCTTCTGATCCAAGGCGGGACGCTGTTGTCGGAGTACTCCCAGGTCTTTACTCCAGCGGGAGCCTTGCAGACGGCATCCGATGCGGTTGGAGGAGACGGGCTGGCGGCTATGTTCCCGGTAGGCATCGCGGGCATCGTGCTCGGCATCCTTTCGCTGGTCGGGGTGGCTACGTATGCGCTGACGGCGATCTCGGTGATCGCGTTCGGCGCC
>DASVWT010000071.1:0-3815 GCA_036393055.1 Steroidobacteraceae bacterium
CGACGACCCGGTGGTCGCGAAAGCGCACGCCTTTTACGACCCGGCCGTCTCGCACGTCGAGGCAGGGGATGATGCGTCTGGCGAGGCCGCTCACGTCCATGCACGCACCGCGGGTTCCAGGTCCTCGGGTCTGATGCGCTCTTCGAGCAAGGCCTTGCCGCTCACCGCGGCAGCAACCCCGACTTCTGCGAGCGCCTGAAGATCGGCAGCATCCCGCACACCGCCCGAGGCCTGCCAGGCGATGCGCGGGAACCGCCCGACAGCGTCGCGATAGAGGTGGAGATTGGGTCCGGTGAGTGCACCGTCGCGCTCGATGTCGGTACAGAGGACATGGCGCACCGCCGCTGCCGGATACAGGCCGAGTGCCTCCCACAGCGAGATCGCCGTTCCCGATTTCCAGCCGCGCGTGCGCACTCGTGGCTCGCCGTTATCGTCGTGGCGTACATCCAGCGCCAGGCAGATGCGGTCCACGCCGAAGCGACTGGACCAGCCGATGACCTCATCCGGCCGCTCCACCGCCGCGCTGCCGACGACCACCCGCTCGATGCCGCTAGAGATCAGGTCCTCGATGACCTCGGCGGATCGGATCCCGCCGCCTACTTGTAGCTTCAGTCCCGATTGGGCCACCAGATCGAGGATGACCTCGCGATTGGCCAATACACCGTCCCGCGCGCCGTCCAGGTCTACCACGTGCACCCACGGCGCCCCCAGCGCCCGGTATTTTTCCAGCAGGTCCCGTGGCGAGTACTCGTACCGGGTCTCCGTCCCGAAATCCCCCTGATAGAGGCGAACGACGCGTCCGCCGCGCAAGTCGATTGCTGGAATCAACAACATCGGAGCGGTGTCTCCAAACGCTCAAGTCAGCCTGAGAAAGTTGGCGAGCAGCCGCGCGCCCGCGGAGGCGGACCGCTCCGGGTGAAACTGCGTGCCCCAGAAATTGGCGCGCCTGACCACCGCCGAGATCGCTTCCCCGTATTGCGCGCCTGCAAGCGTCACTTCCGAGGCCGGTGCCGCATAGCTGTGCACGAAATAGAAGTACTCGCCCGCCTCGATCCCCTCGAGCAGCGGATCCCGTGCCGGCCGGGTCAGCTGGTTCCACCCCATGTGCGGCACCGGCCGCTCCGGGGCCGCCTGCAGGCGCCCCACCGTACCGGGAAGGATGCCGAGGCACTCCGTCATTCCTTCCTCCGAGCGATCGAAGAGCAGCTGCATTCCGAGGCAGATGCCGAGCACCGGCTGGTCGAGCGACGGCAGCAGCTCCGCGAGCCCGCAGCGGCGCAGCCTCTGCATGGCATCCGCCGCCGATCCCACACCGGGCAGGATGACCCTCGGCGCCGCCGCGATCTCACTTGCATCGCAGGACACGGTGGCTGCCGCTCCGAGCCGCTCGAGCGCGAATTGCAGCGAGGCGAGGTTGGCTCCGCCGCTGTCGATGATCACCGCTTCCATTACAACACTCCCTTGGTGCTCGGCAGCTCCTGGCTCTCGCGCCGCAGGGCCTGGCGCAGCGCCCGGCCCACGCCCTTGAAGCAGGCCTCGATCATGTGGTGGCTGTTCTCGCCCGTCACGCTCACGTGCACCGCCGCTCCGAGCGATTCGGCCAGCGAGCGAAAGAAGTGCGGCACCAGCTCCGTCGGCAGGCCGCCCACCGATTCGCGGTTGAATCGGCCGGAGAACTGCGCATATGACCTCCCCGAGAGGTCGATGGCCACCTGCGCCTGCGCCTCGTCCATCGGCAGGAGGAATCCGTAGCGCGCAATGCCCACCTTCGATCCGAGCGCCCGGCGCAGGGCTTCCCCCAGCGCGAGCGCGCAATCCTCGACAGTGTGATGCTCGTCGATCTCGAGGTCGCCCTTGCACGCGAGGTCGAGCGCAAACCCGCCATGCTTGGCAAGTTGCTCCAGCATGTGATCGAAGAAGCCGAGTCCGGTGGCAATGCGGATCGGCGAGGGGTCGTCGAGATTCACGCGAACGTCGATGTCGGTCTCCCGCGTGCGGCGTCCAACCTGCGCGCGGCGTGAGGTGAGGGCATGTACCGCCGCGGGCCAGGTCTCATCGGGCGTCCCGTGCCGGCGCACCCGCACGCCGCGCACGCCGAGGTTCGCTGCGAACTGCAGGTCGCTGTCCCGGTCGCCGACCACCGCGCTGCAGGAGAGATCGACGCCGCTCGTGCGAATGTAGTCCGCCACCAGGCCGGTGTTGGGCTTGCGGCAGCTGCAGCCGTCGCTCTTGAAATGCGGACACACGAATACCGCATCGAACTCGGTCCCCTGAGAGCCGAAGGTCTCGAGAATGAGCTGTTGCGGCCGCTCGAATGCGGCGCGCGGAAACGATGCGGTCCCGAGGCCGTCCTGGTTCGTGACCATCACCAGGCGATAGCCGTGGCGCCTGAGGTCTGCCAGGGCGGCGAATACCCCAGGCATGAAGCGTATCTTCTCCAGGGAGTCGACCTGCTCGTCGGAGGGCTCCTCCACCAGGGTACCGTCGCGATCGATGAAGAGCGTGGCTGCGGGAAGGGTCACTGCCATGCCTCCAGCAATCGGGCGTTTTGCTCCGGGGTTCCTACCGTGATGCGAAGAGCCCGACCGAGTCCCGGGTAGCCGCGCGCATCTCGAATCAGGAGGTGCGCTTCCCGGGCGAGCGCCAGGGCCGCCCCCGCATCCTCGAATTCCACGAGTATGAAGTTGGCGTCGCTGGGCCAGGCTTTCGCGACGCGGGTCAGGCGCGGCAGCGCCCGCGAGAGCCGCTCGCGCTCGGCGAGCAGCACCTCGAGCCCCCTGCGGGACTCGGCGCGAGCCGCCGGTGTCAGCCGCTCGAGCACCGCCTCCAGGGTCAGCTGCGGGATGGCGTAGGGCGGGATGATCTTGCGTAGCAGGGCGATGATCTGCGGATCGGCGATGAGCGCGCCGCAGCGCGCCCCGGCGAGGCCGTGCGCCTTGGATAGGGTGCGAAGGATCGCCAGGTTGGGCAGCGCCCCCACGAGCCGCGCGAGACTCGGCCGCGTGGCGAACTCGATGTAGGCTTCATCGACGACGAGCAGCGCGCGGCCCGACAGCCGTTGCGCGAGGCGCATCATCGCCGCCTCATCGAGCAGGTTCCCGGTCGGGTTGTTCGGTGAGCAGAGAAAGACCAGCTTCACCGCCGGGGTGCAGCGCTCGATCAGCGCCTGCTCATCGAGCGCGAAACCATCCGCCGCCCGCAGGGGCACTTGCAGGACCTCCGCGCCCTGGATCCGCGCGCTGACGGAGTACATGCCGAAAGTAGGCGGGCAAACCAGCACCGCATCGCGGCCGGCGCGGCAGAAGGCCCGTGTGAGCAGGTCGATCGCCTCGTCACTGCCGCGCCCCACGAGGACCGAGGCGGGAGCGACGTCGTAGAGCGCCGCCAGCCCCTCGACGAGTGCCCGCGGCTGCGGCTCCGGGTAGCGGTTGAGGCCCGCGTGCGAGTCGTCATTCGCGGGGCGCCACGGCAGCTCGTTGGCATGGAGGCGCTCGAGACTCGGTTCCCACGAGGCATGCTCGTAGGGCTTGAGCGCCACGATGTCGGGCCGCGCGAGCTCCTGGACCCAACTCACGGCATGCTCCCCGCGAGAGGCTTTGCGGCATCGCCGCCGGCGAGGCCATCCTCGGCGGCGAGTGCGGCCAGCCGGCGCGTCACGGCACCGGCGTGAGCGTCGAGCCCCTCGAGCCGCGCCAGCGTGATGGCGACCGGCCCGAGGGTGCGCAGACCCGCGGGCGAGAGCTCCTGCACGGTGATCCGCTTGAGGAAATCGAGCAGCGAGAGGCCGCTGTAGGCGCGCGCGGAGCCGTACGTCG
>DASVWT010000072.1:0-5029 GCA_036393055.1 Steroidobacteraceae bacterium
GGTCTGCGAGATCCCTCTGCCGGAAGGCTCCTCCATAGGTGCGGTCGTGCGCGGCGAGCAGGTGATCATGGCGCACCACGACACCTTGGTGCAGTCGGGGGATCACTTGATCCTCTTCCTCTCCGACCGCCGCCACATCGAGGCAGTGGAGCGGCTGTTCATGCGTGCGATGCGTCCCTGAGCTCGGGATCAGGCGACGACGTTGCTCGGCATCGCGCACTTCCTCGGGATCATCCTCGCCGCCTTCGGGCTTGCCTACATTCTGCCGATCGGCTGCTCGCTGGCGACCGGCGACGGGCTCTGGATTCGCTTTCTGCTGGCGGCGGCGGTCACGGTTGCCGCCGGTGCCGCGCTCGCGGCCGCGACCCTGCGATATCGGCGGGAGCTCAAGCCGCGAGACGGCTTCCTTCTGGTGACGCTCGGCTGGATCCTGCTCGCCGCCTCCGCCGCGCTGCCGTTCCTTCTCACGCTGCCGGGGCTGAGCTTCACCCGCGCCTTCTTCGAGGCGATGTCGGGCCTCACCACCACCGGCTCGACGGTGCTCGACGGGCTCGACTCAATGGCGCCCTCGATCCTGTTCTGGCGCCATTCGCTCATATGGCTCGGGGGCCTGGCGGTGATCGTGGTGGCGGTCGCGGTCATGCCGCTTCTCGGGGTCGGGGGCATGCAGCTCTCCAAGGCCGAGGCTCCGGGTCCGGTGAAGGACGAGAAGCTGGCTCCTCGCATCACGGAGACGGCGCGATCGCTCTGGCTGGTTTACGCACTGCTCACCCTGAGCGGCGTTCTGGCCCTGCGGCTCTGCGGCATGACGTGGCTCGATGCGGTCTGTCACGCGTTCTCCGCCGTAGCGCTCGGCGGGTTCTCGACGCACGATGCCAGCATCGGATATTTCCACTCGGCGGCCATCGAGCTGGTGCTGATCGTGCTGATGCTGATCGCCGCACTCAATTTCGCGCGGCACTTCGTGGCGCTCAGGAGGCTGTCGCTGAAGCCCTATCGTCACGATCCCGAGGTGAAGACGGCCGCGGTCCTCATCGCGGCGAGCGTGGTTTTCGTCGCGGGCCTGCTGACATGGGATGGCGTCTATCCGACATTCGGCACTTCGCTTCGCTATGCTGCCTTCAACGTGGTGTCGGTGGCGACCACTACGGGCTGGGTGACGGTGGGTCCGACCGGCTTCACCACCTGGCCGGTGTTCGCGCCCATCTGGATGCTGTTTCTCTCCGGCATCGTGTGCAACACGGGATCGACCGGCAGCGGCATCAAGATGTTCCGCACGCTGGTGTTGGCCCGGCAGGCCGGGCGGGAGCTGAAGCTGCTGGTACACCCCAGTGCCGTGGCGCCCGTGCGCATCGGCGGCCGGCCCGTGCCGGAGCGCGCCGCGGACGCGGTGCTGGCCTTCATCTTCCTCTACTTCATGATGGTCTCGCTCCTCACCTTCGCGATGCTGCTCACCGGAATGAGCTTCGACTGGGCATTCCGCGTGGTGGTCGCCTCCATCAACAACACCGCCTTCGGCCTTCCCGGCCAGAGCGCCTGGAACCTGTATGCGCTGACGCCGGTGCAGACCTGGATCTGCACGGCCGCGATGCTCCTCGGCCGCCTGGAGATCTTCAGCGTGATCGTGCTGTTTACGCGGACGTACTGGAGGAAATAGCGCTACGGGGCCTCACGCCTCAACTGTGAATGTAGCTCTCCAGCTGCTCGATGGTCTGCTGCTGCTCCTCCATCACGGCCTTCACCAGGTCGCCGATCGAGATCATGCCTGCCACCCGGCCGCCGTCCAAAACGGGGAGATGGCGGATGCGGCGCTCCGTCATCAGCCGCATGCAGTCCTGCACCGGCGTGTGGAATGAGACCGTGATGACCGGCGATGTCATGATCTGCCACACCGGGGTCTCCGCCGAGGAGCGGCCGAGCAGGACGACTTTGCGGGCGTAGTCGCGCTCCGACACGATGCCGGCGAGCTCCGTCCCGCGCATCACGAGAAGCGCGCCGACGTGATGGTCGGCCATCATCCGGATGGCTTCGAGCACTGGGTCCTCGGGCTCGATGGTAAAGAGAGCCCGACCCTTGCGATCGAGCAGGTGACGCACGGTAGTCATGGTCCACCTCCGACATTGCGACGCGTGAGCGCCGAACCCGGCCCAAAACAGCCTAGCGCTTCTCGGGGGCGACTTCCACAGTGAGACTGACTGTGGCGTCGACGTCTATGGTGCCCGCCTCGACGGGGGTGGCGGGCGCGGCCGCCACCTTGGCGGCAAACTGCCGGGTCTGTGGGAAGATCGGACCCACTGGAGGGCTCTCCTCGCTGACGGACAGCACCCGCACGATCCGCACGCCCAGCGCATTGGCCAGCGCCTCGGCGTCCTGGCGCGCCTCCAGAGCGGCCTCACGCAGGGCCTCGCTCCGTGGAGCCTGCTCGTCGCGCAGCGCGAAGCTGATATCCCGCACGTTATTGGATCCAGCCTGGGTCGCCGCATCGATCACCGGGCCTATCTTGTGGAGGTTGTCCAGCCTGATCCGGACCACGTTGCTGACCGTGTACCCCGCGATCGTGGGCGTACCGCCGTCCCGGGGATAGTTGTAGTTGGGCGCGACGGAATACTCCGTCGTGGTGAGCTGCGCACCGGGGCCGGCCGCGCGCTTCAGCGCCGCGATCACCACCGAGAGCCGACTGGCGTTCTGCGCAGCGGCGGCCTCGGATTTCGGCGCCTGGGTGGTCACGCCGATATCGATGTAGACTCGATCCGGAATCTGCGTCACCTTGGCCCGGCCCGTCACCTGAATGGTGGCCGGCCGAGGCGGCGGCACCGGCGGGTACGCCGGGGAGGGCTGGGCCATTGCCCAGGAAGAAGCGGCAGCCAGCGCCAATGCGACGAGCAGTCTCATGCTGCCATTCTACATGCGAGTGCCGCTTACCCCAGCAATGCCTCGCGGCGATAGAGCCGGCCTGCGGCGAAGACCAACAGCGCTCCGAGAGCGAGCGTCGAGACGACCGAGAGCGCTACATACGCCGCCGGCAGCGGCTGCATTCTGATGAGACTCAGGATGAGGAACTGCTGGCCGAGGGATGGAACCGCCATGAGAGCCGCGCGCGGCTGCAGCCCGAGAACGGCGGCGAACACGAGCGGCAGGGTCGGAACCAGCAGCACCAGACCGACATAGGTCTGCGCCTCGCGGTAGCTTCGCGTGAAGGCGGCCACCAGGGTCATCAATGCGGCGCCGAACGGTACGAGGGGCAGGCAGGCGAGCACGATTGCCGCCGCGACCCGCGGCCCGAAGTCCGCGCTCATGCCGAAGCGCTCGAGGCCGACGAAGCGCAGCGCCACGGCAAAGGCTGTTACCGTCAACACCAGCGAGAGCGTCATATAGGCGCACGCCGCCAGGATCTTCCCGTATATCAGGTGCTCGCGGCGCACTGGCACGGTCAGCAGCGGCTCCAGCGAGCCGCGCTCCCGCTCGCCGGCGGTGGCGGCGATCGCCAGATACATGCCACCCATCAGCATCGTGAGCAGTACCAGATAGCTCAGGGCACCGAGCGCCAGCGCCGAGCGGGCCGCCGGCGTGGAAATATCGATGGGATGCAGCACTATCGGCACGGTGAGCATCGGGTCCAGGCCACGTGCGACCAGGCGCAGGCGTGCGAGGGTGGCGCCGTACTGATTGATGATGGCGGCAATCCGCTCCACGCTGGCGGCGGCGCGGGTCTCGGACTCGTCGGCGAACAGCAGCAGCGGCGAGGGCCGCCCGGCCTGGAGCCGCGGGCCGAAGTCATCCGGCACGAGCAGCACTTCCTCGGCGCGGTGCGCCGCCACCTCGCGCCGCGCCGCCGCCCGGTCCTCCTCGACCGTCTTTATCCTGACATCGTACTGGCGCAAATATGCCAACAGATCCGGCGCGCGCTCCGCGTGGGAGACCGTCAGGTACAGCGGCCGCTCCCCCTGGGCGCCTGCGCCGCGGAAGCTCAACGAGAGCGCGCTCGCTACCAGGACGGGACCGAACAGCGGGCCGAAGATCAAGGCGGAGATCAGGGTACGCCGGTCGCGCAGGTTCTCCCTGACCTCCTTGAGGAACACCCGCCAGATGGCCATCATCGCCGGGCCTCCTCGGCGTCGAGTGCACCGCCGGCCGCTCCCACCAGCTGCACGAAGGCTTCCTCCAGCGACTCGGTCCCCGCGCGGCTGCGCAACTGCGCGGGAGTGCCCTGGGCGGCGACGCGGCCGTGAGCGATGACGACCACCTCGTCACAGAGCGCGGCAATCTCCTGCATCACGTGGCTGGAGAAGAGAATGCAATGACCTTCCTCGCGCAGCCGTTGCAGCAGCGCGCGCAGCGACCGCACCGCCATGACATCCAGGCCGTTGGTCGGCTCATCGAGCAGGATGTTGCGCGGTCGATGAATCAGCGCGCGCGCCAGCGCGGTCTTGATCCTCTGTCCCTGCGAGAACCCCCGGGCCGGCCGGTCCGCGAACTCCTCCATGTCGAGCTGTCGGATCAGCTGCGCCGCCCGGGTGCGGCGCTCGGTGCGCGCAAGTCCGTGCAGCGCGCCAAAGTAGATGACATTCTCCCGTGCGGTCAGGTTTGGATACAGACCCGCTCCGTGAGGAAGCACGCCCATGCGGCGGCGGGCGGCGAGCGGCTCCACAACAGCACTGATGCCGTCGATCCGGGCATCGCCGGAATCCGGCGGCAACACGGTATAGAGAATGCGCAACGTGGTCGACTTGCCGGCGCCGTTGGGCCCGAGCAGCCCGGTGATGCGGCCGTCGAGGGCGCGCAGGCTCACGCCGCTCACCGCCGTGACCGTGCCGAATCGCTTGGCCAGCCCCTCGGCTTCGATCAAGGCGCCGGCCCGTTCCGCGTCAGGAAAAAGGGCATGGGCGACAGATTGCCGGTGCAGGCCGTGTCGAGGCCGGAAACCGACGCGCGGCGCACGAACTGCGCCATCACGCCCGCCATGCAGGGATCGGTGAGCTGGCCGTGCCCGAAGCCGGGAACCACCAGGCTCACGCTATGAGCGAATCCG
>DASVWT010000073.1:0-2866 GCA_036393055.1 Steroidobacteraceae bacterium
CTCGCAGATGGGACCCACGACGTTGACGAGCTCCGTGGCCGGCTCGGTGAGGCGCGTCAGATTGGCGATCTCATGGTATGCACCATAGAGTGCCGGACGGATCAGGGAGTTCATGCCGGTTGCAACGCCGACGTAGCGGACGTCTCCCTTGCTCTTCAGCTGGGTCACTCGGGCGAGCAGCACGCCGGCCGGAGCGGCGAGGTAGCGGCCAGGCTCCATCCAGAATTCCAGCTGCGGATGCTCGGCACGCACTGCCGAGAGCAGGGTATCGAGCTTTTGGAGGTCCAGGCCCGGCTGCTCGCTGCGTTCGGGCACGCCGAGGCCGCCGCCGACGTCGATCGCCCGCACCGTATCGAAGCGCTGCGCGAGACCCGCAAGCTGCCGTGCGGTCCGCTGCCAGGTGGTGACATCGAAGATGCCGCTGCCCACGTGGGCCTGCAGACCCACCACGCGCGCGTCCGCCTTGCGTGCTTCCCGCGCCAGCCGCTCGAGGTCCTCGACGGGCACGCCAAACTTGGCGTGCGCGCCCGCAGTGCGCACGTGATGATGATGCCCGGCGCCCACCCCGGTATCGATCCGCACGAAGATCTCCCGATCGCGGAAGAGGCGCCCCCACTCGGACAGCGCGTAGAGGTTGTCCACGGTGACCTGCAGGCCGCGCTCGAGCGCCCACGCATATTCCTCACGGGAGGCGAAGTTCGGCGTGTAGAGCACGCGCCCCGGATCCAGGTCCGGAAACAACGCGAGCGCCCGCTCCGCCTCCGGGCGCGCCACGCACTCCAGCTCGATGCCCTCTGCGCGCACCGCCGCGAGCAGCGCCGGATGCGAGTTGGCCTTCATCGAGTAGTGCACCCGCGAGAGGGAGCTCATCGCCCGCAGCGCCCGCGCCGCCGCGCGCACGGTGTCGAGATGATAGACGTAGGCAGCATCCCGATCACCGAGCGCGGCGAGCACCTCGGTGTGCTTCTGCCGCCACCACGGGCTCCTCGCGCGCGCCACACCGTCCTGCGGCTTGGCGAAGAGCTCCTCCCACGTGGGCCCGAGCACCCGGTCGCCCGGTACCGGCCGGATCAGCAGCTCGTGCAGCTGATCGACCAAACGGTCGCCCTGGGATTCATCGACCACGAAGGTGAAGTTGAGATCGTTGGCCGCCTGGCTGACCAGATAGATCTTCTGCTCCTCGAAGAACTCGAATGCGCCGCCCAGCTGGTGCAGGATAGCGCGGATGTTGCGTCCTACCAGGCTGACCGAGGCGCAAGGTCCTATCACCTGCACCCGGCACAGGCGCGACAGGTCGCTCACGAGACCGGCGAGCAGGCTCTCATCCAGGGTGTTGGCCGCCGGATCGAGCGACACCGTGACGTTGGTTTCCGAGGTCGAGACCAGGTCCACCGACATGCCATGGCTCTTGAAGACCTGGAAGGCATCGGCGAGGAATCCCACCTGATGCCACATGCCGGGACTCTCGAGCGCGACCAGGGTGATGCCCTTCTTGGTGCACACCGCTTTCACCTGCCCGGTGCCATCGCTGCCTTCGGCGCTGAGCACCGTGCCTTCCAGGTCCGGCGCCTGTGTCGCATAGACGTGCAGCGGAATCCGATACTGGCGCGCCGGCAGGATGCAGCGGGGGTGCAGGACCTTGGCGCCGCTGGTGGCGATCTCCTGCGCCTCATCGTAGTGAAGCGAGCGCAGCAGGCGGGCGGTCGGCGTCGAGCGCGGGTTGGCACTGAACATGCCGGGCACGTCGGTCCAGATCTCGAGCCGCCGCGCGCGCAGCTTCGCGGCTAGGTAAGCGGCGGAGGTGTCCGAGCCGCCGCGGCCGAGGAGCACCGTATTGCCGTCGTTGTCGCGCGCGATGAAGCCCTGCGTGACCACGATGGGTGCGAGATTTCCCAGGCGTTGCTCCAGATCCCCGTCGGGAGCGAAGCTGCACGTGGCGGAGAGGACGCTGGCCTTGGCGGATGCGCCGCGCTCCTCGGCGAGGAGCATGCTGCGCGCGTCGGCCCAGTCGACCTGCAACCCTTGAGCGCGCAGGAAGCGGGCGCCGATCTCCGTCGCCAGCAGCTCCCCGGCCGACATGACACGGGCGCGCGTGCGATCGCTCACCTCGCCGATGAGAGCGATGCCCGATGCGATCTGGCGGAGCTCCTTGAGCTGCCGCTCGCAATCCGGCCCGAGCGGGATGCCGAGCTCCGCGACCAGGCGCCGGTGCCGCTCCTCGATGGTCTTGAGCTCCTCCTCCTGAGCCTCGCCCCGCGCGGCCGCGAGCAGCTTCTCCAGCCGGTCCGTGATTCCGGTGACCGCGGAGTGCACGATGAGCACCCGGGCGCCCTCGGCGCGCCGCTGGGCGGCCACCTTGGCGATGTTGCGCCAGTTGGCGAGCGAAGAGACGCTGGTCCCCCCGAATTTGAGGACGATCCAGTCGGATGCGGTGCGAGTCACGAAACTATTCCGCAGGTAGCGGCGCCGGGGGACGGTCGCCGGATGGGGCAGAATCGAGCAGTCCCCCGAAGGCGCCGCCTGGGCCGCCCTGCTCGCCTGGTGCAGCGCTGCTAAAGCTCTTCGTCGAAGTCTTTGAGGTCCTTCTCGAGCTTCTTGTCCGCGAGGACCTCTTCCAGCCGGCTCCACGCAGCCTTGCCGCGCTTCACCTGATTGCGGGCACGCTTGTCCACCCGGTCGAGCAGCCGGTCGTAGTCGGTGCTGTCCTCCGGGGGCCCGCCCAGGAATTCCTCGTCGAGATCGAAGCTCTCGTTGTCTCGTTCCGACATCTAGCGGTGCAAATCCTGAGTTAAATCAATAGCTAAGTGCATCACGGGCACGGAGCAAGGCAGCGAACTATAGCGGATTCGCGCTCCATGGCAATATC
>DASVWT010000074.1:0-8885 GCA_036393055.1 Steroidobacteraceae bacterium
TGCCGTTCAGGTCCCGGCTCATACGTAGAGTTCTCCGAGCTGCGCGCGCAGCGTCTGCAGCGCGCGAAAGTAATGCGTCTTGACGCTTCCCTCCGAGCATCCCATGGCGCGGGCCGTCTGCGCCACATCGAGCCCTTCCAGCGTGCGCAGCAGGAAAGCCTGCTGCTGGCGCCTGGGCAACTTCTCCAATGCCTTCTGCAGCGCCGACATCGCCTCGTCGATCTCCAGCCGGCGCACCGGCGGCGGCTCGTCGCTGGGTGCTTCCGCAACCGGATCCGGCGGGTCCTCGTCGGGATCGGATCTGAAGGGCAGCCAGGCCATCACCCGGTTGCGCACGGTCCGTCTGCGCTGCATGTCCCGGATGCGGTTCTCCAGGATGCGGTAGAAGAGCGGTTTCCATTCCTCGGCGGGGCGGCCGGAATAGGCGCGCGCAAGCTGCAGCATGGCATCCTGCACGGCATCGAGCGCATCGTCCTCTTGCCGCAGGGCCGCCTGGGCGATCTTGAGCGCGCGAAGCTCCACGCCTGCCAGGAACTGGCTAAGCGCTCTGCACCGGGCATTGCTGGAGGAGTCCGACAGATCCACGTCGCCGTGAGAGGCAGCCGGCATGCTATAAGGCGGCGCGAGCGTAGCAAACTCTGGCATAACAGGTACAACGCGACTGCGACAGGTACGGTTGACGGAGGAGGCTGCCCGCGTAAGCCTCTGATTCACCTGTATCCATGAGCTCCGTCTCCGTCGTACGCGTGGCCCTGCCCACGCCTGTCAGGCGCCTGTTCGATTACCGCGCCGAGCTGCCAGACCCGCCTCCCGGGGGTATCGAGCCCGGCATGCGCGTGCGGGTGCCTTTTGGCAGCAGGCGGCTGGAGGGCGTGGTGATGGAGGTGGGGCATACCTCCGAGATCCCGGACGATCGGCTCAAATCGGTGCTGGAGCTGCTCGATTCCAGGCCACTGATCGATGCTACGACTCTCTCCCTGCTGCGCTGGGCGGCGGAGTATTACCACCATCCCATCGGCGAGGTGCTGGCTGCCGCGCTGCCGAAGGCACTGCGGCTGGGTGCCGCAGTCGATCCCGTGGAAGAGCGCTGGCTCCTCACGCCCGCCGGCCGGGTGGCGATGGTGGGAGGCGAGCCCCGCCGCGCGCCGCGGCAACGGCAGTTGCTGGCTGCGCTCGCAGAGCGGGATTCCGTGGATCTCAGCGGCGAAGCCCAGCCGTGCGCGCGGGCGCCTGGGCTCACGGCAGTCGAGCTCGACGAGAGGCTGCAGTCATGGCGAGAGGCGGCGCGCACGCTCATCGCGCGCGGGTGGGTGGTGGCCATCGAGACTAGCGCGGCGCCGGACGCCGGGAACGAGATCGCGGCGGCAGCGGTGAGTCAGGGCCCGGAGCCGAACGAGGAGCAGCGTCTCGCTGTCGAGACAATCTGTGGCTCGCTGGGCGCCTATGGCGGGTTCGTGCTGCAGGGCGTAACCGGCAGCGGGAAGACGGAGGTCTACCTGAGGGTATGCGAGAGCGTCCTGCGGCTCGGCCGCAACACCCTCGTGCTCGTGCCGGAGATCGGGCTCACGCCGCAGCTCGTCGGCCGCTTCCGTCAGCGTTTCGCCGTGCCGATGGCCGTCCTGCATTCGGCCCTCACCGACCATGAGCGGCTGGCCGCCTGGCGAGAAGCCTTCAGCGGGCGGGCGCGGATCATCCTCGGCACTCGCTCCGCGGTGTTCGCTCCCGTGCCGGACCTGGGCGTGATCATCGTCGATGAGGAGCACGACTCGTCTTTCAAGCAGCACGAGGGGGGCTTCCGCTATTCCGCGCGCGATCTTGCGGTCGTGCGCGCGCAGCGCGCCGCCGTGCCGGTGGTGTTGGGATCCGCGACGCCCGCGCTCGAGACGCTGCAGAACGTCGCGACCGGCCGCTATACGCGCTTGATGTTGACTCGGCGGGCCGCGGCGGCGGCGCCCCCGCACCTCTCGCTGATCGACCTGCGATCGAGTGCTGTGCGCGCAGGCATCTCGACGCCGGCGGTCCAGGCGGTCGAGCGGCACCTCGAGGCCGGCGGGCAGGTGTTGGTCTTCCTCAATCGCCGGGGCTACGCGCCGACACTGCTCTGCACCGCCTGCGGCTGGATCGCGCCGTGCCGCGAGTGTGATGCGCGGCTCACGGTGCATCTCGGGGCCGCACGCCTGCGGTGCCATCACTGCGGGGCCGACACCGCGCTGCCCGAGCGCTGTCCGCAATGCGGATTCGCGGTCAAGGCCGTCGGCCAGGGGACGGAGAGGATCGAGGAGACGCTCGCGGAACTCTTCCCGGATGTGGCCTGTATACGCCTGGACCGCGATGTTGTCAGACGCCGCGGAGACATGGAGGAAGCCATGCGTCGGATGGCAACCGGGGAGGCGCGCATCCTCGTCGGCACGCAGATGGTGACGAAGGGGCACGACTTCCCCAACGTAACACTGGTCGTCGTGCTGAATGCGGACCAGGGGTTCTTCAGCACCGATTTCCGCGCGCCCGAGAGGCTGGCGCAGACCATCGTGCAGGTGGCCGGCCGCGCGGGCCGGGGCGAGAAAGCGGGCGAGGTGCTCATCCAGACGGAATTCCCCGACCACCCGCTGCTGCTCAGCCTGCTCTCGGCGGGTTACGAGGGCTTTGCCCGCGCGGCGCTCGCCGAGCGCAGCCAGGCCGCCTGGCCGCCTTTCAGCCGGCTTGCCGCCGTGCGCGATTCGGCCAAGACGGCGGAGGCCGCGCTGCAGTTCCTGACGGAGGCGCGAGCGTCCGCCGAAGATCTGCGTGCCGGCCGAAACGCCGGGGGCTCCGCCAGCCGCACACAGTGGCGTGCGATTCGCCTCCTCGGCCCCGCTCCCGCCGCGATGGCCAAGCGCGCCGGGCGGTATCACGCGCAATTGCTGGTCGAAAGCGCCGACCGCGCGGCGCTGCATCGCTTCCTGGACGCGTGGCTGCCGGTCCTCGAGTCCCTGCCTGGCGCGCGCCGCGTCCGCTGGGATCTGGACGTCGATCCCATCGAGATTTTTTGATTGGCGCAAATCGCTCCTGCGATTTTGTGCGCAGCCAGCCCGTCACTCTTGCCGTCCCGCGGCCCAGGGAACGGCGGAGCCCCCTGAGATCCGCTAGCGCAAGAGGACGCGCGCCAGGAAACCGCCGCTCCAGCGCCTGCTTTCGCACGATCCTTCGAAGCAGCGCGCCCGTTCGGCTAGAATTTCGCGCTTCATTCCCTGGGCACCAGTTGATCTCTTGAAGACGGAAATCGAGCAGCTCCTCGCGAGCGCAGTCACATCGCTCGTCGGCAGCGCGCTGCCCGAGCCGCCGCCGCCGGGGGCGCTCACCCTCGAGCGCACCCGCGATCCGCAGCATGGCGATTTCGCCACGAATGCGGCGCTGCGCCTCGCGAAGGCCGCCGGCTGCAAGCCGCGGGAGCTGGCGCAGAAGATCATCGCCGCTTTGCCGGCGAGCCCGCTGGTTGCGCGTACCGAGATCGCCGGCGCCGGCTTCATCAACTTCTTTCTGACCCCCGATGCGTATGGCCGTGAGCTGGCCGCGATCCACGAGCGCGGTGAGCACTACGGCCGGTCAGATGGCAATGGCAGTCTCGGCCGGGGAGAGCGGGTCCTGCTCGAGTTCGTGTCCGCCAATCCGACGGGGCCGCTGCACGTCGGGCACGGACGGCAAGCCGCCTACGGAGCCACGCTGGCAAACATCCTCGCTGCCGTCGGATTCAACGTATCTCGCGAGTACTACATAAACGACGCGGGCCGGCAGGTCGATATTCTCGCCGTGAGCGCGTGGGCTCGGTACCTGGAAGCCTGCGGCGAGACGCTGCCGTTTCCGGAGAACGGTTACCGGGGCGACTATGTCCGCGACCTGGCGCAGAAGATTCGCGCGGCCGAAGGGGAGGGGCTGAGGCACCCCTCGGCCACCGTGCTCGCCGGGCTGCCGCCGGATGCGCCGGCAGGAGACAAGGAGGTCTACATCGACGCGCTGATCGCGCGTGCGCGTGAGCTCATCGGGGCGGAGGCGTTCGGCCGCGTGCTCGAGTGCTCGCTGGCGGCAATGCTCGGCGACATCCGCGACGATCTCGGCCAGTTCGGCGTGACCTTCGACCGCTGGTATTCCGAGCACGCGCTGGAGCAGAGCGGGGCCATCGACCGGGCGCTCGCGCGCCTGCAGCGGGAGTCGCGCCTCTACGCCAAGGACGGCGCGACCTGGTTTCGCGCCACGGACTTCGGCGACGAGAAGGATCGAGTGGTCGTGCGCGAGAACGGGCAGAAGACCTATTTCGCCTCCGACATCGCGTATCACCTGGAGAAGCGGGAGCGCGGGTTCCAACGCCTGATCGACGTGCTCGGCGCCGATCATCACGGCTATGTGGCGCGCGTGCGGGCGGGGCTGACCGCCATGGGCGAGCCCGGGGACTGCCTCGAGGTAAACCTGATCCAGTTCGTGAGCCTGTTCCGCGGCGGCGAGAAGGTGCCGATGGGCAAGCGCGAGGCGCAGTTCGTGACTTTGCGCCAGCTGCGCTCTGAAGTCGGCAACGACGCCTGCCGGCTCTTCTATCTGATGCGCAGCCACGACCAGCCGCTCGACTTCGACCTCGAGCTCGCGAAGTCGCGCACCAATGAGAATCCGGTCTACTACATCCAGTACGCGCACGCCCGCGTCGCGAGCGTCATGAAGCAGCTCGCCGCCCGCGGACTGTCCTTCGACCGCGCCGAGGGGCTCGCCGGCGTGTCGCTTCTCACCGGGCCGCACGAGCAGGCGGTGCTGGGCTCGCTGGTGCGTTATCCGGAAGTGCTCGAGCAGGCGGCGCTGAATCGCGCTCCGCACGCCATCGTGCATTACCTGCGGGAGCTGGCCAACACGCTCCACACCTACTACAACGCGGAACAATTCATCGTCGGGGACTCCAGGACGCGTAACGCGCGCCTCGCGCTGGTGCTCGGGGTGCAGCAGGTCATCCGCAACGGCCTCACGCTCCTCGGAGTCTCGGCGCCGGAGAGCATGTAGCAGCATGCCCCGCCTCACCACGCGCGACTACAAGCGGCCGTCCCGCAGCTCGAGCGCTGCGAAACTGAAGCAATTCGGCCTCGGCGTCCTCGTGGGTGCCGTGCTCGCCAGCGCCGCTTTCATGATCGCCGGCGCCCATGCGCGCCATCGGGCGGCAACAATCTCCGGCGCGCATTCCGGCGCAGGCGGTGCGGCGCGGGTCGCCGAGCCCCATGCACCCGCGCCAGATGACACCTCATCCAACAGCGTTGGCGGCGATGCAGGCACCGCAGGCAGCGGCTCCGGTGCGGCGTCGGCTGCCACCGCTTCGGCCCACGGCGCCTCGCCCGCGCCGAAGTACGATTTTTACAGGATGTTGCCGAGCTTCAAGGTCCCCGTCCCGCACGACGATGACCATCGCTCGCACGCACCGCCGCCGGCGGCCGCCCAGGCCCAGGCAGCGCGCACGGCGGGCTCCCGCCCCTCATACCTGCTGCAGGTAGGCTCCTATCTCAGCGGTGCGGAAGCCGATCAGGTTCGGGCGCGCCTGGCTCGCGCCGGCATCGCCGCGCAGGTGCAGCGTGTCGCCGAGGGCTCCCGGACCTGGAACCGCGTCCGCATCGGCCCCCTCACCGACACTCAGCTTGCGAAGGTTCGCGAGCAGCTTCGCACGGCCAACATCCACGCCCTGCTGATCCGCGCCGACCGTTAGTCAGGCCGCGCTTTGCGCGGCACGCGAGCGCTCACTTTGGCCGCGATGTCGGCGGCGTCCGCCTCCGCCACCGGATAGGATTCCGACCATACCGACGAGCCGTCCTGCGCCGCGATGACTTTCACCGTGAGCTGCAGATCCGGCGCGCTGCCGGTTACGGCGCCGTAGACGATGTAAGTCGAGTGGTGGGCACGTCCCTGTTGCAACGCGGCGGTTGCATCGAGACCGGGCAGCGGCGAGTCTCCCAATGCCACTCGTCCATGACGGGCGACGGCGAGCCGGCCATACAGCTCGGCAAACGCCGAGCCGGCGAGCTTCTGCGCGGCTCTGCCGGCGCTCGCGGGTACGGCGAAGGGAATGGCGAGCACCGGGGCGTACCCGGAAGAGGCGTCCGCAGCTTCTGCGGGCAGCTCCTTCGCGACCTGGGCGATCAGTTGCGCCGCATCGGCAGCCGTCCAGGCCCCGGGATGACTCGCCCCGATCTGTGCGAGCTTCTGCTCCTGTGAGGCAGAGAGCTGTGGCGCGCGTCGGTCGTGCGAGGAGGTGCAACCGCGCGAGACGACCACGATCAAGAGCCAGGCGTAGGCCAGTACGCGCACCCACCGGGGCAGGCGCTTGAAAGCGAGCCATGCCGACTGGAGGGTCCACCCGATCACCTGGAACCCGAAGCGGACCCGCTGCCCCGGCTCCTCGCGGGGAAATGGTGGGAAAGGTTGCGGCGGTGCGCCGCGGGCTTCTTTTGCCGGCGTGCCTGCACCGTCCGCCGCGCCCGTCCGCGGGCGCTCGGTATTCGAAGGCGCCGGTCCGCACCCTGAGGTCAGCCGGCGGCTGAGCGCCTCCAGCGCTGCGGTCGGCTGCCCATCCCGCAGGCGCAGCCATTGGACTGCACGAAATTTCTCCGGCACGCGCG
Source organism: Steroidobacteraceae bacterium (assembly GCA_036393055.1). Lineage (GTDB taxonomy): Bacteria > Pseudomonadota > Gammaproteobacteria > Steroidobacterales > Steroidobacteraceae > 13-2-20CM-66-19. The sequence goes on from DASVWT010000074.1 coordinate 6,618, forward strand.
CGCCAGCTTCGGCGGTCTGGTCGATGACGACGGGCAGCAGAAAGACATGATCGTCCGCCATGTCGAGCGTCCGCTCGACCGCGAAGCGCCATTCCCGCCGGAAATATCCCTCATGCCGCGCCTCGGTGTGGGCCGAAATGATGGGCATGAAGTAATCGCATTCGCGGATCTGGCGACGGATCTTCTGGTCCCAGGCGTCGCCGCCGACGAGATCGCTCTCGTCGTACCACACCTCGAGTCCGAAGCCCGGAAGAGCGTCCCTGATGGATTGCGCCGCGTGTCGATCCTCCGACGCGTAGCTGAGGAATACCGTCGGCCGGGGGACGGTGGATTCTGGTGAAGCCTCCATGACTACTCGCCCGGGATGCTTGCGCCGCTGCGCACGTAGCGCCGCTCACCGCTGGCGCGGTCGTAATGAACTTCCAGGGTCTCGCCGGTTGCCGGATCCTCGAAGCGCTCGCCGGTGCGCTCCCATCGGGCGGCGGCGGGCGCCGTCTTGCGATAGCGCCAGCGCTCGAAGATCGTGCCGAGAATGATGGCCGCTCCGAGGCAGAGCAGATAGATGCCCGCTCCAACACGAGCTGCCCGCAGCAGGAACGCCCCTCCCGCGACGGCGATGACACCCAGCGCAAGGACTACCGCGCGCAGCATCAGCCTTCGGCCTTCTCCAGCACCACGGCCGTCCCGTACGCGACGATCTCGCTCATGGTCTGCCCGATCTCCGCCGAGTCGAACCGCATCATGACGATCGCGTTGGCTTGCATGAGGGTCGCGTTCTTGACCATTCGATCCACCGCATGGCGCCGCGCCTCCTCGAGAAGCTGCGTGTACTCGGTGATCTCGCCGCCGACGAGCGAGCGCAGACCCGCCATGATGTTGCCCCCGAGGCCGCGGCTTCGGACCACGACGCCGAACACCTGGCCTTTGACGTCTTTGACACGGTAACCCGGCACGCTTTCGGTCGTCACGACCAGCATGGCTCTCCCCCCTGTCTTCATAGCCGATGAGGCTGTCGGCTCGAAGTATAGCCGTCCCCCAGCGTATCGGCGTGCGCCTCCCCGAGACGCGCAAAGCCCGTTCCCGCGGGCTGCCGGCGCCTACGAAACCCTGCCAATCTGCGCAAACGCGTGCCGAACGCCCCCTGTCCCGCGGCAAAGCGCGGGGCTACGCTGTCTGCCGCTGCCACCAGAGGAGTGCCCAGATGGCCCGCAAGAAGATCCGCACGCCGGCGCCGATGTCCGCGCAGGCGCGCTATGAGTTCGCTGTCGCCTACCTCAATGCGATGCTCGAGGACGCCGCCCCGGAGGAGTGGGCGGCTGCGCTGGGCCGCATCGCGCACGCCTCGGGTGGCCCCAGGTTGGCGGAGAAAGTGGAGCTCAGCGCCGACTCCCTCTATCGCACGTTATGTCGGCGCGGCAACCCGGAGCTGCGGAGCGCAACCGCCTTGCTGAAGGCCATGGGAATGCGGCTCGTCCTGCAGCCGATCAGTCGGCACGGAACTTGCGTCGGCTCCCCCGCCGGAAGAGACGAGAGAGATAGTCATGGGTGAGGTCATACACGTGGCCTTCGGCACGGAGCGCGAGTGGGAGCAGACCCGGGCCAAGACGGTCGACGGTCTGGTCGCCATAGGCTCGCTGTTCGGCGACGATGAGGCCCTCATGCGCGCCAAGGCGGATTGTGTCTACCAGATACTGCGTGAGATCGTGGAGGAAGTCCCGACCGTGCAGATCACCACGAAGCTGCCGGAGAATCTGTCGACCGAGCAGCTCGATCTGCTGACCGGCGCGATCAAGGAGGCGGCGCTGAAGGGCATCGAGATCGCCATGACTCACTCCGTGCAGGTGCTGATGGCATCGATCTACGACCTCTGCACGTCCAAGCTGCACGCCAGGCCGTCATGATGCGGGGACCAACTCCAGGGAGTAACGCACCGTGACCGCATTGCCGAGCCACTCCGTCGATCGCCACTGCCCCTGACCCACGCCGAAGTCCAGCCGCTGCAGCGTCGTCTGGCCGGAGAGATAACCGATGAGATGGCCCTGCACCATCGCGGTGCGCCATGTGAAGGGGATGGTGATGTTGCGCGTCACGCCGCGCAGAGTGAGCGAGCCCGTCGCCTCGTAGCCCCCTGCCGTCTTCACGATGCGGCTCGCGGTGAAGCGCGCTTGCGGATAATGCGCGACATCGAAGAAGTCATTCCCGCCGAGGATGCCGTTGCGCTGCCGGTCGCCGGTGTCGAACGAGCGCATGTCGACCACGACTGCGAGC
>DASVWT010000075.1:0-31124 GCA_036393055.1 Steroidobacteraceae bacterium
GCCCGAAGCATGCCAACGCCGCGATCGATGCCGTGATGGCGGAGATGCATCGCGTCGATGACGTGATGAGCGACTTCAAACCGCAGAGTCAGCTCTCGCAGATCAACGAGCATGCGGCGCAGCATCCGGTGGTGGTCAGCCCGGAGCTCTACAACCTCATCAAGCTCTCGACCCACTACTCGAAGATCACCGACGGCGCGTTCGATATCACGATAGAGTCGGTCTGGCGACTCTATCATTTCCGCCGGCACATTCATCCCACCGATGCGGAGATCCAGGCCCTGATGCCGACCGTCGGCTGGCGCCAGCTCATCCTCGACGATCGCCATCACAGCGTCCGCTTCGCCCGGCCTGGCATGGCGATCGGCCTGGGCGGCATCGCGAAGGGTTACGTGGTCGACCGCAGCATTGATATCTTGAAGCGCATGGGGATCCGCCACGCGCTGGTAACGGCTGGCGGAGACACGCGCATACTCGGCGATCGCAGAGGGCGGCCGTGGATGGTCGCCATCAGAGATCCTTGGGATCTGAGCAAGGTGGTGACGATGATCCCGATCACCAACGAAGCCATCTCCACCTCGGGCGATTACTACCGCGGCTTCGTGCAGAACGGCGTGCGCTACGATCACATCCTGAGTCCCTTCACCGGACACTCCGCGCAACTGGTGCGCAGCGCCTCGGTGATAGCCCCCAGCGCCACACAGACCGACGGCATGTCGAAGACCGCCTTCATCCTCGGGCCGCGGAAGACTCTGGCGATCATCGACCGCATGCCGCAGTACGATGCGGTCTTCATAGACCCCGAGGGGCGTGTCATCTACTCCAACGGACTGGCGCCCCCGCCCGGTGCCCCCGCACCAGCGCCGGCCCCCGATTCCCCGCTAGCAATGCGAGGAAGCGCTTCCGGCCCGTAGGCGAGTCAAATGGCAGATCGGGCGCATGCGCCCATCCCGGTCTTCGCAGTCGGCTGTAGCCTACAACGTAGCGCCTATGCGCTTGAATGTCGCTGTGAGATCGCAGTGGCGAATTCTAACGGTGGGTCGCTGGGGGTGACGCGCACCGAAAGGCTGCGGGGACATTTGGATTACCGCCTACGTATCGCGCGTATTGCGGATACGGGCAGAGCGGCCTGCGCATCGCGCCCGGTTTAGGCGTAAGAGAGGGCGGAGTGACTTGCGCCGCGATCAGTTCGGTGGGCGCTTCGTCTTTTTCAACCCAGCGCTTCAGGGCGGCGAGCGCATGGACCTTACTTGGTCCCGGGCCCCACAAGCAGTGGCTCATTCCCGGCGCCATGAACAGGCGGTAGAAGCCATCGACGCGCTGTGTCGCCTCTGTTGGATCGCCGGAGCCGGCGAAAGTGGCGAGGACCTGCCCCCGATATTCGATGGGCAACGTCTGCGCGTTGTAGGGGTCGCCCCAGCCCTGAACCATGATGAGCTTGCCCCCGCGTGCCGCAAATGGACGCAGGTCCGGATTCATCGCGTCGATCCTGCCTGCGAGGGCTTTCTCGACTTTAGTGACGTCGTGGTCGAAATCGAATGTCTTCCAGTTCCAGTTCGGTCCGAACACCGTGTTCTCGAGAAGTGGAATCGCATACTGCTTGGCAAGCGAGCCTTGGATGAGCGTCCAGCCATACGCTGCGGCGAGTCGCCCGCCATAGGCCGGATCGGCCTCCGATCCGGGCACGAAGCCGGGATAGACTTCGGCTCCGGTGCGCGGGTTACGCGGTCCTCGGTACATCAGTTCGGCCGTGCGCGCTTCGCCCGGTGTGAGGCAGGTTGAATCATTCTTGCCATGGCAGACGAGCGGCGCGAGGCTCACGTGGCAGGCGAGCGGGCGCTGCAGGAGACCGTCTTTCAGGCCGTCCTGACCGTCACATCGGCTCATCACGAATCGGTGCAGCAGTTGTAGCTTCGCATCCGAGAGCGTGCCGTTGGTGGTGGAGATCTTCAGTCCCCAGAGAAAGCTCAGCATGAGCCGGCTGTAATCCATTCCCGGGGACTCGGCGACGATGCCGTCGAAGTCTCGAGGGTAGAACTCCGCCTCTTCCATCGCCTGGTCGCCCCCGGTCGAACATCCTACGAAATAGGAGTGGGTGGGCGTTGTGCGGTAATACGCTCGTACGAGCTGCTTCGCCGGGCTGGTTACGCGGTGAGTGCCATCATGCCCCCAGGCGAGCAGCGCTTGGGGGTCGTGCATCCACTGAAGTCCCGTGCCCTGGTGGCCGGTGTCGTTCGCGGTGACGGCATAACCCTGGCGAAGCCGTTGGGCGAGCGAGAAGTAGTCGATATAGCCGCCGAAGCCGCCGCTGCCAAGCGCGAGAAGACGGCCATTCCAATGATCTGCGGGGAGCCAGAGCTCGAAACCGATGTGCGGCGCTACGCTACCTGACACGCGGCAGAATGCGGGGAGGCTCGCGGTGTGCGCGGGCATGGGACCGAGCGCAGGAATCCGGAACGGACCGGCGGGCAGGGCATCGGCGCGGGTGACCGTGACTCCCGGCAGATGCAGTTCAGCGAGTTGCGTGCAGTCTCTTGCGACGGCGGGGTTGGACAAGGATCCAACGAGAACGAAGGCGGTGAGAGATGCGAGGCGATGGATCATGACGGGATCACCCCGAAGGCAATGGCGGCGGCGGTCATCACGATCGAGGCCGCGAAGAGGAATGGGATCGAGAATCGCTGGTGGTCGCCCAACTCGACGCCCGAGAGGCCGCAGACGAGGAAGGTCGCCGGAGTGAGGGGGCTCACAGGAAAGCCGGTGGTCATCTGGCCGAGGAGAGAGGCCTGCGCGACCACGATCGGTGCGCCGCCGAGGCCTGCGTATACCTTGGCGATTACGGGCATCACCCCGAAGTAATAGGAATCTGGATCGAAGAGCAGGCTGAGCGGCATCGAGAGGACGCCGAGGCCGGCCGGAATGAACGCCGCAGCGCGGTGCGGAATGTGCGATACGGCCGCGCTGGCCATGGCGGTGAGCATGCCGCTGCCCGAGAGAATGCCCGTGAATGTGCCGGCCGCGAACAGAATGCTCGCCATCATCAGGGCGGCGCGGGCGTGGGCATCGATACGCGCGCGTTGCTCCGCGACATCGGGGTAGTTGAGCACCAGCGCGATCGCCGTGCCGATCATGAAGACGAGCGCCGGCTCGACCACGCCGCTGATCATGGCCGCAAGCACTGCGAGGGTGAGCAGCACGTTGAGCCAGAAGAGGCGCGGGCGCTTCAGGCGCTCGCGCTCGGGAGTCGATATCGGCTCGAGCGCGAGCACGATGTCGGGCGCGGGCGCGGCTGATTCGAGTCGCTTCGCTTCACGCCGCCCGAGCCACCAGGAGACACAGAATATGAATACGAGCCCCGTGAGCTGCACGCCTACCATTGGACGGAAGAGAGCGGCGGGGGAGATATGCAGGACGGCCGAGGCGCGAATGGTGGGGCCCGTCCACGGCAGGAAGTTGACCCCCGCGGCCATCGAGGCCGCGCAGGCGAGTACGCGGCGATCCATCCGCAGTTGCTCGTAGAGCGGCAGCAGTGTGGGGATGGCGACGAGGAAGCACACCGCGCCCGATCCGTCGAGGTGCACGAGCAGTGCCAGCAGCGTGGTCCCCATTACGATGCGCGTCGGCTTACGGCCGATCGCGCGCAGAATGCGCTTGATGATGGGATCGAGAACGCCGGCATCGGTGATGATGCCGAAGTAAAGGATTGCGAAGACGAACATCGCCGCCACGGGGGCGATCGAGCTCAGGCCGTGGGCGATGAATCCTGCGGTGGCGAGCCCGAAGCCGCCGATGAGCGCGGCGGCGGTGGGCACGAGAATGAGGGCCACGAGCGGCGACAGCCAATTGAGCATGATTGCGGCCAGCAGTACCGCAATCGTGGCAAGTCCCAGCAGGGCTAGCATGTCCTCAAGGTGCAGCGCAGATGAAACTGGCGGCAGAATCGATGCTGCCCGCTCCTTTGTAGCGCGCGACGTGCGGATACGGACAGAGAGGGCGGGTGCGGCCGACGTGATCGCCGGTGGCCTGTGTCGCGAGTATGCTCTCAGGCGCCTCACCCTCTACGATCCAGCGATCGAGTGCTTGCAGGGGGTCGAATGCCGTCGGCGCATTGCCTCCCCAGCAGTGCCCCATGCCCGGCACCTCGAAATACCGAAAGAAGCTTTGTGTCGCGTGCAAACCGCCCATCCGCTTCAGTACGCTCTGGTAGTAGTCGACGACGTCCGCCAGGGGAACGACCGGATCCGCGCCACCGGAGTACATGAGCAGCTTGCCGCCGTCCGCGTTGAATTGTGACAGATCGGCGGAGGTAGCGGCGACGAAGGCCAGGCGATGCTCGATGAACGCGACGTCGCGATCCCAATCGAAAGTGTGCCAGTCCCAGTGGGGATCATCGAACGCCCAGTCCTTGAAGAAATCGAGGCGCGCCGGTTCCGTGGGAGCCAGGATGTACGTGCTCCACCCCGCTTCGCTGCCGCGGGTCCATCCGGGATAAAGCTGCACCCCTTTGCGCGGGTCTTTGGCTCCAGCATAGACCTTGCGCACCGCTGCCACCTGCTGCGGTGTCAGGCAGTTCTTGCCGGGCTGCCGATCGCACGCGAGGATGCCTGGATCGAAGTCGCAGCGCAGCGGGTTCGTGACGATGCCGTCGCGCAGGCCATCTGCGGCATCGCATTGCTTCACGACGGCCGCCGTGAGCTCATCGAGTTGGTCGGTGCCGAGAAGGGGATGGCCGGTGGCATCGTGAGTGGCAGCCCACGACCACAGGAACCCGATAATGAGCCTGATCCGGTCGTATCCGGGGGCACCGGCAACTATGCCGTCATAGTCATCGGGGTAGCGCTGTGCCTCGCTGAGCGCCTGCTGTCCTCCCGTCGAGCACCCCTCGAAATAGGCGTGCACCGGGAATCGACCCGCATAGTCCCGCAGAATGATCTTCGCCGCAACGGTCATCAGGTGAACCGAGCGGTAAGCCCAGTCGATTCTCCGCTCGGGATGGTCGGTACCGAAGCCGAGCTGATCTCCCGTGTGTCCAGTGTCCGTGCCGACGGCTGCGTATCCTTGCATCACTGCCCGTTTCATCTGTTCGTAATTGATGGCCCCGGAAAAGCCGCCGTTGCCGGTCCCGAGGAGCTTACCGTTCCACTGAGCAAGGGGTGGTATCCATACCTCGATGCGAATGTGGGAGTCGGGTGCGGGTGTCGCCAGCGCGGCGACGCGGCAGAAGGTTGGCGAGCTCTGCCGCTGCCAGCTTCCCGGGAGCACGAGGCCGTCCTTGGCCACCATGGCGGCAGATTCGATCTGGACACCCGGAATGCGCAGATCCGCGAGGCCGGCGCAAGCAGTGTCCGCTGCTGTCGCGGCATGCGCCGGCACGCGGCAGCCCAGTGCGAGGACTGACAGTGCGATAAACCTCGCCAGAGTCACTGCGTTGGTCATCCTTCGCACTCCGCCGCCCGGAGATCACTCAAGTGTTGCGTCGAGCTGGATGTATGACTCCCTGCCCAGAGCACTCGCGATCTCCGGGATGTATCCTGCGAACGGAGCAAACGGAGGGGCGCGATTGAAGGCGTTGGTCATGCCGACTGCGACGCCGAACCGGTCGTGGCCGCCGAAGGCGTAATGCACCTGCCAGTCGATCGGGTGCCAGGACGCAAGCTGCCGTGAGGGGGCCTTCGGCGGCGGTGCGTTGTAGTCGTACCCGACTCCAGAAGTGAAGTGCTGTGTGATCTGGGCGCTCAAGTTCGAGTGCGTCAAGGCAAGCACCAATGAGCCATTCCACTTTGGCGCGGGCCACCCCGGGTCACTCTCGTTTGCGCGGCCGACGGTGTCGTACGAGGGCAGACCGGGCCCGAGCTGTATCACGTAGCTCAGGAGACGGGTGAACTGCGCGGTTGCAGTGAGCTCGTTCCCGCCGGGCAACTCCATCTTGTAATTCGTACGCAGATCGAGTCCATCCGTCGAGGTATGGCCGGCGTTGAAGTAGGTGACGTTGACGCCGAGCAGGGCGCCGGTCGGATCGCGGATTACATTGGGACCCGTCGGATTCGCATTGATCGTCGCCTGCGCATTCTGCAATGCAATCTGATTGCGGTAATCGTACTTCCAATAGTCGAGCGTGGCATCAAAATGCCGACCGGTCCGCCAGGTTGCACCGAAATTATAGTTGGTCGAAGTCTCGGGCTTCAGGTTTGGATTGGCGATCGTGTAGATCGAGCGGAACTGCACGGGCAGTTGCGGGTTGAGGGGATCGGTGGTCTGACCCACGCCGCCCGCTTCCGAGGTGCCGGTCGATTGCGCGAGAGCGGGCGCGCGGAAGGACGTGCTGGTCGAGGCTCTGAGCGTCAGGTCGCCGAAGGACGAGCCGGACAGGGCGCGCCAGTTGAGCCCCACCTTGTGCGTGGTGTTCGAAAACCGGCCGTAGTCTTCGTGCCGCGCGGCGGCATCCAGATCGAGCGATTTCAGCAATGGCAGCAGAACTTCGACGAAGCCCGCGGTGATGTGGCGCGCGCCTTCACCCGGCTGTATCTCTCCGTTGAATCCGAAGCCTCCGGTCGCTGTCACGGCGTCTGTGTTGACCTCTCGCTTCTCCGTACGCACCTGGCCGCCGATCGCCAGTCCGATTGCCCCACCTGGCAGCAGGTCCGGCAGGACATGGCCATTGATCGATGCCTCGGCGATCTCGTAGGTGACAGTCGTCTGGATGAACTGGCTCTGCCGGACGTTGTACAGAGTTTGCGCCGGATTCGTGAGCTCACCGTTGCCAAATGGATTGAAGTAATAGCAGGGGGCTACTCCCGGATGCTCGGTTCCAAGCGGCCCGGTGGCGGTGATCGTGCAGTTCGAACCGCCGAAGCCATTGAGCGCATTCTGGAAGGAGGCGATATAGGTGTCGTTCGGCCGGGCTACACTCGAGTCCCGCGAGAAATCGAGATCGGCCGAGTAGCGCCATCCCGCCAGCAGGTCTCCATCCAGCCCTACGACCACATGCTCGCCGTAGACATTGGTATGCTCGATGTTCTCGCTACCCGCCAGCCCCGCGGCAGGCAGCCCGGCATTGCCGAGCGCGCGGAAGCTGCCGATGGTCACCGGTACTCCAAAGGGATTGTAGGGCGCCGAGGCGGGGATCACGGCGCCGCCATTGGTCTGTGAAAAGCTGGGCACGCCCCAGCGCTGGTCATTCTGATTGTAGAAACGTCCCTCGATGCTCAAGGTGTTCCGATCATTGATGGCGATCGTGGCGAGCGCATGCGCGAGGATCTGATCGAAGCCTGGCATCAGGGGATTCTGTGCCTGGTAGGAGAAGGCGCACGTGCCGACGGGGAATTTAGCGCCGAAGAAGAGTCCGCCGGTTCCCTTGACATCGCACCAGGGATCGGCGATGCCGACACGCGTCGGATTCGCCTTGCCGGCGGCGGTCTGTGCTGCGACGGTGCTGTTGTAGAGGGCGGTGTAATCGATCGGGCCATTCACCCCGTTGTCGATGATCACATCGCCGCCCCCTGGAGCGACCGGGGCCGAGGTCAGGATGAAGTTTCCCGGCTGCGAGCCGCCCGAGAGGTTCGGAAAGTTCGTCCATGAGCGCTGGCCGTTGGTCAGCGGTCCCTGGGACTGGTAGTCGATCGAGGCAATGACATGCGTGCGGCCGCTGCCGCCGCCGGCTTCGGCTTCGAAGTCCCATCCGGGTGAGTCCTCGAGATAGTTGTAGCGAGCAGTGCCGCGGAAACCAGTGAAGGTCTTGTCCGTGATGAAATTCATCACCCCGGCGATGGCATCCGAGCCGTACAAAGCCGAGGCGCCATCGAGCACCGTCTCGACCCGAGATATCTCGATCATCGGCACCAACGTCGCAAGATTCACGTAGTTATTACCGGTACTGTCGCCCTCCTGCGATGCGACACGGCGGCCATTGAGGAGTACGAGTGTGTCGGAGGGTCCGAGGCCGCGCAGATTCGCGGAGCGCGTGTTCCGGCCATCGGCTCCCCCACCCTTGGTGAGATCCTGCACGCCTCCGACGCTGCCAATGTTGGCCGAGAGGTAATTCGTGATCTGGCTGACGTTCGTGATGCCTGTTTGTTGCAGTTGTGCCCGGCTGACGGTGACGATCGGGGAGGCGACCTCCTCGGGGTTCTGCCGGATGTAAGTGCCCGTGACCACCACTTGCTGCAGGGGAGTCAGCTCGCTCGCAGGCGCGGGGCCGGCGGGCGCCTGTTGCGCGTGAGCCGGCCGTGGTTGCATTGCCAGAGCGATTACGGTGCTGACGAGGGCCGCGGGTGCGGCGGAGCGGATGCCGGTCGCACCAGGCGACAGCCTATGAAGTCTCATTGTTCCCCCTCTTGAGCGTCTGCGCTGGATGGCGCGACTTGTGGATGGTCGGCGAGGCAAATTCATTTGGGAAGCAGAAAATTTGGATCAATTATTAAGGTGAACTTATGACAGGCGCGTTGCCGTGCGGCAGCTCGATATCGAGCAACAGGGCGGCAAAGCATTTTCCGTGGGTATCGAGAGCCAGAGAGCGGTTGACGCCACCGGCGAGCGCCCCGTGCAGGACAAAGTTGAGCGCGCCGAGGTGCGGGAGGTCGTGACGTTGCACCGGACCGGAGATCATGGAGCCGAAGTGCTTTTGAACACGCTCGGCAGTGAGGTAGCTTGCAACAGTGGTATATGACGAGGCGTCGTGAACGATGATGGAGATGTTGCAGACATCGCCTTTATCGCCGCTGCGAGCGTGCGCCAGCGCATGGAGCTTCATCATGTCTCCTGGATCGTGATCCGCGGGCTGGCGGAGTCTCGGGGGATCAGCATCGGAAGTAGGGCTATCACCTCGCGCACGGACTTGGTGGCGCCGCCGCCGCCTGCGGGGCCGTTGGTGTACAGCGCCTCGACTTCATCGCCGATACGGGCCGCATCCCGCTGATTGCACGCCCGCCCGGCGATACGAATGCGTAGCTCCTGCGGGGCGGGGGAGGAGGTGACATCTGCGGTCTGGATGACGGAATTGACCCCGATCAGTTCGCCCCGCAGCTCGTGATCGCTCAGGCCGGCGCGCTTCAGCCGCTGCAGGACGATCTCGAGGGCAAGCTGCGCTCTCGCCAGCGCGTTGGGCCCGGCATACGACAATTGCCCCTCGCCGATGTATCCGTCGAGGTACGCGACGACGACTTTCAGTCTATCGGGGCGTTGGGCGCCCGCCGCGCCCGCGGCGCGTACTCTGTCTGGCCCGACTTGCGAGAACTGGACTGCGGAGAAGTCGGCGACGGCATCGGGTGTGACGTACTGGTGTGGATCGTGGACTTCGTACAGTAGCTGTTGCGTGCACGTGGCGACGTTGAGCAGGCCGCCTGTGCGGGGTGCCTTGGTGAAGGTTGCGGAGCCGTCTGCCGTGACCTCGGCAATCGGAAACCCGAGGTCGGCGACTTCGGGCACGTTGCAGAACGGGGGATCGGCAAAGTAGCCCCCGGTGAGCTGTCCTGCGCACTCCAGCAGATGTCCGACCAGAGTCCCCTTGCCCATGAGCGGCCAGTCATCCATCGGCCAGCGAAAGGCATGCACCAGGGGTGCGAGAAATAGGGCGGGATCGGCGACACGGCCGGTGATGACGATATCGGCGCCGCGATCGAGAGCCTGGACGATCGGGGCCGCGCCGAGGTAGGCATTGGCCGATATGATCCGGTCCTCGATCGTGGCGAGCTCCGGGTACTCTCGCTTGTAGTCGCCCGCGTTTTCGCGTACGTGCTCGAGAACGTCGTCACCGGTTACGGCGGCGATTTTCATGCCTCGCAGTCCTCGGCTGCGTGCGATACCGGCGATGACGCCGGCGCCGGCGTGCGGATTGGCCGCACCGGAGTTGGTGACGATGCGGATTGCGCGCTGCCGGCACGTGACGAGTACCGCCTCCATGCGCTCCTCGAGCCGCGGGTCGAAGCCCCTCGCTGGATCTTTCAGCTTCTCGAGCTGCGCGAGCGCAATGGTGCGCTCGGCCAGGCACTCGAAGACGAGGAAGTCGATGTTGCCCCGCTCGGCGAGCACTACCGCAGGATCGATCCTGTCGCCCGAGAATCCCGCACCGGTTCCAATTCGCAAGCTTTCACGTGCACACATGTCGAACCATCTGACGGCCAGGCTCCGGGTTGCTGGCGCGACAGACTGCCGGGCTGGAATTCATAACACAATTGACTTTTTTGGGTGTTCTCATAGACTTTGCTTATGAATGTCAGCGTCGATCAGATCCGCGCCTTTGTGACGGCCGCTGCCACTAAGAACTTCACGCGTGCTGCATCGACGCTTTGTCTCTCCCAACCCGCGCTGACGATGCGGATTCGCCAGCTCGAGGAGAATCTGCAGCTACGGGTCTTCGACCGTCATACCCGCTCGGTGCAGCTCACGCGGGTCGGACGCGAGCTGCTGCCGGTGTTCGCGCGCCTGCTCTCGCAGTTCGATGCGGCAATTGCGGGGGCGAAGGACCTTGCGAGCCTGCGCCATGGCTCGGTTCGGGTCGCCGCGCTGCCGAGCGTTGCCGGCTTTTGTCTGCCGGCCATCGTGTCGAAGTTCAAGGCGGAGCATCCACGGATCGCCTTCGTGCTGCGCGATGCAGTGAATTCCAAGGTCTGCGAGATGGTGAAGGCGGAGGAGGTCGACCTCGGAATCGTGCATCGCGAGCAGTCGATGCAGGACTTCGATGCCGTCGATCTCTTCGAAGATCGGCTGCACGCCGTCTATCCGGCGGGCCATGCGCTGCAGGCGGCGAATACGATCACGATCGCGGCGCTCGCCCGATATCCCCTCGTGCTGATGGACCATCAAACCAGCGTGCGCGCGCTGGTGGATCGGGCATTGCTGCTCGCCAACAAGCCCTCGAGCGCGGCCTGTGAGGCGACCTACATCACGACAGCCATTGCGATGGTGCGGGCGGGACTTGGCATCGCCGTGCTTCCTTCGACAGGACTCGAGCTGCACATGTACCCGGAGGTCCGCAGCGCCGCGATTGCCGACCGGAACCTGGTTCGGAGTGTCGCGGCGATCGTGCGCAAGGGCATGTCGCTCTCGCCGCCTGCGGCGCTCTTCCTGGATCTGCTGAAGAAGCAGTTCACCACGCCCAAAGCGTCTTCGAGACGCTGACAGGTTTGAGCCTGCGGCGACGCCACCATGCGGCTTCGCCGCTGTCATCCATAATAGCCGCTTAATAATCAATTCAAATTTTCAGCTTCCCATATGAGCGAAGGGCACCGAGTATCGGCTCGCGGAGCCGGCACGATCGCCGATCTCCAGATCGTTGCTGCCCATGCGCTCATTTATGCCGAGACGAACGAGCGGCTCCGATCCCGCCGTCCGCAAAAATAAATTCCTGATCGGCTCCCGGCACCGGCCGCCCCGACGTAATCTGCCGTCGATGGAGCCGGAATCTCTGGATGCTTGGTTCAAGCGCCTTATCCTCGTTCACGAGGAGGCGCTGGTGCGATATCTGACGAGGTGTTGGCCGAATCCCGCGGAGATCGTCGACCTGCGCCAGGATACTTATGTGCGGGTTTACGAGGCTGCGGCCAAGTGCCGCCCGCAAGCGCCGAAGTCCTTCCTCTTCACCACCGCCCGTCACCTCATGACCGACCGCTGGCGCCGCCAGCGCATCGTGGCGATCGATGCGGTGGGGGATTTGGATGCGCTGAACGTCTTGGTAGAAGAGCTTTCTCCCGAGGAGCGTACCAGCGCTCACCAGGAGCTGCGCCGTCTTGCCGAGGCGATCGATGACCTGCCTCCCAGGTGCCGCGAGGCGGTCTGGATGCGGCGTGTCGACGATCTTCCGCAGAAGGAAGTTGCGGCGCGACTGGGCGTGACGCAGAAGACTGTGGAAAAGCACATCATGAAAGGCATGCAGTTGCTCGCGCAGGCGATGTCTCGCGGCACGGGCCGGATGGACCGCTCGAGGCCGGCCGGTGCGGCACAGGAAGACGGAGCAGGCGCGGTCGAGAAACGCGCCGTGCGCGGAGAGTCGGAGCGTGGATAGCACGCGTCGCCCTTTGGATCATCAGGCCATCGAGGAATGCGCGGCCGCCTGGCTTGCCCGCCGCGACGGCGGCGAGTGGTCGAGCGAGGACGAGGCGCGCCTCGCCGCATGGCTGAACGAGGCCACGGCTCATCGCGTCGCGCTCCTGCGCCTGGAGAGCGCCTGGGAAGGCGCACGCCGGGCGCGGGCGCTGAGCGCTCTTCCTGCCGGAACCGTACCTCCCGCCGGTGAATGGCGGCAGTCTCCGTATTTCCAGGGTGTCGCGCCCGCTACTGCGGGCGCTCCCGCGCGACATCGCGCCCGACGATGGTGGACAGCCGCCGCATGCTGCGCCCTGGCCGTGGGGCTCGGATCGATCGGCTACATCCGCAACTGGTACGAGCCCGGCGATGTGTACAGCACGCCGGTGGGCGTGATTTCCTCGGTGCCGCTCGCCGACGGCTCGGTCGTCACGCTCAACACCGCGAGCGCAATCCGTGTCGAGTTTGCACCTAACGAGCGGCGGGTCGTGCTTGAGAGAGGAGAGGCCTATTTTGCGGTGAAGAGAAACCCGGCACGGCCCTTCATCGTCATCGCCGGCGAGCAGAGGATCGTCGATGTCGGCACGCAATTCTCGGTCAGGCGCAATCCAGCAGGCATACAGGTGGTCGTAACCGAAGGCGCTGTACGAGTCGAGACTCCGCCGCCTGATGCATCTCACGGCGGCGGAGGCGCCGCGATCTCTCCTGCCCTGTCCCTCGCCGCGATCGATGTGCCCTTGAGCGCGGGCAGCGTGGCCCTCGCGCAGGATGGAGACGTGCTGGTGCACAAGGAATCCGTTCGAGAGGCCGAGGAGATGGTGAGCTGGCGCGAAGGGTATCTGACGTTCCGCGATACCACCCTCGCGCGGGCCGTGGCGGAGCTCAACCGCTACAACGTGCGCCGCATCGTGATCCGGGATCCCGGCGTCGCCGGCATTCGGATCAGCGGCACCTTTCGGCCGACGAACTATGAGGCGTTCGTGCGGCTGCTGCACGAGGGCTACGGCATCGACGTGCGTGAGACGGGCGAGGGGATCACCCTCAGCAAGGAGTAAGCGATAGGCCCTCTGATCCTCCGGTGCGGGATTTCGACGGCTCACTCGTCCCGATATGCGACGAGCCGATTTAACAATCATGACAGCCGTCAGGGGGAGCGCAAAATGTCCAGAGGCTTGGTGATCAAGTCGACACTCATCGCCGTCGCGTTCTGCTTCAGCGTGGTCGCGCACGCGATGGCGGAGCCGCCGAAGCCGATCCGCATCGCGCCCGGGCCGCTCGTGCCGGCACTCGAGTCGCTCTCCAAGCAGATGACTCTCGAGCTCATTTACGAGCCGAAACAACTCAAGTCATTCCGGACCGCGGGAGTGTCAGGGACCTACAGCGCGCGGGACGCCGTGCGGCTGCTTCTGAAGGGCACGCCCCTGGAGGTGGAGGTAGACCGGAGCGGGGCGATGGCGATAGTGCCTCCGGGGTCCGCCGGGGCGGGTGCTCGGGAGCCATCCGGAGCGAAAGGCGGCGACTCCTCGGTGACCTCGCAAGATCCCGGAAAGGAGGGGAAGAGCGGCTCTTCCGGCGGATTTCGCCTGGCTCAGATGGATCGAAGCACGAATGCGGGCAGCTCTCCTGCACCCTCCGGAGCCGCCCGGGCAGCCTCCGATCCACCAACCCCCGCCGCACAGGCATCCGGCGCCGGCGAGCAGCTCGAGCAGATCGTCATCACCGCGACCGGAACCAACATCGCGGGAATCGCGCCTGTCGGCACGGAGTCGCTGACGCTCGGACGCGCCGCGATCCTCTCGACCGGCCTGACGGACATCAACTCGGTCCTGCAGACGCTGCCGCAGGTGGTCAACGAAGCGCCCGCGGGCGTTGCCAATTACCGGGAAGGTGGCACGTCAGGTTATGGGGGGCCGTATGGCGGCGGTAACCCGTCGCAAGGCACCGCGATCAACTTGCGCGGGTTGGGACCGCAGGCGACGCTGGTGCTGGTCGACGGACATCGCGTCACCCCGACCGGTGCCGCGGGCGTCTTCACGGATACGGACCAGATTCCGGTCGCCGCGCTGGAGAGCATCCAGATCATCGACGATGGAAATTCGGCGATCTACGGCTCGGATGCGGTGGCCGGCGTGGTCAATTACGTGATCCGCAAGGACATGAATGGCATCGAGGTCTCCCCGCGCGCAACCTGGAACCACGGCTATGACGAGCAGGGGATCTCGCTGATCGGCGGCCACACCTGGGGAAGCCTGGGCGCGCTCGGCAAGGGCAACTTCATGGTGACGTTCGATTACGATCACCGCAGCGCCATGCCGGACAGCTCGAGTCCCTATCTCCTGGACGATCTCTCGGCCCTGGGCGGCGTGAACAACGAGGTGCGCGGCAGATCCATCACCACCGGCGCGGTGAATGGCGGAATGGGGCCCGGGCAACCGGGACAGGTGCCGAATAGCAGCGGTGGCACTGGTCCCGTCGCGAGCCCCGGGGCCGCGGGCAATGTCGCCTGGTGCGACAACTACAACCCGTTCGGACAATGTGCGACCTATCTCTATCGCGCGCTTCCAGGCGGCGCGGGTGTGCCCGCATATGCGCAGACGTTGGCCCAGCCGAGCCTGGCGGACCGCGCGCCGGAGGCGGATTTCCTGGGACGCATGCGGCGCTACCAGCTCGCCGCGTTCTACAATCAAGACATCACCGATGGGCTCGGCGTGTCGTTCGAGGGATTCTGGACCCGGCGCGACCTCCTGACCGCGGGCTCGCAGTACAACAGCGATTCTCCGCCTGTGGTGACCGTCAATCCGGGTAGCCCTTACTACATCGCGCCGCCGGCGCCAGCCGGGGGACCGATGACCATCGATCTCTCGCCCGCGGCGCTCGGGCTGCCCCTCTGGTACACCGACAATCCCGATACCAACTGGACCGTGATCACCGGGCTGCATGCGGCGCTTTGGGGCGACTGGCGCGCGGACCTGTCGGCGACCGTCGGGCGCGATGTCACCTGCGGGGAGTGCCAGGTGGACGATCAGATCGATCCGGGCGCCCTGCAGTACTACGTCAACGGTGGGCAGATCGATCCCCTGGGCAACGCGCCGCTCACTCCCGCGCAGCGCGCCCTCTTCGTGGGGACCAATGTCCAGTGGAGCAAAATGGGCATGGAGGACTACGTCCTTAAGCTCAACGGCACGCTCTTGCAACTGCCGGCAGGTCCGCTCAAAGCGGCGATCGGCGGGGAGTTCATGCACAACACGGAGAACATTTACAACGGGGCGAGCCGCACCGATGTGCCCTCGCAGGGCATCGAGGAAAGCGCGGCGCTGCCGCCGGTGGGCTACGAGGGAATCGGGTGCTACGCGCCGCTCACCTGTCCGCCCCGCACTCGGCCGAATGAGTTCGCGTGGGACAACATCAACGGCGACTCCCGTCGGGTGACCTCGGCTTTCACCGAGCTCTATATTCCCGTGGTGGCGCCGGAGAGTCAGGTCCCTCTGGTGCGCTCCCTCACCCTCGACGCCGCGGAGCGGTACGACCACTACTCGGACTTCGGGAATACCGAGAATCCCAAGCTCTCCCTCACCTGGGCAATGAGCCGGGACGTGAAGCTGCGCGGCTCCTGGGGGACGTCTTTCCGGGCGCCTTCCCTGGTCGACATCAACCCCTTCGTTTTCTCCTTCAAGGGCGAGATCTCCTCCTTCCCGAACTTCACCGGCGATCCGGCGATCGCCGGATTCTCGCCCGTCCCCGGGCTCACGCTGAGCAATGTGGGCCTGGTCATCGGCGATCAGCCCAACCTCAAGCCGGAGACCGCGCACACCTGGTCGGCCGGATTCGATCTCATGCCGCACTGGGTTCCGAGCCTCGAGGTCTCGACCACGTACTATCACATCCAGTACAGCAACGAGATCTTCGGTCCGCCGGTATTCCCCGGAACGCTGCTGAATCCCGCCACCTACCAGCTCTACAGCGCCTACGTGCATCCGGTGCACAACCCGGCGGATTGCACCGGCTCGCATCCTGACTATGATCCGGCTCTGCAGCCGTTCATCAATGCGGTGGGCATCTACGGGATCGTCACGCCGGCGCAGCTTTGCGACATTCAGGTGTGGGTCGACGGCCGCAATACCAACATCGGCTCGATGACGGAAGGCGGCGTGGACATGGATGTGAAGTACCATTTCACCAGCCGCATGGGCCACTGGATGCTCGGACTCAATGCGACCAAGGTGGTCACGCAGCGCCTCGCGGCGGTCTCGACCGCGCCCGAGACCAGCATCCTCGGGCTCATGGGCAGCGGCGGGCTCGTGCCGTGGCGCGGCCGGGGCTCGCTCGGCTGGGGACGGGGAGCGTTGAGCGCCTCGCTGTTCGTCAACTACATCGGGCAATACACCAACAACAACCCGCTGCCCGGGCGGACGAACTCGGCGATCGCCTCGTGGACGACGTTCGACCTGAATCTCGGTGTCGATGTCGGAGCGCTCGCGGACTGGCGCTGGCTCGAGAACACGACCGCATCGCTGAGCGCCCAGAACCTGTTCGATCGCAATCCGCCCCTGGTTCTCACCGCGGGCGGTGGCGCCTTCGATGCGAACAATGCCAATGTTTTCGGCCGCATCGTCTCGCTGCAATTCACGGTGGGACTCTGAGCTTGCGCCGGAGCCACTCTTCGAAACATCCGAGGATGACAATGATGAGCATTCGACTTGGGCGGACCGGGAGTCCGCGGGCCTGGCTGGCGCATGGCGCGGGCTGGGCGGCAATCGCGGCGCTCGCGCTCGCCGGAGCGGCACACGCCGCGAGCGCCGGCAGCTCGCTCGAGGCACGGGTGGATGGCGGCGCCGTCCGCGGAGCTGTGGAGCACGGCGTGATCGCATTCAAGGGTATTCCGTATGCGCAGCCCCCGGTGGGCGCGCTGCGCTGGATGCCGCCACAACCGGTCAGATCCTGGACCGGCGTGCGGCCGGCGCTGCATTACGGGCCGGATTGCATGCAGGTGCCTTTTCCGAGCGATGCGGCGCCTCTGGGCGTTACCCCGAAGGAGGATTGCCTGTATGCGAACGTGTGGCGGCCGAGGAGTGCGCCGGCGCGTGGGCTGCCGGTGATGGTCTGGATCTACGGGGGCGGCTTCGTCAACGGCGGCAGCTCTCCGGCGGTCTACGATGGCACGCAGTTCGCGCGAAACGGGGTGGTGCTCGTCAGCTTCAACTACCGCCTCGGCAACTTCGGGTTCTTCGCCTTTCCGGCGCTCACGCGCGAGCTCCGGCGCGATGGCGACCTGGTCGGCAACTACGGCCTGATGGACCAGCTCGCGGCCCTGAAGTGGGTACAGAGGAACATCGCGTCCTTCGGCGGTGACCCGCACAACGTGACGGTGTTCGGTGAGTCGGCCGGCGGCATTTCCGTGGGCCTGCTGCTCGGGACGCCGCTCGCGGCGGGGCTCTTCCAGCGCGCCATCATCGAATCAGGGGGCGGACGTCCCGGGATCTTTCCACCGCGCCACGTTTCCGGGGGACCGAATTCCGCCGAAGCGATGGGCGTGAAGCTCGCGCGGCATTTCGGGATCGAGGGGAAGGGCGAGCAAGCACTCGCGCAACTGCGCGCCTTACCTGCCTCGAGGCTGGTCGACGGACTGAACATGGCGACCATGGGTAAGGACCAGACGTACGTCGGTGGGCCGATTCTCGACGGCAAGCTCGATCTCGGGGCGCCGACTCAGGTCTTGGCCGCCGGCGGGGGCGCGCGCGTCCCGGTCATGATCGGAACCAACAGTGCCGACATCGGCTTCCTGCCGGCGAAATCGCTCGAGGCGCTCTTTGCCCAGTACGGACCGGACGCGAAGGCTGCCACGGCCATCTACGATCCCAGCGGACAGTTGCCTCTGCAGCTCGTATCGTTCCGGGCGGGTGGCGATCTGTGGATGGTGGAGCCTGCCCGGGCGATCTCCCGGATTCTCTCCGGCCGCGGCCAGCCGGTATACGAGTACCGGTTCTCTTATGTCGCGAGCTCTCTGCTCGATACGCAGTTTGGCAGGCTGGGAGCGATGCACGCCACGGAGATCCCCTACGTGTTCGACACCGTGCGAGCGCATTACGGCAAGGAGACCACCCGCGCGGATGAGGCCACGGCCAGGGCGATGCACCTGTACTGGGTGGCGTTCGCAAAAACTGGAAAACCGGATCCGGCAGGACTACCGGTCTGGCCGGCGTATCACGAGAGTACCGACGAGCTGCTGAACTTCACGGAGCAGGGTCCGAAAGCCGAGGCGGACCCGTGGAAGCAGAGGCTCGATGTCGCTGAGCGGTTCGCCGAGCGGCACGAAGCGGCCCGGACTCAAATCAAGACCGCCGGGACGGGGCGCTGATGCGCGGCGGGGCTCTGTGCGCGGCGAGAGGGGTGGCCGCGCTTGCCCGGATGGTCGTCACTGCACTGCTCGTCCTCGGGTGCGTCGCGCCTGCGGTACTCGCGGACTCTCCCGCGACGGGGCGGCCATTGGCCGATCGCGCGGGGACACCGCTCTACAAGGACGCGAAGGCGCCGCTCGAGGCACGGGTGGAGGATCTGCTCTCGCGGCTGACGCTCGCGGAGAAGATCGAGCTCATGTCCGGCGGCAGCGCGTTTGCGACGGCGCCAATTTCGCGCCTAGGCGTACCGGCGATCCACTTTTCCGATGGGACCAATGGGGTGCGCTCGAACGACGGCGAGACGGCAACGGTGTTTCCGACGGAGTCGGCGATTGCTGCCACGTGGGATCCGGCGATCGCCCGGGCCGAGGGAGAGGCGGTCGGCCGGGAGGCGCTGGCGATGAACGTGCAGGTTATGCTGGGCCCGGATGTCAATATCCAACGGATGCCCATTGCCGGACGGGATTTTGAGACTTACTCGGAAGACCCTTATCTCTCGGGAGTCATGGGAGCGGCATACATCGAAGGGCTGCAGAGCGAGGGAGTGGGGGCCACCGTGAAGCATTTCGTCGGTAACGAGCAGGAGCTCGAGCGCATGCGCTCGAGCTCGAACATCGACGAGCGCACGCTCCACGAGATTTATCTCGCGCCGTTCCGCTGGATCGTGCAGAAGGCCGACCCTTGGGCAATCATGCTTTCCTACAACCGTCTGAACGGCACTTACATGACGGAGAACCGGCCCTTGGTGTACGGCGTGCTCGAGGGACAGTGGGGCTACAAGGGTCTAGTGATGTCCGATTGGACTGCCGTGCATTCGACCGTGGCGGCCGCGAATTCGGGACTCGATCTCGAGATGCCGGGGCCCCCCCTCTACTTCGGCACGCGCCTCGGTGCGGCGGTGCAGCACTGGCAGGTGGATGAGAGCATGGTGGATGAGGCCGCGCGGCGGGTGCTGCGGATGGTCATCCGCTCCGGAGCGCTCGACGGGAAACCGCGGCCGGCGGGTGGGCGGCTGGGCGCGCGCAATCGTGGCGTCGCGCTGGCGGCAGCGAGCGAAGCGGTCACGCTGCTGAAGAACGATCATGAGGTGTTGCCGTTCGACGCCGCGCGCATCCACACTCTGGCGGTCATCGGCCCCGATGCGGATGTGCCGCTGTACGAAGGGGGAGGGAGTGCGCGGGTCAATCCGGATCGGATCGAGACGCCGCTCTCGAGCTTACGGCGCCTGGAGGGCTCGCGGATCAAGATCATCTACGCCCGCGGCGTGGACAACGATCCCACGCCGCCTCCGGTGGACGCGAGGCTCTTGAGCCCCAGCCGCTCCCGCGGCGCGCAGGGACTCGCGTACCAGTACTATGGCAATGCGACATTCTCGGGCCGGCCGGTGCATCAGGGGGTGCAGAAGGACTTCGATCAGGCGCTGTTCGCGCCGGGACTCGGGCAGATGTCGGCGCGCTGGGAGGGGTATTTGTGGCCGTCCGAGAGCGGTGATTACGAGGTCAGCCTGAGCCAGGTGGGAGCAGGGAGCGTATACCTCGATGGACGGCAGATCATTGGACCCAAGGCCGGAAAAATCGTCCAGACGCGTTCTCTCTTCGGAATCCCGGCGCGCCTCGCGACCGTTCACCTGCAGGCGGGCCGCAGCTATCGGATTCGCCTCGAGTATGTGAGCGCGCCCCTTCCGTTTCACTCTCTGCATCTCGGGCTGCGGCTCCCCGCGCCAAGCCTCGAGCAGGCTGTGGAAGCGGCCCGCAGCGCCGATGCGGCAGTGGTGTTCGTCGGTGATGCGCAGTCCTCCGAGACCGAGGGGGCGGATCGCACCGGCATCCAGCTCTACGGACGGCAGAACGAGCTCGTACGGGCCGTGCTCGCCGCCAATCCGCGCACGGCAGTAGTCCTCGAGAGCGGCTCGCCGGTCGCGCTTCCGTGGGCCGGGGAGGCGCCGGCAATTCTCGAGGGGTGGCTCGATGGCGTCGAAGGGCCGGATGCGCTGGCGCGCGTGCTGTTCGGCGAGATCAATCCGTCCGGCAAGCTGCCGATGACCTTTCCCAGGCGAGTCCGGGATACGCCGGCATACCTCTATTATTCCGACGGGCGCAACGCCGATTACGGAGAGGGTGTGTTCGTCGGCTACCGGTACTACGACAAGCGTGACATTGAGCCGCTCTTTGCATTTGGGCACGGACTCTCTTACACGACGTTTCGCTATGATCACCTGATCGTCCCTGCGGCGGTGCCCCTGGGCCGGGCGTTCCAGGTGTCTCTCGAGGTCACCAACACAGGAAAGCGGGCCGGCAAGGAGACGGTGCAGCTTTATGTGGGGGATGATGCGACCACGGAGGTCGTGAGGCCAATAAAGGAGCTCAAGGGCTTTCAGAAGGTGGCGCTGGCGCCGGGAGAGACAAAGACCGTGACTTTCACCCTCTCGCCGCGCGATCTCTCCTATTACGATGTGCATCGCAGTGACTGGGTCAGTACCCCGGGGAAACATGCCATCATGATCGGCAGCTCCTCGCGTGAGATCCGGCTCCGGGACGCTTTTCTGCTGTTGACGCAATGAAGCTGAGACAAGAGACTGGCGGCACACTCCTGGGCTGCATCCTCTGCCTGGCATCGCGCCCTCGCCGGATCCTGAGTTCCCGCTAGCGATGGCCTGCGGCAGCGCTCCCAGCCAGCAGCGTGAGCGCATCGCCCGTCAGGCGAAAAGTGGTCCATTCGTCCATCGGCACTGCACCGAGGCTGCGGTAGAAGCCGATCGAGGGCTCGTTCCAGTCGAGCACCGCCCACTCGAGCCGGGCGCAGTGCCGCTGTACGGCGGTGCGCGCGAGGTAGGCGAGCAGCCGTTTGCCGATGCCCTGGCCGCGCGCCTCGGGGCGCACGAAGAGGTCCTCCAGGTAGATTCCCGGACGGCCTTTGAAGGTGGAGAAGTTGTGGAAGAAGAGGGCGAAGCCGACCGGCACGCCTTCGCTGCAGGCGAATACCACCTCGGCATAGCGGCGCTCGCCGAAGAGCGCTTCAGCCAACTCCGCTTCGGAAGCCGAGACCTCGTGCTCCAGCCGCTCGTAGCGCGCGAGGTCGCGGATGAATTCCAGGATGACGGGAACATCCGCGCGCGTCGCCGGCCGGATGGTGATGGAATCGCTCGTGATGGTGTTGGTCATGCTGGCTCCTAGGCGATGCTCTGCAGTCCCTGCGCAATGCCCCCTGCGCTCGCGAGCAGCGCCTCGAATAGGTCGCGATCGGCGCGGCCGCCGGCGCGCCAGCGCTTGAGCAGATCCACCTGCATGAGGTTCATCGGATCGATGTAGGGATTGCGCAAGCGTATGGAGCGCTGCAGCGTCGGCTCACTGTCGAGCAGCTCCGTGCTGCCCTTCAGCGCCAGCACGCGCTCGCGCGTCACCTCGTACTCGGCGCGGATCCGCGCCGAGAAGCGCCGCAGCGGCTCCGGAACCAGCACATCATAGGCGGCGGCGATCTCCAGATCGGTGCGGGCGAGCATGGTCTCCACGTCATCGATGAGGCTGCGCAGGAAGAACCACTCCGAGTACGCCGCGCGCATGCGCTCCGGACCATGGCGCGCGATCGCTGCGGCGAGCCCGGTACCTGCCCCGAGCCAGCCGGGAAGCATGTGGCGCGTCTGCGTCCAGGCGAACACCCAGGGCACCGGCAGCAGCGCCTCGAGGCTGCGGCCGTCCTCGCGGTGCACCGGCCTCGAGCCGACCTGCATTCTCTCGATGACATCGATGGGCGTGACGGCGCGGAAATAGTCATGGAACTCGCGGTCTTCGTGGATCAGCCGCCGGTAGGAGTCACGGCTAGCCTCGGCCAGGGTGGCGGCGCACTCCAGATGCGCGGGATTCACACGGGCGGCTGCCACCTCGCTTCCTGGGGTGCCGGGGGCTTCGGCGGGGGATCTTGCATGCACCGCCGTGCTCTCACGGGCTCCTACCGTCGCCAGCGTCAGTGCGTTGAACGCCCGCTCCAGAGTGCGCATCGCGATCGGCCGCAGGCCGTAGCCCTGCTTGACCGTCTCACCCTGCTCGCGCAGCCGTAGTGTCCCGTTGACCGCTCCTGCGGGCGCCGACCTTACCAGCGCATCGATACGGCTGCCGCCGCGCGCGATACTGCCGCCCCGCGCATAGAACACGACATACTTCTCGCCCTCGGAGGCGGGCAGTTGCGTGATCGCGCGCTGTGCCTGATGGACGGCAAAGCGCGAGGCGCAAAGTCCCCCTTCCTTGTTGCTGTCGGAGTACCCGAGCAACACGCATTGACGCCGGCCGTGGGCCTCCAGATGCCGCCGGTACACGGGCTCCGCGAGGAGCTCATGCAAAGTATCGCCGCATCGCTCCAGCGCCTCGAGCGACTCGAACTGCGGCGCGATGTCGAGAGCGACCTGGCCGGTGCGCTTGTCATAGACGGATGCCCAGCGAGCAAGGGTGAGCGCTGCGAGCACATCGTCTGCGCCGCGCGCTCCGCTGACGATGAAGTAGCCGACGGCGTCCGCCCCGTAGCGATGCTTGGCCTGTGCAAACGCCTCGAAGACGGCGAGATTGCGTTTAGCGAGTGCATCAAGATCGACCCGCGGACCGGCATCCTTCTCGAGAATCTGCGCCAGCAGCCGATGTCGCTCGGAGCTCGGGCGGGCGAGCCAGCCCGGATCGTCATTGCCGCGCGCGATCACCTCGTGGAGCACGCCCGCGTGCTGGCGCACATCGAGGCTCGCGAGGTGAAAGCCGAAAGTATCAATGCGCCGCAGGAGTCTGCGAATGTAAAAGAGGCCGGCATTGGCGCCCTTGTTGGCGGCGAGACTCGCGCCGATGATCTGCACGTCATCGCGCAGCTGCCGCGCGCACTCGTAGCCGTTGGCCCGCCCCTCATAGGCGAGGCGCAGCCGCTCGCCGATCTGCGCCAGGAATACCCGATACGGCATGCGATCGTGCCGGGCGGGCGTCACGCTGCGCGCACTCGGCGCCAGCGTCATGTAATCCTCCATCCGCTGGGTCAGCTCCGGGGACACGGCTATCCTTCCGGCGCTCTGGGAGAGGCGTTGGGAGAGCTTGCGGCAGTCCTCGAAGTAGCTGTTCAGGATCACCTGCTGCTGCCTGGCGAGCGTCTCACGGATGGTCTTAGCGTGAACATCAGGGTTGCCGTCCATGTCGCCCCCGACCCAGGAGCCAAAGCGCAGGATGGCGGGCAGCTCGATGGAATCGGCGGGCACACCGTAGTGCTTCTCGAGCGCCTGCGTGATCTCCTCGTAAAAGGCGGGCACCACGCGATAGAGGACCTCCACCAGATAGAAGAGGACCTGCTCGCGCTCATCGCCGACGGTCAGCCGCTCCCGCGGCAGATCCTCGGTCTGCCAGGCGGTGGTGAGCTCGATGCGGATGCTGCTCCAGAGATTGCGGGAGTCCTGCGGTGTCAGCATTGGATCGAGCCGATCGAGCAGATGGTGCGCCACCCGCTGCTGCTTGCGCAGCAGCGTGCGCCGGGTCGATTCCATCGAATGCGCCGCGAATACCGGCTCGATGCGCAGACTGCCGATGAGCGCGAGCGCCTCCTCGAGCTGCAGGCCGCGGCTCTTCAGGCCGGCAATACAGTCTTCCACGCCCGCAGGCTGCGGCCGATCGGTGTCCTGGCGGAAGTACTCGCGGCGGCGGCGGATGCGGTGCACCTTCTCGGCGAGATTCACCGCCTGGAACCACATGGAGAAGGCGCGCACGAGATCGCGGGCGAGGGCCGGCGGCCGGTCGCGTACCGAGGTGGCGAGCGCCAGAGCCGCCGGGGCTTCCCCGTCGCGGCGGCGGATGGCGGCGTGGCGGTCGAGCTCCACGAGCTCGAAGAGCTGCCGCCCGCCCTGCTCGCGCAGGATCTCCCCGACCAGCGCGCCGAGCGCGTGCACGT
Source organism: Steroidobacteraceae bacterium (assembly GCA_036393055.1). GTDB lineage: Bacteria > Pseudomonadota > Gammaproteobacteria > Steroidobacterales > Steroidobacteraceae > 13-2-20CM-66-19. The sequence continues at coordinate 24,318 of DASVWT010000075.1, forward strand.
CCTCGCGCAGGGCCGCGTGCTTAGGTGGAAAATGAATGTCGCTGCGGCTCACGAAGCGACACATGGTAGCAGCTGGACGGCCACTGGGATGTGCCCGGATCCGGCGCTATCCGGCCAGGAGCACGGATTCGGCGCGCTCGAGCTCCTCCGGCTGGCCGTAGAGCACCACGACGTCACCGTCACGCAATACCGTATCGCCTGCGGGCTCGCGGCCCAATATCCCCTGGCGCCGGATGCCCGTGAAGGTCACGCCGACACCGCGGGTGCGCACGTCGCGCAGCGTACGGCCCACTGCCCAGGCTCCCGGCGGCACCACCACGGATTTGATCTCCTCGCGGTACTCGTGGCTGTCGTCGAGCGGCCGCGCATCGCCCCGGCGGATGATGTTCCTCAGGACGGAGTAACGGTGGCTGCGGATGTCACCCATCGTACGAACCACGCGCGAGACCGGAACGTGCAACAGGATCAACACGTGCGAGACCAGCATCAGGCTGGCCTCGAAGGTCTCCGGTACGACGTCGGTTGCGCCGGCCTCCTGCAGCTCCTTGATCCGGGTGTCATCCTGGGTGCGTACCAGTATGGGGACGTCGGGCCGCACCCGGCGGATGCTGCGCAGGATGCCGACGGAGGTCGCCGGATCCGAGAAGCTGATCACCACCGCGGTGGCCGTATCCAGGCCCGCCTTGGCGAGGATCTGCTCATCGGCCGAGTCGCCGAACATGACGGGGTCGCCCGCCTGGCGAGCCGCGGCGATGCGCGCCGGGTCGAGATCGAGCGCGATGTACTCGAACCCCTGCGACTCGAGCACCCTCGCCACGTTCTGCCCGACCCGCCCGAAGCCGCAGAGAATCACGTGATCGCGCCTGCCGATCTCCCCGGTGGCGGCGCTCTCGCGCTCGAAGGCGGTCCGCGGAGGTCCCGATTCCCGCAGCAGCAGCCGCGCGATGCGCTTGTTGTTGTTGAGCACCAGCGGGCTCAAGAGCATGGACAGCACGATCGCTACCAGCAGCGGCTGGCCGAAATCCGCCGGAACGAGGCCGGTCGCGAGCGCGATGGTGCCGAGCGCCAGGCCGAACTCACCGCCGATCGCGATGACGAGGCCGGTGCGCAGCGCCTTGAACTTCGAGACGGTGAACGGGCGGGCCACCAGCGCCGCCACCGCGGTCTTCAGGATGAGGATGGCTGCGAGCCAGTAGACGACCGCGCCCAGCTCGCCGACGAGCAGGTGCACATCGAGCAGCATGCCGACCGAGACGAAGAAGAGCCCGAGCAGGATGTCGCGGAACGGCCGGATAACCGACTCGATCTGGTGCCGGTACTCGGTCTCGGCGAGCATCATGCCGGCGAGGAACGCGCCCAGGCCCGGTGAGAGACCGACGCTGCTCGACACCCACGCGGCGGCCAACACCACGAGCAGTACCGCGAGGGTGAAGAGCTCCCGCAGACGGCTGTGGGCCATTTCCCGAAAGAGCGGCCGCAGCAGCCAGCGGCCGGCGGCCAGCACCGCCGCGATCGCGAGCACGCCGGCCGCCACCGCTTCGAGGCCGGCACGCAGGTCCACCCGGCCCGGGCCGGCCGTGAGCGCCGAGGCGAGCGCCAGGAAAGGAACGAACGCGAGGTCCTGAAAGAGGAGGATGCTGAACGCGAGGCGGCCGTGGGTACGATTGAGCTCCGCGCGCTCGGTGAGCTGGTGCAGCAGGATGGCGGTCGAGCTCATGGCGAGCGCCCCGCCCACGACCACCGCCGCCGGCCAGGGAATGCCGCCGAGCCGTGCCAGCACGGCGAACACCGCCGCGGTCGCGGCGACCTGGGCCGAGCCCAACCCGAACACTTCCCGCCGCATGGCGATCAGGCGCGGCAGGGCGAACTCCAGCCCGAGCGTGAAGAGGAGGAATACGACACCGAGCTCGGCGAGAGTCCGCGTGGCGTCGGTGCTGGCAACCACGGCGAGGGCGTGGGGGCCCAAGGCAAGGCCGACGAGGAGGTAAGGAATGGTGGTCGGCAGCCCCAGGCGCCGCGCGAGGGTGACGAGCAGCACCGCGGCGGCTAGGAGAATCAGAACCTGGCTGAGCGGCTGCATGCGCTCATTCTAATGTCGGCGCCATGCATGCGCTCCAGGCTCGCTTGCGCGAGCCTGGAGAGTGTCAGACCGGGTGTCTCAGATCGTCAGGTGAGAGGCTGGAAGCGGCCGTCGATGCATCGGCGCGAGGTGCCCGAGCAGAGGATCGGTGAAATCCTCATCCTGCTGCGCCTCCTGCGGCGCCGCCGGCATCGGCTGACGCCCTTCGAGCAGCTCGAGGAGGGTCTCGCGTGCGCGGGCCACGCGGCTCTTGATGGTGCCGACCGCGCACCCGCAGATCTCCGCCGCCTCCTCGTACGAGAAGCCGCTCACGCTCACCAGGATCAGCGCGGTGCGCTGTCCGGGCGACAGCGAGGCGAGAGCGCGGTTCAAGTCACGCAGCTCGAGCTTGCCGTCATGGTCCGGCGGTACGCTCGGCTCCGGCAGCAGCTCGATGTCCATGCCCTGCGCCTCGAATTTGCTGCGCCGAAGCTGCGAGTAATGCTCGTTGCGCACGATGGTGAACAGCCACGCCTTGAGGTTGGTCCCCGGCTTGAAGCGCTGGATGTTATTGATCGCGCGCATCAGCGCTTCCTGTACCAGGTCGTCCGCGCGCACGCCGTCACGGCAGAGCGAGCGGGCGAACGTGTGGAGCTGCGGCACCAGGGCCACCATGTCGTCGGTCACCATTTGCACCCCTTCCCCGGCCCCGCATTGGGGGTCGATTAGTGTTTCATTGCACATGCGGGCAAGTTACTTGCTGCCGGCCGCCGCTGGAGTCGGCAAGGGGGCGGAATGGACGGGTTTGGCTTCCCAAGCTCGTGTCGGACGATTCCTACTGCGGCCGGAACCTGTTGCCGCAGACCGACAGTCGGAAGGCTCCTACGCGAGCGTCGGAGGCCGATCGGGCCGCCCCACCCGCCGCCCTATGGCGCATCGCCGCCGCAGCGGCTCAACATCGAGCATCCCGCGAAACGCTTGCGGAATGGAGAGGCCATGTCAGAAGCAGAAGCAGTCAGTGAGAGATCCGGGCGATCGGAGCGCGGCCCCGGCTCGAGTCGCCTCCGCGCGGGCGCGTTTGCCGCGGCCCTGTTGGGCGCGGCGGTGCTCGGCGGATGCGCGAGTCAGCCCAAGCCCACCGAGCAGCTCGTGCGTGCCAACACGCTCGTCGGTGAGGCGGAGAAGAGCGAGGCGCAACGCTTTGCGGCCGCAGACCTGCAGCGTGCCCGCGACGAGTTGAGCAGCGCGCAGACGGCCGAGTCCGACGGCAAGAACGACAGCGCGCTCCGCCTCGCCGACAGGGCGGCGGCCGATGCGAACCTGGCCAGCGCGCGTGCGGCGAGCGGCAAGGCACGGCAGTCCGCCGAGCAGGTGCGCCACAGCATCGACACTCTGAAGCAGCAGTTGCAGCAGAGCCCGGCTCCATCGGGCGACACCGGTCCCGGTGCGAGCGGGCCCGGTCAGGATCAGCAGTAGGAGGCCACCGTGAGATATCCGACGAGCTATGTTGTAACCATCGCGGCGGCCGGTGCGCTCCTCGCCGGCTGCGCCTCGACTCCGCGGCGCAGTCCCGAGCTCACCCAGGCTCGCAATGCGGTCGAGACGCTCTCGAATGAGCCCCGCGCCATGGAGGCCGCGGGACCCGACCTGAAGGAGGCGCGCACGGAGCTCGAGCGCGCCGAGGCGGCAATGCGCGACGGCAAGCCCATGGATGAAGTGAATCAGTCGGCGTATATCGCCCTGCGCCATGCGCAGGCGGGCGAGGCGCGCGTCGATGCGGCGAAGGCGCAGGCCGAGGTCGCGCAGGCGACGCAGCAGCGCCAGCAGCTGCTGCTCGAGGCGGAGAAGCACCAGGCCATGACGGCACAGCAGCAGGCGCAGAGCGCGCAACAGCAGGTGCAGGCTGCGCAGAGCCAGGCTCAGCAGGCGCGCATGCAGGCCCAGCAGGCCCAGCAGCAGCTCGCGAGCGAGCGCCAGCAGTACAACCAGCTGCAGAAGGAGCAGCTCGGCGCGCAGCAGACGGACCAGGGCATGGTGGTGAGCCTGAGCAACGTGCTCTTCAGCACCGGCAAGGCGATCCTGCAGCCGGGCGCTCACCTGGAGCTCGATCGGCTGGCAACCTACCTGAAGGATCACCCGAAGCAGCGCGTGATGATCGAAGGTAACACCGACAGCACCGGCTCCGCCGAGCTCAACCAGAAGCTCTCGGCGCAGCGCGCGCAGGCGGTGGCACAGGCGCTGCAGCTGCGCGGCGTGCCGCAGGGCCAGTTCCAGACGATCGGGCTCGGAGAGGCATACCCGGTCGCCTCGAACGACACGTCGGCCGGACGGCAGCAGAACCGGCGCGTGGACGTCGTGTTCTCCAACACATCCGGGCGGTTCTCCGAGGCTGCTCTTTCGCGTAAAGGTCAGGGCGCGATCAGGCGGTGATGATGATGAGATCCGAGCAAGACAGACGTATGAGCACGGGCCGCGACCGGTTCGAGGGGCAGTATGAGAAGGATCGCTTCGAGCGCCGGGCCGGGGCCGCGCAGCGGTCCGAGGACGAGGAGCCCTACGAGCCTTCCGAGGGGTATGAGCCGTTCGAGCCGGGACATCCGCGCCAGGAAGGGGTGCCTTTCGGCCCGGGTCCGTCGCCTCGTTATCTCGGCACCGGTTATCCGGGGCGCGGCGGGCCTGGTTTCACCGGGGGCTATTACGGCTTCGGCCCCGGGAGCCCCGAGTCCGACTGGCGCAAAGTGCCCCGCTATCCGCCGGGCCCGAAGGGCTATCAGCGGTCCGACGAGCGGCTGCGCGAGGACATCTCCGAGCGGTTGATGCAGGCCCGCTACATCGACTCGAGCGATGTGACGGTCCAGGTCTCGGCCGCGAAAGTGACGCTGGAGGGCACCGTGCCGGAGCGGCGCATGAAGCACGCGATCGAGGACCTGGTCGATGCCTGTCCGGGCGTACAGGACATCGAGAACAGGATCCGGGTGAAGCGCTAGGGAGGGTCGCGGCGCCCGGCCGGTGACAGCCGGCGGGCGCCTTCTGGCTCACGCCCGCCGGAAATCCACGGCGGGAAGCTGCATGGAGCGGCGATACTTGGTCACCGTGCGCCGCGCCACCTTGACGCCGCGATCGGCGAGCAGCTCCGTGAGCTGCACGTCCGAGAGCGGATTGCGCCGGTCCTCGGCGGCGATGAATTCCCGCAGCAGCGCGCGGATGGCCGTAGCGGAGCACGAGCCGCCGCTCGTCGTCGCGAGCTGCCGCGAGAAGAAGCGTTTGAACGCCACGACTCCGCGCGGTGTCGCCATGAACTTGTGGCTGGTGGCGCGCGAGACGGTAGACTCATGCAGCCCGAGCTCATCGGCGATCTCGCGCAGCGTGAGCGGCCGCATCGCGAGATCCCCGTACTCGAAGAAGTTGCGCTGGCGCGCCACCACCGCCTCGGCCACCCGCTGGATGGTGAGGAAGCGCTGCTCGAGGTTGCGCACCAGCCAGCGCGCCTCCTGCAGATGCTGCGCGAGCAGCGCGGTCTCGCCATCGCGCGCCTGGCGGAAGTAATCGGCGTACTGTTGGTTGACGCGGATGCGCGGGTAGATGGCCGAGTTGACCGTCACCACCCAGCGCTTCTTGTCCTTGCGCACTATGACGTCGGGCACGATCGCGCGCGGTTCGAACGTGCCGACCTTCGAGCCCGGGCGCGGATCGAGGCTGCGGATCAGCTCCATCGCGAGGTGCAGCTGCTCCTCGGAGCAGCCGAGCGCCTCGAGCAGCCTGGTGTTGTCTCGTGCGGCCATCATCGACAGCCTGTTCTGCACCACCTCGAGCGCGAGATCGCGGCCCGGCGTCTCGCGATCCATGGCCTCGAGTTGCAGCGCGAGACACTCGCCGAGGCTGCGGGCCGCGATGCCGCTCGGCTCCAGCGTCTGCACGATGCGCAGTGCCGTCTCGATCTCTCCCGGGGCGGCCCCGGGCGCGACGGCGGCTACGTCCTCGAGCGGCAGGCGCAGGAATCCGTCGTCATCGAGCGCATCGATGATGAGGTTGGCGAGTACATGATCCCGCTCCGTCAAGCCCAGAAGGAGCAGCTGATCGCGCAGCGCATCATGCAGCGTCGAGGGCGAGGCGGTCCACTCCGTCCAGTCGGGCGTCTCCTCGCTGCTGCCGCCGCCGCCGCCGGAGGAGAAATCGAGGTCGGCCCGGGAGCTGTCTTCCGCCGCCGACTCCTCGCGCTCGGCGCGGTCGGAAGATTCCGCGGACTCCGCGCTCTCTTCGAGGAAGGGATTCTGTGCGATCGCCTGGTGCAGTTCTTGCACGCATTCCAGAGCGGAAAGTTGCAGCAGCTTCACCGACTGCTGCAGCCGAGGTGTCAGCGTGAGCTGCTGCTTCAGGCGCAGTCCCAATACGGCATTGGACATTCGAGGACCCTCTCTTACAAGTCAGCACCACCCCGCCCTCGGCGGCGCGGCGAGCCGCCGGGGAGAACTTGCAAGGGCGTGTAAGAACGCCAGCGCGCCGAGCCCTGGCTCAAACTCCCATACGAGCGACATGACATCAATTCACGACGACGACCCCGGTTCCCGCCCAGATGTGGCGCCAGCGCCAGCTTCGGCTGCGTGCGCGCTTCTCTCAGAATTGGAGCGTCTGGCGCGACGCAAGGATGAGCTGGAGACGGTGCTCGCCGCCGGGCGCATAGGCTATTGCCGGTTGCATGCAGGGGATCTTGCGCTCGAGGCCAACTCGCAATTCAAGGCGGAATGGGG
>DASVWT010000076.1:0-5772 GCA_036393055.1 Steroidobacteraceae bacterium
GTGAGGTCGCGCGAATTCACCCCGGCCATGAGGCCTTGGGTGCCGAATCGGAGCAGCACTCCGTCCAGGCGCTCGAGGTCCCGCTCATCGAAAGCCTCGAGCAGCACGAAAAGCTCCAGCGCGCGGGCCTGTTGAATCAGCGCCTCGAGCTCGGGCTCGGAGAGCATTCTCACGATGGCGAGGATGCCGCCGGCCCCGGCGAGGCGTGCCTCGAGGACCTGGTACGGATCCACCAGGAAGTCCTTGCGCATGGCAGGCACGCCGAGCGGCGACAGCGCCTGTGCCGCGGCTCGCAGATGCTCGAGACTGCCGTCGAACCGTGTCGGCTCCGTCAGGACCGACACCGCGGCGGCGCCTGCGCGGGCGTAGGCGGTCACTCGCGAGACCACATCCTCACTCCGGCCCTTCAGCTGTCCGACCGCCGGCGAGCGGAGCTTCAGCTCCGCGATGAGATCGAACCCGCCCGGCTGCAGGCGCAGGCGCGGAGGGAGAGGTGTATCCATTGCCCGCGCCAGCAGCTCCTGTTGCGCGCAGGCGGCACGGGCTACGCGGACCCGTTCCCGGCTGACGGCGGCCATCTGGTCCAGGAAGTCCCCATTCCGGGGCGTCGTTGCGGAGGACGGGCTCATGCCGACTCCAGGCGTGGGGCGGTCAGGACCTCGAGCAATCGCCCGGCAGCACCACTGTCGATCGCCGTGCCCGCGAGCTCGATCGCCTCACGCGGCCGCGCGGCTTTGCCGGCCACCTCCAGCGCCAATGCCGCGCCCAACAGCAGGCAGTCGCGGTGCGGCCCTCGATCCCGACCCTCGAGGACGGCCCGCAACGCGTCAGCGTTGTGTTGGGCGTCGCCTCCAGCAAGCCTCGCCGGCTCGCAGCGTCGCAGCCCATAGTCCTCCGGCGTGCGCGTATACCGTTCTACACGCTCCGGACGCACGTCAAAAACAGTGAAGGGGCCCACCGGCGTCGGCTCGTCCCATCCCTGCGCGCCATGGACGACGAATGCCCGCTCCATCGGCATGCCGGCCAGCGTGCGGGCAATGAGGTCCGCGACGTCCAGGCTGAACGCGCCGATCACGTGAAACGGGGGCTGCGCGGGATTGGTGAGCGGCCCCAGGATGTTGAATATGGTGCGCACGCCGAGAGCCGCCCGCGCGGCCGCAACCGCTTTGGTCGCCGGGTGGTAGTGGGGCGCGAACAGGAACGTGAAGTTGCAGGCCGCCAGGTACCTGCCTGCCAGCTCCTCGTCGAGCGGCAACGCAAGGCCCAGCGCTTCCAGCACGTCGGCGCTTCCGGCCCGGCTGGATATCGACCGGTTACCGTGCTTCACCACCGGCAGGCCGCACGCCGCCGTCAGGAGAGCCGTACCGGTGGAGATGTTGAGGCTGCCGGAGCAGTCGCCTCCGGTACCGACGACATCGACTGCCGGCAGCCCGGCGGGTATCGACGGGCGGCGCGCCAGGCGCCGCATGGCCTGTGCGAACCCACGCACTTCGTCGGCGACGACACCCTTGGACCGCATCGCCGCCAGGACGGCACCCACAAAGGCCGCGGATGTTGCCGGATCGGCCAGAATCCCGAGCAACTCCTCTGCCTCGGGTTGGGCGAGGTCCTGCCGCTCGAGCAGACGGTCGAGAAGGTTACGCGCCGAGGACATCATCGACACCTGCAGCGCCGCCCAAAGCACGCTCGCCGCCGGGGACGCGCAGCGGCACGGCCCTATCCAGGCCAAAGCCGAGGAAATTCGCGAGCAGCCGCGGCCCGTGCGGAGTCAGAATGCTTTCCGGGTGGAATTGAACTCCCTCCACCGCAAGATCCTGGTGGCGCACGCCCATGACCTCGCCTTCCGCCGTGCGGGCGGTGACCCGTAACTCCCGCGGCAACGTTTCCGGCGCGGCGATCAGGGAATGGTAGCGGCCGACTTCGCAGGGCTGCGGCAGCTCCGCGAACACCCCCGCGCCGTCGTGTTGGACGAGCGAAGTCTTGCCGTGCATCAGCCGTCCGGCCCGCACCACCTTGCCGCCGAACACCTCCACGATCGATTGGTGTCCGAGGCATACGCCCAGTACGGGAATCCGTCCCGCGAACGCGCGGATCATCTCCATCGAGATCCCGGCGTCGTACGGGGTGCCGGGGCCGGGTGAGATGCAGAGGTGCGTCGGCGCAAGGCCGCGCGCTTCCTCCACCGTGATGGCGTCATTGCGATACACCAGCACCTCGGCGCCCAGTATGAGAAAGGCCTGCACGAGGTTGTAGGTGAACGAATCGTAGTTGTCGATCAAGAGCAGCCGCGGGTTGTCATGCTTCCGGGTCAAAGGCCCTCCTCCGCCAACTCGAGCGCGCGCGCCATGGCGCCGCTCTTGGCGAGAACTTCCTCGTGCTCGGTGGCCGGTACGCTGTCGGCCACGATTCCGGCGCCGGCCTGATAACTGTACTCGTCACCCTTGAAAACCAGAGTGCGGATGGTGATCGCATGATCCATGTCACCGCGGGCGCCGAAATAGCCGACCGTGCCGCCGTACAGGCCGCGGCTGACCGGCTCCAGCTCGTCGATGATCTGCATGGCGCGCACCTTGGGGGCGCCCACCAATGTCCCGGCGGGGAAGGTCGCCGCGAATAGATCGAAGGCGTCGCGCCCCGGAGCGAGGCGCCCGTTGACGCCGCTCACCATGTGCATCACATGGCTGTAGCGCTCAATGGCGCGGTAGGGCTCGACGCCGACACTGCCCGCGAGCGCCACGCGTCCCAGATCATTGCGCGCCAGGTCGACCAGCATGACATGCTCGGCATTCTCCTTGGGGTCGGCGCGCAACTCGGCCTCGCGCGCCAGATCGACCGTTGGATCGTCCGCGCGCGGCCGCGTGCCGGCGATGGGCCGTAGCTGCGCGTGCCCCTGTTTGAGTCGCACGAGCGCCTCGGGTGATGAGCCAACGACCGTCACCTCTCCCATCGCGCAGTAGTACATATAGGGAGAGGGGTTGATCAGGCGCAGTGCGCGATAGGCCTGGAACGGGTCGAGCTCGTGGCGTCCCTGAAAACGTGTCGAGAGGACGAGCTGATAGACATCGCCGGCCGCAATGTATTCCTGCGTCCGCTTGACCCCCGAGATGTAGTCATTCCGGCTGAACGCCGGCTCCGGGCGCGCGTAGCGGCCCCGGCGATTTCCATTCGGCAGTCCACCCCGCAATGCGCGAACCACCTCCTGGCGGAGGCTGCGCCGGTCCTCTTCCGTGCCGTCGTGGAGGAGGGCAATGCCGCGCGTGAGGTGATCGAAAACCAGAAGAGAGCGGGGGGCGGCATAATGGAGGGCGGGCACGCCGCTCTCGCGCCCGGCCGGCAACGGCAGGCGCTCGAAGAAGCGCACGATGTCATAGGCCGCGTAGCCCACCAGCCCTCCGGCCAGCGGGACTCCCGCGATCTGCGGCCCCGGCTTCGGCGCACGCCCGAGCGCATCCCTGAGGCCCGCCAGCAGCTCCACGGTCGTCGTCGGAACCGGCCGCAGCTCATTGCCGATGCGCAAGCCTTGACGGTCGAGCCGCACCTCGAGCCCTTCACCGAAGCCGATGAAGGAATAGCGCGCCAGACGCTCACCGCCCTCCACGCTCTCCAGCAGGAAGCGCGGCGCGAATGCGGCAAGCTTCATGAACGCCGAGACCGGCGTGTCGAGATCTCCAGGGATGTCGAAAATCTTGTTCATGACGAAAAGACCCGCTCCGGTGTATTCCGGAGCGGGTCCTGGTGGCGTTGCGTGTTTAGTAGGGTGTCGAGGGATCTAGCAGCCGCGTCCACGTCCAGGGGCCCACTCCTGAAGCGAAGTGCGCCACCACCCCAAGGGACGGATGTGCGGACGGATGTGCTGCTGCGACATGACCCTGAGGGTATCACCGGCGGACGGTCGGCTACAATAGCGGGCCTGCTTTCCCGCTCCCGGCCCGCTCTTGGCCATGGTCCGGGGCCCTGTTCCGGGGGGCCGTGTTCCGGACATTGGAGGACCGCCGCCTTGCCTTCGTTCGACGTAGTCTCCGAGCTCAATTCCCACGAGCTGGCCAACGCCCTCGACCAGGCGAACCGTGAGCTCTCCCAGCGCTTCGATTTCAAGGACACCGGGGCGCGCTTCGAGCTCGAGGAATTCACCGTGACCCTGCACGCGCAGGTGGATTTTCAGCTGAAGCAGATGCTCGAGATCCTGAAGTTGCGGCTCAGCAAGCGTGGCATCGACCTGGCCTGCATGGACGTCAAAGAGCCGGAGACCACCCTTTCCGCCGCCCGCCAGCAGGTCCTGCTCAAGCAGGGAGTCGATGCCGAGACCGGCCGGAAGATCTCGCGCCTCATCAAGGACTCGAAGCTCAAGGTGCAGGCCAGCATCCAGGGCGAGAAGGTCCGGGTCACCGGCAAGCAGCGCGACGACCTGCAGGCCGCCATCAAGCTGCTGCGCGGCTCACAGCTCGACCTCCCGCTGCAGTTCAACAACTTCCGCGACTGAGACGGGCGCGGGGATGCGAGACCCCTCCTCCATCGTCGGCTGGCTCTGGGCGGCGTTCGTCCTCTGTTTGCTGGTGCTGGCACAGTTCAACAAGAAGGCTAGCAGGAGCGCGTCGTGGCGGCCCGCCTGGGCGTTGCGCCTGGCCGTGATCGTCGGAGTGCTCGTGATCGTGTTACCGCGCCGGACTGGCGTGGCGAGTCTCTTCGCCCTCGTCGGCCGCGCCCTGCCGTTGCATGTCGACATTGCCGGACGGTGGGTGGGAGTTGGGTTATGTGTGGTCGGGTTCGCCTTCGGCGTCTGGGCGCGCCTGCACATCGGACGCAACTGGGGCATGCCGATGTCCCTGCGGCAGAACCACGAGCTCGTGACTTCCGGTCCGTACGCCTACGTACGCCATCCCATCTACACCGGGATCATGCTGGCCATGATCGGGTCCGCCCTCACGGTGGGCGTGCTCTGGCTGCTGTTGTTCGCGCTCTATTTCGCCTACTTCATCATCAGCGCGCGAACCGAAGAGCGCATGATGCTCGCGCAGTTCCCGGACGCGTACCCCGCCTACCGCCGCCGCACGAGGATGCTGATCCCGTTCGTGTTCTGAGGGGCAACGACCAAAGACATGGGCGCTTGCCCGGCCCCACGACCGCGCGCAGAATGACGCCTATGAGGCGTCTGGATCCCCAAACCGAGAAGGCCGTACGCGCTTTTCTGGCGAAGGTTCCGCCTGAACTGAATCTCGAGAAAGCAATCGTTTTCGGCTCCCGCGCGCGGGGAGATAACAGGCCCGATAGTGACGCGGATCTAGCGCTGGTATTCGCGCGCGGAAACGAATGGCCGATCGTCGGATTGCTGGCCGGTCTAGCGTTCGATGTCCTGATGGAGACCGGAGTCCTCGTTCAGCCAGTCCCGATTTCGACCGTGGATTGGATGCATCCCGAGCGCTTTCCCCGGCCGGGCTTTTTGCGCAACGTGGCCAAAGACGGCATAGCGGTGTGAGTTCGTTGATTGACGGGCTTGTGCGAAAGAGCAGACGTGCGCTGCGAAGCGCGGGACTTGCCCTGCGCGACGGCGATAGGGACGGAGCGGTCAACCGCTCCTAGCCGACCGGGGCTTCACAGGAACCTTGTCAATAGGCGTGCGGGTTCGTAGTTCCGCAGGTTCCGATCCGTTCATGTTTTGAGTCGCAGCCCGGCGCGTTGACCCTGGCCCCGGGGGTGTGCTCTAGTAGCACCAGAACAAGAACGGGTCACGCCAATCATGTCGGCAGATCCCAGGGGGGCCGAGAGCAGCGCCGT
>DASVWT010000077.1:0-5622 GCA_036393055.1 Steroidobacteraceae bacterium
GCCCATGCGGGGTAGAGTCCGGCAGCCAGGGTGGACAGCGCCGCGAGCCCGAGCGCCCAGGCGATACCGATCGCATCGAAGTGCGTCAGCGCGGCATAGTTCGCCGAGCCGGAATCCAGGACGCTGGCGGCGGTGTACAGGTGCTGCACGGCCTTCAGGCCGATGACCCCGAGCGCGAGCCCGACTGCGGCGCCAAGTATCGCCACCACGGCCACCTCCACCAGGTGCTGGCAGAAGACCTGGCCGCGGCTCGCGCCGAGGGCGCGCAGCAGCCCCGTGACGCCGGAGCGCCGCAGGAACTTGGCGAGCAGGATGCCGATGGTGTTGATCAGGCACACCGCGAGGAAGGCGAAGGCGAGCCGCAGAAGAATGCTGTTGTCATTGCTCACGACATGATTGACCCGCAACCAGTCGCCGACATCGGTCAGGTGATTGTTGAGCGGGCGCTGAAAGCGGCCGTCCTTGCGCTGCGCCGCCCAGTAGGCGTTCATGAAAGCCAGCATGCGCTCGCGGCTCGCGGCCGTCGGCAGCTCCACCCACATCTCGATCCAGACGTCCTCGTTGTCGATGTAATCCCGATAGTCGTTGATGGGCTTCGAGCCCCAGCCGCTGCTCGGCCCTGCTGGAAGCTCCTTCAAAGCCGGCCCCCAGTCGAAGGGCACATAAGCGTCCTCCGGCGCGGCGAAGGGATTGTTCACGACATCATAGAAGCGCGGGACCGGTTGCCAGTCTTTGAGCACGCCGACGATGCGGAACTGCCGCCCGTTCCAGAGGATGGTTCGCCCGACGCTGTCGATACCGCCGAACAGCTTCTCGTTCTCGGCATGGCTCAGCACGATGACCGGCTGCGGTCCGCGATCCGCAGCCGCGTCCCACCCACCGCCGTACTCGAACGGCACATCGAACATCGGGAAGAAATCGCCCGTCGTGGCGCGGGTCATGACGGGCACGGGCGCCCTCTGGCCGGGAGCGCCGCTCAACATCCCGAGCAGCTGTGTCATGATCGCCTTGTGCTTCGGGATGCCGGAGGTCATGAGATAGGTGGCATCCCGGTAGGTGAGCTGGGGAGGCGCGAGTCCGGGGTTGTCGGGATCGTAGGGTTGCGCCGGATCCCAGGAATCCATGGTGACCGCGTAGAGGACGTTGCTCTTCCACCAGATCGGGTTGCCGGACATGGCGTGGTAGACGGTGAGCGTCACGATGCACGCGCCGATGCCGAGCGCGATCGCGCAGACCATGAGCGCGGTGAGCCCCGGGGTGCGGCGGAAGCTCTTGGAGGCGAGTCGCAGGTAGTACGAGAGCACGGGGCCGTTCTCCTCGGGTCAGGCCGGCATCGGGCCGCCGGCGCCGGCCGTCTCCTCGAGCGCCATTCGCCGCTCGTACGGGGCGGAATCGATCACCACGCCGTCGACCACGTGAATGTTGCGCTGCGCGCGCCTCGCCAGCTCCGGATCGTGGGTGACCAGCACGATGGTGGTGCCCATCTCGTTGATCTGCTCGAGCAGGTCCATGACCTGGCGCGCCATGAGCGAGTCGAGGTTGCCGGTGGGCTCGTCCGCGAGGATCAGGGTCGGATCGCCGGCGATGGCGCGGGCGATGGCGACGCGCTGCTGCTGGCCGCCGGAGAGCTGCGATGGCATGTGCTTCATGCGCGAGGCGAGGCCGACCAGCTCGAGCGCCTTGGTGATGCGCTGATTGCGCTGCGCAGCCTTCATGCGCCGGTAGCGCAGCGGCACATCGACGTTGTCGTAAATGTCGAGGTCCGGGATGAGGTTGAAGCTCTGGAAGATGAAGCCGATCTTCTCGTTGCGCATGCGCGAGCGCGCATCGTCGGAAAGCCGGCTCACGTCCTGCCCGTCGAGCTGGTAGATTCCGGTATCGAAGGTCTCGAGCAGGCCCGCGACGTTGAGGAAGGTCGTCTTGCCGGAGCCTGAAGGGCCGCTCACCGACACGAACTGGCCGGATCTCACCTCCAGCGAGAAGTTGCGCAGCGCGTGCGTCTCGATGAGGTCGGTGCGGTAGACCTTACTGACATCTTGCATCTTCAGCATGTGAGTCTCTCTCAATGCGCGAGCCTGAGCTCGGGTGCGTCGTTGAAATCCTGCGTGTCGGAGATCACCACGCGGTCACCGGCGGTGAGGCCGCGGAGGACCTCGATCTCGGAAACGGAAGCCGCGCCGAGCTCGACCGGGGTGCGGGTCGCCTCGTCGCCGTGGATCACGTATACGAAGCGAGTGGCCGGGCCGAGGAATGCGCCCCGCTCGACCATCAATGCGTTCTTGTGCTCACCCATCACGATGCGCACGGCTGCCTGCTCGTTCTGACGCAGGTCGGGCGGCTGGGCGCCCACGAATTTCGCGCGGCCCGTCACCCAGCCGTCGCGCACGTCCGGGGAGACCTCGGTGACCCGGCCATGTACGGTCTGCCCATCGAGAGTGATATCCGCCGGCAATCCGGGCTTGATGCCGTTCGCAAAGGATTCGGCGACCTGGAACTCGATGGCGAGAGCGGACAGATCGATGACCGTCACGAGCGGCAGGCTGCTGGCGACGTGTGACTGATCGGGCTGGGCGAGGTCGGCGACCATGCCGTCAACCGGTGAGCGCACGGTCAACTCCTCGAGCCGTTGCCTCAGGCCGTCGACGAGCAGCGATTGCGCGTTGCGGGCGAGCTCGCGGGTGCGCAGCTCGAGCAGGATCCGCTCGCGCTCCAGGCGTGCATTTTGATTCGCGTGCTCGTATTGAAGGCGCGCGATCGAATAGGTGTCGTAGGCCGCCTCGTAGGTGTGCTCGCTGATGACGTGGAGGGTCCACGCCGCCTGCAGGCGTTGCAGCTCGCGCAACTGTTGGCTCATCGTGACCGCGGCGAGGTCCGCCCGCTGGCGATTCTCGAGCAACTCCTGTTGCAGCTCCACCCGCTGTTGGGCGAGCGCCGCGTCCATGCTCTCGAGGGTGGCGTGCTCGCGCTCGTACTGGTTCTGGAGCTGCGGGCTCGAGAGCCGCGCGAGGACCTCACCCTTGGAGACCCGGTCGCCGGCATGCACGCGATAGGTGACCGTGCCCGGGGCGGTGGCGGAGAGAGTCGGGCTGATCGCGGCGATGACCGTGCCGCGTGCGGCGGCATCCTGCACGAAATCGCCGCGGCTCACCGTGGCGAGCTCCAGGGTCTGCAGGGAGACGACATGCCCCGATTGCATCCAGCCGTGCACCAGCCAGGCGAGGGCCGCCGCGAGCGCGATCGCTCCGCCGGCCGCCGCTTGCACGCGCCGGCGCCGGTACCAGACATGCGAGGAGGATGGGCGGGCAACATCCTGTGCGCCCGTACCGCGAATCGGAGCGGGCTCCGCACTCGCGGCGGAGGAGGGGGGCTTGAGATGGGTGATGCTCATGACGGTGCTCGAGCCGTCCAGTGCACGTCATGTGCCAACAGCCGGGAGGGGCTACAAGCAATTGAAAAATCGAAGCGATTCTGCTGCCGACGAGGATGCAGGCCGAGGTCCGTCGTGTCCGTCCGCCGGACAGCGGACACTCTCGCGGACACACTCGCCTGGAGCGAGTTTACTCGGCGCAGCCATGCGCCTCGGCGGTCGCGCTCCGGATCTGGCTTGCATGGCAGACGGGCTGCCTGCAAGCTTCCGGCGCGCTGAAGCGCAGAGAAAACCACAGGAGTATTTATGGCCACTCGTCGCACCACAGGATCCGCCCGCGCTGCCGCAGCCGCGCCGCCCGCCGGGGAGAAAGCAGCGACTCCGCGTCGCCGCACCGCCGCGGGGCAGCCAGCAACCGCATCCGGCGCATCTACCCGCATTACCGTCTCCGCGGATGCGCGACGAGCCATGATCGAGCAGGCGGCCTACCTGCGCGCCGAGCGGCGGGGGTTCACGGCCGGAGGCGAGGTCGAGGATTGGCTGGCCGCCGAGGTGGAAGTCGACGCGCTCCTGAGGGCCGGCGACGGCGGTCCGCCGCAGTAGGCCGCACACCGCCGAGGTCCATGCCGGGAAGCGTCACTGCTGAAGGGGTTGATCGGTGCCGTCATTGCGAGTGTGGCGCTCGCCTGTACGGTCGCGAAGCTCGTCCCCTGAAGCCGGCAGGTGTACCACGACGCAGCCGATTCCCGGCAGTAAGTGAGCGTCGCCGCCATGGCTGCGGGCGACGTGACGGACGATCGCGAGCCCGAGGCCGGAGCCGGGGTTGTCGACATTCAGGCGGCGGAAGCGCTGGAAGACCGCCTCCTCCTGGCCCGCGGGTACGCCCGGCCCTTCATCGGTCACTTCGATGGTGACGGGATCGGGACCCTCTCCTGGGGCCTCGATGCGCGCGGTCACCTTGCCATGGCCGTGCAGGAACGCGTTCTCGAGGAGGTTGCGGACCATGTCGCGCAAATCATCGCTGTTCCCCCGGACCTGGACCGTGTCGGGGACCTCGACGGCGAGCTCGCGCCCGGCGGCCTCCATCAGAGGCAGCACCACGGCGGCTGCCTCGCGGACGATGCGCGAGAGGTTGACCACGGGACGCTCTTCGGTACGGCGCTCGTGCGAGAGCGCCTCCTTGCGGGCCAAATCGAGCAGCTGATCGACCAGCCGACCCATCTGCGCCAGCTCGCCCTCCACCGCGGCCCAGTCGGTGTTGCCGGTGAGCCGCGCGCGCTGCAGCCGCAGGTTCAGCACCGCCAGCGGGGTACGCAGCTCGTGTGCCGCGTCCGCCGTCAGGCGCCGCTCGCTCGCGTAGGCGCGCGAGAGCCGGTCGAGTGCGCCGTTGACAGCCTCGACCAGGGGCTTGATCTCCCGCGGCAGTCCCGTGGCCGAGATGCGCAGGTCGGGACGGCGCGGCCCCACCCGCGCCGCCTCGCGGGAGGCGCGTGCGATCGGGCGCAGGCTCCACCACGTGATGAGCCATACCAGGACGAGGCCGAGCAGGGCGAACGGCGCGATGACGGTGAGCTCCTCGGAGCCCTCCTCGAAGAGACTATCGACCAGCTCATCGCGCTGCATGCCGCTGCGGCCCACGAGGACAGTGGTCCCGCGGGGACCGTGGGCCGCAACGATCGCGCGGCGGCCGGCTCCGGCGCCGATGAACTCCACCGGGCCCAGCCTGCCGTGCGAGTCCACGGGGATGTAGGGAAGGGGCGAGGCCAGATTGCCGGACCACGCCTGCGGGCGCCGCGCCGCATCGAAGACCGTATAGACGAACTGCTGCGCGGGACTGCTGTAGACCTGCTGCCAATCGGCGGGCACACGCACCTCGAGCGAGCCATCTGCGCGCACCCGCAGGGCTTCCAGCAGCTCGCGCGCCTGGTTCTCGAGCGTGTGCTCGCGCAGATCGCGGGTTATCTTGTGAACCTCGGTCCGATAGGAGAGGAGCGCCGCCCCCAGTCCCAGTGCGAACACGGCCACCATCGCCCCGAGCAGGCGCAGCCTCAGGCTGTGAGCGCGGCTCAATCCGGACCGCCTTCGGACGCCCCGATCAGGCGATAGCCGATGCCCCATTTGGTTTCGATCTGCAAAGAGGCGCGTGCCGCGGCGAGCTTGCGCCGCAGCCGCGACACCGCCGCCTCGAGCGCATTGGCGCTGCCGGCGTCCTCGAGCGCATAGAGCCTGTCCTCGAGGCGATCCTTGGTGATCAC
>DASVWT010000078.1:0-6858 GCA_036393055.1 Steroidobacteraceae bacterium
GCCGACATAACCCAGGAAGGCGATCACCGTGCCGACCGTGATGGCGTGGGTGACCGCGAGATAACCGCCCACCGCGAGCGCGGAGAGCCGGGCCACGGCGACGACGAAATTGCTGGCAGCGCCGTAACCGGTATCCGTCGCTACGCCGCGGATGACGACGCTGTTGGCCTCGGAGACATCCCGCAGGAAGCGGTTCTTCTCGGCCTCCTCCATGGTGAAGCTGCGCACGATCAGAATGCCGGAGAGCACCTCGTTGAAGCGGGAGTAGATCCTGGCCCAGCGATCGAGCAGCGAGCGCTCGCGCCGCACCTGCTCGGGGGCGGCACGCATGGCGATCAGCGCCGGCATCGGGGCGAAGACCAGCACCAGGGCCGCGAGGCGCGTATCGAGCTGGAACATGATGGCGATCGCGATGGCGAGGAACACCAGAGACGGCAGGATGCTGAAGAGGATCTGGGCGACGGCGCCGATCAGGCCCTGGATGCTGCGGTCGAGGCGGGTCATGATGGCGCCCACGCCCTCGCTGCGCTGCATCCGCAGCGGCATGTTGTGCAGCTTCCCCACCGTCGCCTCGAGGAGCGCGTACTGCAGCCCTATGCGGGTCCTCCAGGTGAGCCAGTCGGTGATCCCCTGCGCCGCCTCACGGGCGAGGGCGAGGCCGGCAAGGAACCCGAGGCCCCTGCCCAGGGGACCCAGCGCCGGTCGGGTCGTGAGCCCATCGAAGATGAGCTTGAGCACCAGCGGCTCGGCGGCGTTGGCCCCGGCGATGAGCAGCGTGAGCGCCACGATCAGCAGGACCGCGCGCCGCTCCGGCAGCGCGAAGCGGATGGCGCGGTAGAAGCTGCGAAACAGCTTTAGGCTCTGTGCCATGCCCGGGACCGAAGCTTGCGCCGCCTCCCCCAACCTCCACCGGGAGCCTCGGGATGCTGTACTACGCAGTCGTCTTTCTGATCATCGCCATCGTAGCCGGGATCCTCGGCTTCTGGGGCCTTGCCGCAACCTCGGCATGGATCGCCAAGGTGATCTTCGTCGTGTTCCTGATCCTCGCCCTGCTCTCGTTCTTCAGGCGGCGAGTGTGAGGAAGTAGCGGTCAGTGCGACTGCGCTCCGGTTGAGGCGGAGGGCCGCACCTCGCCGTGCTCGCCCGGCTGGCCGGGCTCGCCGTCGGTAGCGGCGGTCAGTCCGAACAGCCGCTGCATGCGGCTTGCCGGCACGTCCCAGTATTCGGCCTGCTCCACCGTGACCTCGAGCAGACCCAGATCCGGGTCCTCGAGTCCCGAGGGAAACCACGGATTCACGCGCTGGGTCCAGAGCTCGCGCGCCTTCTCGGGATCGCGCAGCAGCCGCACGCGGCCGCAGATCGACACGAAGGACTGGCGCTCCACGTCCGCGTAGCTGAGGTTGACCTTGCGGTGTTGGTCCATGTCCTCCACCTTGCGCGTCGAGAGCTCGGTGAAGAACCAGAGCCGCCCCTGCGAGTCCATCTCCAGCGTCATGAGTGGACGGCTCCTCAGGGTCCCGTCGGAGTCCTCGGTCGTGAGCATGCCGATCTCGGAATCGGCGATGAGGTCAGCCAGCCGTGCGAGACCGGGATCGCTTTGAGTTCGCTTGTGCATGCGAGCCGCCGGCAGCAGGCTTCATGCCGCTGGACGGCGCCTGCGGCGGCAGCGCGAACGTCAGCAGCGAGCGCCCGATCACGACGGACACGAATTGTTGGCCTGCGACGGAGTAGGTGACCGGAGCGGCGTAAGTCGCGCCGCCGATGTCCGCGTTCCAGAGGGTCCGGCCCGAATGGGCGTCGAGCGCCGCGAAGCGGCCGTCTCCTGCCGCGAAGACCAGGCCTCCGCGAGTGCTCAGCAGCCCCGAGATGGTCGAGTCACCGGTCCGCTCGTGCTCGCGATGCTCCCACACGAGCTTGCCCGAGTAAGCGTCGACGGCACGGATGGCGGTGTAGAACGAGAGCTCCGACCTCGGCAGCGTCTCCCGGGTGGGAAAGAACGTCATGCCCTGCTCCAGCGCCGGGATGAAGGTGAGCCCGAGGTCCGGGTCGTAGCTGGGCGGCCACCAGTTGGTGCCGCCGCGCGCACTGGGAAACACCACGTTGCCTCGTGCGCTGTCGCGCATGGGCGCGGGGATGGGCTGGCCCCGGGCGTCGAGCCCGCTCGCCCAGTTCTCGCGGACGAAGGGAACGCCGCGCACGAAGGCGCCGGTCGCACGATCGATCACGTAATAGAACCCATTGCGGTTGGCCCAGAGGACCCGCCGCTCCTTGCGCCCCTGCACGGTGTGATCCGCGATCATCGGCACCTGCACCGCGTCCCAGTCGTGGGTGTCGCCGGGTGTTGACTGGAAATACCAGAGGAGCTGTCCGGTGCTGCCGCGGATCGCGACCAGGGAGTCGGAGTAGAGGTTGATGCCCCGGCGCCTGGAGGGATCGAAATCCGGGCGCGCGCCGCCCACTCCCCAATAAAGGACGTCCGTGGTTGGATCGTACGACCCCGTCATCCAGGGTCCCGCACCGCCCTTGCGCCAGGAGTCACCCTCCCACGTATCATGGCCCGGCTGCCCCGGCCCCGGAATCGTCATGAAGCGCCAGCGCAGCTTCCCGGTCCTGACATCGTAGGCGGCGAGGTAGCCGCGCCCGGTGCTGGTTGGAGTGGCGACGCCCACGACCACGAGGTCACGGTAGGCGAGCGGGGCCGAGCTGATCCACGTCCCGGGATAGGGACCCACCCGCCGCTCCCAGAGCACCTTTCCCGTGGCCGCCGACAAGGCGCTCAAGGTCGAATCCCAGGTCGCAACGAAGATGCGGTTGCCGAGCAGCGCGACGCCGCGGTTCTGCCCGATCGGCCCTTCCCCGCCACCGATCAGCTTGAACGGATGATCGTGCTCCCACAGCTCGCGGCCGGTGAGCGCATCGAGCGCCATCACCTCCCCGGCCGGTCCCGTCACATACATGATGCCGCCGCGCACGAGCGGGGAGCACTCGATCTTCGATCTGTTGCCCGGGAAGGGATAGAGCCAGCGCAGCGCCAGCTTCGATACATTCTGTGAGTTGATTTGCGACAGCTCGCTGAAGCGGTCGGCGGCATACGAGCCGCCGTAGGCCAGCCAGTCATTGCCGGCATACGCGGTCTGCGCCAATTCCTCGTAGGGCACATCGACCGCATCGAGCTTCGCCGTCATCTCAGGGGCAATCGCGGGGCTCGCTGCCGAGACGCGCAGCGAGGTCACATACCCGACCAGCTCCCAGAGCTGTTCCCGGCTGAGCGGGTGGGGCGGCATTGCGGTGCCGGGTACGCCATGACGAATCGTCCGGTAGATTGCCCACGGCATCTCCCCGTGCGAGAGCGTGCGACCCACGAGCGCCGGGGCGCCGGGCCCTCCAGTGCCATCCGGCGCGTGACAGCTCGCGCACTGCTCGCCGAAGAGCCTGCGGCCTGCGGCCTTCTGCGCGGCATCGAGCGGCGGCACCATGATGACCGCATAGGGATTGCGTGTATCGACCAGCCTGCCGGTCTGCAGATTCTTCGACCCCGGGCGTAACATGTAGAGAAGATCGCCCAGGCTCAGGTCCGGGATGCGGCCCGTGAGATCGAGCCAGACGGCCTCGGACCTCACCCGCAAGGCAGGTATGGCCAGCACCAGGATGATGATCAGCACGACGAGGACTCCCAGCGCTGCGCCTGCCGTCCTGAAGCCTCGCTTGCGCGGCGGCAGGCTCCCCGTCACGAGCGAGAGCCGCGGCGGGCTCGCGCCGGTTGCGGGTGTGTGCCCGTCACGGACGTCTGGCGGTTGGCTTTCCGGGCGCATCGATGTGCGAGGGTCGGGTGCCTCTTACCGTCAGTGCCGGTGGGAAGGCCAATGGTGCGAAGAGAGCTTGCGCGGCAGGACGGCCGCGGCGCGCACCGCGCAGGCAATTTCCTCGTAAGCGGCCTCGCGGGCCGACTTGCTGCAGAGCCCGGCCAGCACGTGCGCGCTCGCATCGCGCAGCCTGGCTGCAAGCGCCGCATCCGTGAGCGCCAGCACCATGCCATCGGCCAGCCCGGCGGCATCCGGCCGGGTGAGGATCGCGCACTCGCTGGTGAGGAGTTGGTTGTGTACCAGCGTATCCGTCGCCACCACCGGCCGGCCGGAGGCGAGGTACGAGAGGAGCTTGCCCGGGGGGTTGATGCCCTGAACGCGCGGGGAGACCAGTGCGTCCGCCGCCGCCAGGTACCCCGGAATCTCGGCCTGCGGCCGGGCACGCTCGAGGATCACCCGCTCGGCGATGCCGAGCCGCTCGGCGACGGCGCGCAGCTGCGCGATCTCGCTCTCGCTGCCGCCCACGAGCAGCAGCCGCGCCTGCGGGACTCTCGCCAGCACGCTCGGGAAGGCCTCGAGGAGCAGGTCGAGCGCCTGCAGCGCCACGAAAGAGCCGGTGTAGACGATGAGCTTCTCCTGCGGCCCGACGCCATGGCGGGCGCGGATCGCCTCGCCCTCACCGCTGCCGGCCGCCTTCTCGAGCTCGAAGTAGTTGGTGAGCACCACGCAGAGCGCATCGGGCCAGGCACTGCGCGCGGCGCGCGCCACGGCCGGGGAGATGGCGACGACCGCGCAGGCTCCCTTCACGCAGATCCGCTCGATCCAGCCGAAGAGCGCCACCACCGAGCGGCGCTGGCTGAACTTCCAGTCCGTGATCTGCAGCGGCAGGCTCGAGTGCATGTCATAGACGTAAGGGATGTGGAAGAGCGCTCCGGCGATGCGCGCGAGCAGCGCCGCCTCCTCGTGGGCGTAGAGGGCATCGTAGCGCTCGCGGCAGAGCCGCCCGATGAGGCTTGCAAAGAGGAGCACGTCCAGCCAGATCTTCCGCGCCGAGGGACCGGCCCTGAGCGAATGGCAGAAGTGCGGTCCGCGCGCGCGGAAGAGCCTGGCGTCGAGGCCGGGCGGCGGCTCACCGATCCCGTAAGTCAGGATGTCGACCTCGTGCCCCTGGGCGGCGAGCTCGCGCGCGCGATGATAGGCGCTGAGCGGCGTGCCCCTTGGGGCGTAGAAAGCCTGTGGGACGATCTTGAGAATGCGCATGCGATCCTGTCGTGCTTCTCGGGCTCTTCGTCAGACGCGCCAGTAACTCACGAGCGCCGCGCCGCTCGCTGCCAACACCGCGCGAAACTGTGGCGACAGCAGGTATTCGAGCTCGCCGCTGCGCCGGTGGCTGCCCGGCTTGTCCGCATCGGCCGCGGGGGTACCGGGGTGGCAACAGATCTCGATGGGCTCAATGTTTTTGGAGTGCAGAGCCGCGGCCGGCGAGAGGCCCTCTCCCGCGACGAGCTCCCGCAGGTCGATGGTGCATACCGGCGAGCGCAGCTTCGCGCGCGCGAACACGCCTGCGGCGTGGCGGGCCGCCACCTCACGCGCGAGCATCATGACGCCCCGCACTTTTCGCACGCTCGCCAGGCGTGTAATTCTGACTCTCTCGATCCCAAACCGCGGCAATACGTTGGCCACCGCGGCGCATACGATCGGCAGTTGGTGCAGGTGCTTGTGCCCGTCGAGGTGGGAGACTCTGACGCCGGTATCGCGCAGCATTGCGATCTGCGCGCTAACTTCCGCCTCGAGCTCAGTGAGCGACAGCCCCCGCGTGAGCGCGCGGGTGGCGAGCGCCCTCTTGCGCAGGAACTGCCCGTCGGCACCGACCAGGGTGGCGCCCCGGGTGAGCGGTCGCCCCTCGCAAAGGTTCAGGTGAACGCCGAAGCTCGCCTGGCGCGCGAGCTGAGGCATGCGCCGCAGCGCCTCGGCCGTGCCCGGCATGTTGACCATGACCGAGGTGCTGGTCACGACGCCGGCCTCGATCGCCATGCAGATTCCCTCGGTGATCTCCACCGTCTCTCCGAAATCATCCGCATGGACGATGACCGGAAGATGAGCCCGACGATGGCGGGAGAGCAAGCCCGCCTCTCGATGATGTGTGGGTACTGGATGCGCCGCGGACACGTCCCTGGGCTTAGCAGAAAGCATTCCCGCCATGGATGGCACCCCGAGGCTGCCGGCGCGACCGCGAGCTTGGCCGACCCGCCGAAAAGCTGGGCCTGCATATTGCAGGACGTGGCGCAACTGAATGGACTGCGAGCTCAGCCGTATTCTTCACCAACCACCCACAGCCGACGCACCGAACATGGGGGCGAGAACGATTGGAGTCATGGGGCGTCTGCTCGACCAGGCCGACGGCCTCGGACTATACGCCCGCTACCTCCTCGGTCATCTCGTGAGCCTCGATGCCGGCTCGCGCTACGTGATCTTCCTCGCGAGCCCCGCGGCGCGGGGACTCTTTGCGGGGGTGAGGAATGTCGAGACCTGCGTGCTCGCCACCCGCAACCGTCTCATCGGGGACCAGGTGCTCGTGCCGCGCGCGGCGCGCAGACTCGGTGTCGACCTCCTGTTCAACCCGAAATTCTCACTCCCCCTCTTCTGCCGCGTTCCGGGGGTCTTCATCCTCCAGAGCTCCGACTGGTACGTCAACCCGGGGAACTATCCCTGGTGGGACAACATTTACATCCGTGCCATGCTGCCGCTTTACTGCCGCAAGGCGCGGGCCATCCTGGCGATCTTGCAGGCGGCGCTCGACGATCTTGCCCGCCACGGGCTGAAGCTCCCCCGCGCCGCCATCACCCATGCCGGATGCCCGGCCATCGTACCCAACACCTGCGCGGGTCCCGAGGTTGCCGGCTCCGCCGCCCGCCTGATCGATCCTCACCGCGAGGAGGACCTGACGCAGGCGCTTCTGGAAGTCACGGGCTCGCAGGCGCTGCGGCAGCAGATGCGTACGGCGGGACTCGAGCGCTCGCGCCGCTTCGGCTGGCCGCAGGCCGCCCGGCGCGTC
>DASVWT010000079.1:0-11188 GCA_036393055.1 Steroidobacteraceae bacterium
GCTGAGCCATCACTTCACGTTCTTCATCAATTCCCTGGCGCACATGTGGGGCGAGCGCCCCTACACCGAGGAGAACACCGCGCGCGACAATCCCGTGCTCGCAGTGCTCACCTTCGGGGAGGGCTATCACAACTTCCACCATAACTTCGCGCACGATTACCGCAATGGCGTGCGCTGGTGGCAGTGGGACCCCACCAAGTGGCTGATCGCCGGCCTGCAATGGGTCGGTCTCACGCGCCGTCTGAAGCGCACTCCCGTGTTCCAGATCCAGCGGGCGCTGCTCTCGATGCAGTTCACCCGCGCCCAGAGAAAGCTCGCCAGCCTGCCGGCCGCCGCGCCCTCCCGGGTGAGCGAAGTCCGCCAGCGCGTTCAGCACGAGTACGAGACATTCCTCGCCGCCGTCGCGGAATGGGCCAAGGTGAAGGAACAGTGGCTGGAAGAGAAAAAACGCGCGGTGATCGAGCACTGGGAGCACGCCACTTTCCAGCAGCGGCTGAAGGAGCTCGAGCGGCGGCTGCGCCTGCAACGGCGCAGGCTCCGTCTGCTGCAAGCGCAGCTCGCCTAGTTTATGGGCGCCGGCTCCGGGCCTTGCGCTGAGCAGTCTGCTACGCGCAAGCCCGGGTCCAACCGGGCCTGCGCGGGGTGTCCATCCATGGACACCCGTGCGACGCATGCGTCGCACCCTGCCCGGCCCAGCGCGGCGGCTTCAAAAGGCGCGACTTTCGCGCGCCGCGCGCCGCCTGCGGCGGCGGGCACGTCCATGTGCCTGTAGCTCACGTTTGAAGTCGCACGAGGTTTTCCATGGGACGCATCTTCGAAGTCCGCAAACACACCATGTTTGCGCGATGGAACCGCATGGCGAAGCAGTTCGCGCGCATCGCCAAGGACATCACCATGGCGGTGAAGTCGGGCGGCTCCGATCCGTCTTCCAACCCGACATTGCGCCGTGTCATTCAGAACGCGCGCGCGGTCAACATGCCCAAGGACAAGGTCGAGGCAGCGATCAAGCGCGCCTCGGGACGTGATGCGGCCCATTACCAGGAGGTTCACTACGAGGCGTACGCTCCCCATGGCGTGGCACTGCTCGTAGAGGCCGCGACCGACAATCCGACCCGCACCGTCGCGTCCGTACGCAATATCGTCACGAAAAACGGCGGCAATCTCGCCACCTCGGGCAGCGTGGGCTTCCTGTTCAAGCGCATGGGCGTGTTCCGCCTCGACCCCACGGGCATCGATCAGGACGACCTCGAGCTCTACCTCATAGATCACGGACTGGAAGAGATGGGTGAGAGCACGGGCGAGAAAGGCGAGCCGCAGCTCGTCATCCGCTGCGCCTTTGCCGATTTCGGCAAGCTGCAGGAGGCCCTGGAGGTGCGCGGCATCAGCCCCCTCTCGGCCGAGCACGAGTACATCTGCACGCTGCCCACCGAGCTGCCCGAGGAGCAGGCCACCGAGGTCCTCGCCCTGATCGATAAGCTCGAGCAGGACGAGGACGTGCAGAGAGTGTTTCACACCCTCGCGTGAGGCCTCAGGAGTGAGGTGACCCCGCCGGCGGCGTCGGCGTTGGGTGCTGCGGCAGCGGCTTCGGCGCCTGAACCCCCAGCAGATCCACGTCGAATATGAGCAACGATCCCGGCGGGATCGGCGGCGGTGAGTTGAGGTCGTAGGCCAGCTGCGGCGGCACGAAGATGCGCCACTTCGCCCCGGGCTTCATCAGCTTCAGCGCCTCCTGCCAGCCCGGAATGACCCGGTCCACCGGAAACGTGGCCGGCTGGCCACGCTTGTAGGAGCTGTCGAATTCCTTACCGTCGAGCAGGGTGCCGCGGTAGTCGACCGTCACTGTGTCGCCGGGCTTCGGATTGCTGCCCTGCCCCGGCTTCAGTACTTCGTATTCCAGGCCGCTCGGGGTGGTGACGACCCCCTTTTTCTTGCCGTTACTGGTGAGAAACGCGTGGGCTGCAGCGTGATTCCTGTTACCCATGCGAGCCCGCGCACCCACGATCAGGGCGCGGATACTCTGCTCGTCCTTGGGACCGAATGTCGCCTTCCCGGCGAGCGCATCGTGCAGGCCCTGCATCACCCGCTGGGTCGAGATCGAGCTGGCGTCCACGGACGCCCGGCGCAGGCTCTCGCCCACGGACAGACCCAGGCTGTAACTGCCATCCGACTTGATCTGCGCCGGACTCTCGGCCTTGTGCGCATGCGCTGCGGGCGGGGTGGACACCGCCTGGGCAAGTGCCAGGCTGCTGAGGCCGAGCGCGGCGACAGCGGCAAAGGCTGTGGCCGGTCGGATCATCGGACGTACGACAACGTGTTTCATCGGGTAATTGTATATTGGCTGTTCGCCCGCCGCGGCTTTTTCGGGATCTTTGCTTGATCGTCATCCGCCAACTCTGCCGCAGCTTCAATGAGGGAGCCGGCGTGCACCGGGTACTCGATGGAGCCGATGCGAGCATTCGCGCGGGCGAGCTGGCCGCGGTCGTCGGCCGCAGCGGCTCCGGCAAGTCGACCCTGCTCAATCTGGTAAGCGGCATCGACTGCGCGGACAGCGGCGAGGTGGCGGTTGGCGGAAGCATCGTGACCGCCATGCAGGAGCCGGAGCGCACCCTTTTCCGGCGCAAGCACCTCGGGTTCGTCTACCAGTTCTTCAATCTGCTGCCCACGCTGGATGTGGAGGAGAACGTGCGCCTCGCGCTGGAGCTCAACGGCATCCGCGGCGCGGCGGCGCGCCGGCGCAGCGCCGCCGTACTCGCCGAGGTAGGACTGGCCGATCGGCTGCACAGCGCCGTCGATCGGCTCTCCGGAGGAGAGCAGCAGCGGGTCGCGATCGCGCGCGCCTTGGTGCATGAGCCTCCCGTCCTGCTGGCCGATGAGCCCACCGGCAACCTCGATGAGGAGACCGCATCGCAGGTGTTGCGCACGCTCCTGTCCCTTACGAAGTCGCGAGGCACCACGCTGCTCGTCGTAACCCACGATCCCTGGCTGGCAAGCAGCGCAGACCGCGTTCTGGAGCTGCGCGACGGAAAACTGGTTTCGGGCGAGGCGCCGCTCGCACGCCTCACCGGCGTCAGCTGATGCCGATACCGGCGCCCACTATTTGCTCTGCCCATCCTGGACCTCGGCCCTCCGGGCCCGGCGCATCATCTCGCCGTCCGAAATCGCTCCCGGCGATTTTGTGGGCAGCGAGCCTCCGGCACTACCTGCGCCGGCCGGCGCAACTCGCGCTGGCGCTCATTGCGCTCGCGGCTGGGGTCGCCACCATCGTCGCCGTAAACATCGCCATAGCGAGCTCCCGCCGCGCGCTGGAGCTGTCGATGCGGGCGGTGAACGGGCCCGCCACACAGATCATCACAGGCGGGCCGCAAGGTCTCGATGAAAAGCTCTATGTGCAGCTCTTCACTCACGCTCCATTGAGCGATAGTCCACAGCCCGTGTATGCGCCGGTGGTCGCAGGTTATGTCACCGTGCAGCACCGCGTCATGCAGCTCGTCGGGGTGGACCCTTTTGCCAGCGCCGCTCTCGAAGGGCCGCGGGTAACCACGAACGCAGGCGCGGTTGCCGGGACGACGCTCGGCACGCTGCGCAACTGGCTGCTCGAGCCCGGCGCGGTCGCCATGACCGCGAGCGCCGCGCAACAGCTGGGGTTGCGCGTGGGCGCGCATGTGGCCGTCGACATCGGCGGCGTACGGCGGGAAGCCACGCTGGTCCGCATGATGGGCGGCGATCAGCCAGGGGATGACACGCTGATCGTCACCGATATCGCGCAGGCCCAGGAGTGGTTGGGGCTGGTCGGCCGTCTGACGCGCATCGATGTCAGGATGCCGCGCGGAGCGGCGGGTCGGACGGCGCTCGCCGATCTGCGGCGCGAGCTTCCACCGGGAGCCCAGCTTCAGCAGGCCGCGGGCCAGATGCACGAGACGCTCGACATGACGCGCGCCTTTTCCACCAATCTCACGGCGATGAGCCTGTTGGCGCTGCTGGTGAGCGCGCTCCTCATCTACGGCGCTGTCAGCTTCACCGTGGTCCAGCGCAGGCGCAGCATCGCCATTCTGCGCGCCCTCGGCGCGACGCGCCGGGAGGTCGTGACCATCGTGCTCGTCGAAGCGGCAGCGCTCGGTGCCGCCGGCGCGGGACTCGGCGTTCTGCTCGGCCTCGCGGTCGGCCACGGCCTCGTCCGCCTCGTCTCCCAGACGGTCAACGATCTGTACTACGTGGTGGCGGTCCAGCACGTCACGCTGCCCACGGGTACCGTCATCGAAGCGCTCGCCGCCGGCCTCGGCACGGCGCTGATCGCGGCGCTGTTGCCTGCTCTCGAAGTGGCCGGCAGCGCGCCGCAGCTCGGGCTGCGGCGCTCGGTGCTCGAAGGGCGGGCGGCACTCGTCGCCAGCAGGCTTTCCTGGCTCAGCCTCGCTTTGGCCCTGGCCGGAGGCGTGCTGATCGCATGCTCGAGTCGCAGCGTGCTCGCCGGCTTCGCGGCTCTTTTTCTGCTGCTGTGCAGCGTCGCAGCGCTGACACCCTCGGTGCTGCGCGCGCTGGCAAAACTGGCATCGGGAGCGCTCTCGGGTGTGAGCTCGGTAGGGCGCCTCGCGCTGGAGGATGTGGCCGGCTCCCTCAGCCGCACGGGGGTAGCCTTGGCGGCGCTCGGCATGGCGGTGGCCGCCATGATCGGGGTATCGATCATGGTGGAGAGCTTCCGGGTGTCGCTGGGCCACTGGCTCACGCAGACAATGCGCGCGGACATTTACGTCGCGGCCCCGGGACCGGGGGTAGGACGCCCGGAGCGGCGGATCGAGCCCGCAGTGCTCGACGCCTTGCTCGCAACGCCCGGAATCGCGGATCACAGCGTCAGCCGCTCGGTCGCGGTGCGCTCGTCACGGGGCGAAATTGCGCTCGATGCTCTGCGGCTCGCTCCCGGAAGTTATGCCGGCATCGATCTCACCGCCGGCGATCCGCGCACGGTCTGGCGCGATTATGGCCGCGGCGCCCTGCTCTTGTCGGATTCGCTGGCGTGGCGCTTGAGCCTGAGGCCCGGGCAGTCCCTCTGGCTGATGACCGCCTCCGGGCCGCGGCAATTCCCGATCGCCGCGATCTATCACGAGTATGGCAGCGGGCTCGGCAGCGCGATGATCAGCCTCGAGGTTTACCGCCGGCTGTGGCGCGACGATGCGGTCACCGCGGTTGGGCTGTATCTGGCGCCGGGAGTGGCGGCCGCCGCGGAAATCCCGCGACTCGCCGCCGCAGCGGGCGGGCGTCAGGCGCTGCTCATCCGATCCAACGCGGACATCCGGTCCATGTCGCTCGACATCTTCGATCGGACCTTCATCATCACACGGGTTCTCTACTGGCTGGCAGCCGCCATCGCGGCGATCGGGCTGGTGAGCGCGCTGCTCGCCTGGGAGCTCGACCGGGCACGCGAGCTCTCGGTTCTGCGCGCGCTCGGGTTGACACCGCGCGGCGCGGCGGCGCTCGTCACGGCACAGACCGTCTTCATGGGCTGCGCTGCGCTGCTCGCCGCGATGCCTGCGGGTCTGATCATCGCGGTGGTGCTTACCAAGGTCATCGACCGGCGCGCCTTCGGCTGGCACATCGATCTCCACCTGCACAGCGCGCAGTTCCTGAATGCGCTCGCGCTGGCGCTGGCCGCGGCGCTGCTGGCGGCCCTGTACCCGGCGATGCGTGCGGCCGCGGGCCCGATCGCCGCGCAAATGCGGGACGAATGACCATGCGTTGGACTCTCGGCGCGCTCGCCGCAGTAGCGATGGCGCTTGCGGCGCATGCCAGCCCGGCGAATGGCGGCGCAGCACTCGACGGGGCACACGGCAGGCCGGCCCGCGGCAGACCAGCACAAGATGGGCAACAGCGGCAGGTGGCTTTCGCTCAGGCTCTCGCGCCGCAACCTCTGCGATTTCCACGCGATCGAGGGCCGCATCCGGATTATCGCCAGGAGTGGTGGTATCTCACCGGCAATCTGGACTCCAGCGGCGGCGAGCGCTTCGGCTTCGAGCTGACCATCTTCCGCTTCGCCCTGGCTGCGGGAACTCCCGAGACACCAGTCGCAGGTTCCCGCGTCGAAAGCTCTCCGTGGCGCACCCGCCAGATCTATCTGGGGCACTTTGCCGTCACGGATGTTGCAACGCACAGGTTTCGGTTCACCACGAAACTGACGAGAGGTGCGCTCGGGCTCGCAGGCGCGCAAGCGGATCCTTTCCGTGTCTGGATCGGCAACTGGCAGATCGGCCACAGCGCAACCCCGGCTCTCTCAGCCCGAGCCCCGGCTCCGGCCGGCCCCGCGGCGGCGGCGCCCGCATGGCAGGTCCAGGCCGCGGAAAACGGCTACGTGCTCTCGCTCGCCGCGCGGCCGTTGATGGCACCCGTGCTCAACGGCGAGCGCGGACTGAGCCGCAAGTCGGGCGAGCCAGGGAATGCGACCTACTACTACTCCATCCCTCGCATCGCAGTCGCGGGAACCCTCATGCGCAAGGCGCAGCGCCTGCAGGTACACGGCCTCGCCTGGCTCGACCGGGAGTGGGGCAGCGGCAGCCTCGGACCGCAGGAGAGCGGTTGGGACTGGTTCGGACTGCAGCTCAGCGACGGCTCCTGCCTCATGTTCTATTCTCTTCGCGACAAAGACGGCGCCCAGGATCCCTTCAGCGCAGGCACCTGGGTCGACGCGACAGGGCACTCTCGCCCGCTTTCCCGGGACGAGGTGCGCATCCAGGTACTGGCGCACTGGACCGACTCCGACGGCACGCGCTATCCCTCGCGGTGGCGCCTGGTACTGCCCGCGCTCGGCCTCGATATCACCGTCAACCCGGTGCTCGAAGACCAGGAGCTCGTGACCTCGCCCAGATACTGGGAAGGGGCGGTGGATGTGTCCGGCAGCCGGTCCGGCCGCACCATCGGCGGCCAGGGGTACGTTGAGTTGGTGGGATACGCCGGAACGACGTCCGGACCAGCTGGAATCAGGTGACGGCGCCTCGCCGTTGCGCAATCCAGGGCGCCGGATTTCACCGCCGACAAGGAGCACAAGGGGGCCTAGCCGAGCCCTGGCTCAGCGCCCCGCGGTTCCGAGGCCGTACTCCACCCCGACCCAGGCGCCGATTGGCGCCCCGACGGTGCGGAACTGCGCGCTCTGCCAGCTACTGCCCGTGGTGTCGAGGGTATTCCCCGGGCCTGTCAGCTCGTTCTCTCCCAGCAGGCCGAAATCGTAGTAGCGGCGGTCGAGCACGTTGTCGATTCGCAGGAATGCGCGCCAGCGGGATGAGAGCCGATACTCCGCATCCAGATTCACCAGGATGAAGCCCGGAACCGGACCGTTGGCATCCTGGTTGTTCTCATCACCGCGCGCATAGATATCCGTCTGGCCCGTGATGCCGAGCCCGACGGTGAGCCTGCGGACGGTGTACTGCCCCCTGAGCTTCACGATGTTCCGCGGGATGCCGGGAATCCGATCGCCGGGCGCCACATGGATGTCGGCACACGCCGGGCAGCCGGGCGTGGGTCCGGCGGTGGAGTTGTTGGGGCTATTGATCGTCAGAGGCGTCCGGAAGGACGCGTTGACGAACGAGTAGTCCGCGCTGATCTCGAACGGACCACCGTACCAGTTCACGTCAAGTGAGAACCCCTGCCGGCGCGTCTGCCCGACATTGACGAAATAGCCGGAATTGACGGCGCCGCCGCCGGCCGCTACGAACTGGATGTCGTTGTCCAGATTCGTTCGGAAGACCGATGCCGTGAACGACAGCGATGATCGGTATTCGCCGCGGACACCGACTTCCATATTGCGGGCCACCACGGCCTTCAGCGGCGGATCGGAGGAGAAGGCATTCGGCAGAATGCAGGGCACATCCGGATCGGCGCACGTCAGCTCCATCGGCGTCGGAACACGCGTACCCTCATCGTAAGCGACATAGGTAGTGAGCCGCGGTGTCGGATTGAATGTGAGCCCCACGGCCGGGTCGAACCGGTCGTAGACCTCATGCCCGTCGAGGGCCGTGCCGAGGCGGTCCTCGAGGGTTTCGCTGGCGCGGTCGTAGCGGCCGCCGACATTGAGAAACAGCCTGCGCGTGAGACCCAGGGTGTCGGACAGATAGACGCCAGAGGACCTGTTGACCGCGTGCAGCAGTGTGCCGAGGACCGCAGGCTCAGCGGAGTACGTGGCCCGCGAGGAGCCCGCCTCCTGGTTGAGCTGGTGGTAGTCGGTCCAGCCCGGATCGTAGCTGACCCCGACGATCAGCGTATTGCGATGACCGGCCAACCGGCCATGGCCGGTAAGCTGCAGAGCCCCGCCGGGCCGGTACTGGTCGATGCCCTCGATGGCGTTGCCCGTCGGCTCGTTGCCCGGACCCACGGGCTGGGTCGGATCGAAGTCGCCGTTGACGTTGCTGTTGAAGATGTCGGTGCTCTCCCTGCGGAAATAGCCCTTGGCCGCCAGGATCCAGCCGGCCGCGAGCCGATGCCGGGCATCCAGGTTGAGGAATACCATCTGGTTGGTCTGGATGTCGGGCCAGGTGTAGCTCTGGTAGGGATCCGACAGGAGTGAAGGCGGCAGCGTCTGATTGCCGAGGAGCCGGTTGTCGGCATAGCTCAGGTGCAGGGAGACATCGTTCTCGCGGTCGCGATAGCCGATCTCACCGTGACCCTGGCGTACCCGGCTCGGATTCTCGTGACCCCAGCCGTGCTCATCGAACAGCGTTCCGCCCGCGTAGTAGTCGAGCTTGCCGCTGTGGCCGCCGGTATCGGCCTGCTCGACGTGGCGGCCGAACGATCCACCGTAGACCTCGGCGCTCGTCCCCGGATCGTCGAAGCCCCGCTTGGTGGTGATCACCACCGAGCCGCCGAGGGTGTTCAAGCCGAAGACCGGATTGGCGCCAGCGATGACCTCTACCCCCGAGATCGCTCCCTGCGGAATGAGATCCCAGTTGACCACGTCGCCGAACGCCTCGTTCACTCGCACGCCGTCCACGTACACCGACACGCCCTCCGGCGTACCCAGCACCGGCGAGGCCGTGAACCCACGGAAATTCAGGTCCTGCTGATAGGGATTGCCCTGCGTATCGTTGAGATTGACGCCGCCGGCCAACTGATCGAGCGAGCCTGCCAGGGCGGGCGAGGAAAGCCGGCTGATTGCCGTCGCCGAAATCCGCTGGATGCTGGCGGGAACCTCATCGAGCGGAACCTGGCCGCCGGCGAGCGGCGCGGTGACGACCACCTCCTGCAGGATCGAGGCGCGCGACGGGCCGGCGGGAGCCGCAACAGCCGCAGGCGGCGATGCGGCATGAGCGCCACCTGCGAGCGCGAGCGCAAGCACCACAATGCCCGCGAGGGGCAGTACCAGGGCAGTACGGCGGGATCCCATGCTCACGGGCATGCTGCGAACTCTTTCATCGCATCGGCAAGTCGACAAGGGAGTTTTTCCCGATTTATATTGGCGCCATGACACTTCGACCCGTCTTGCGCGCCGCAACGCTTGCAGCGCTACTCGGTGCGATCATCGTGCTCGGCACACCGCCGGCGCATGCTGCCGCCGCGCCCGTCGTCATGAGCCCGATGCGCTTTGCCGCCCTGATCCATGCGCCGCGGGAAATCCGGCTGAGGTTCAGCGAAGCCATCGTCATGAAGTCCTCCGGCGTGACCCTGACCGACCTCGCCGGTCACGAGGTGCGCGTCGTACCTGTCAAGAGCCACGGCAATGACAGTATCCAAGCAAGGATCGCCGCCAAGCTGCCCGCGGGCGTGTACAGGGTTCACTGGCAGGCGGTGAGTGCCATCGACGGAGCCAAGACTTCCGGCAGCTATCAGTTCACGGTGCAATGAGCCGATCGGCTCGCAGCGGATACGCGGATCTGCCCTTGCACGGCGGCCGCGTACCCGCCTGGCTCGCGACACGCATGGCGGCACTCGGCCGCGTCATCGCGGAGGCGATCGTCCATCATTACGGCGCGGAGGAATTCCTGCGCCGCCTGTCTCACCCCTTCTGGTTCCAGTCCTTCGGCTCGGTCATGGGCATGGACTGGCACTCCTCGGGCATCACCACCAGTGTGCTCGGCGCCTTGAAGCGTGGGCTGGCTCCCGTCGAGCACGAGCTTGGAATTTATGTGTGCGGCGGCCGCGGACGCGCCGCGCGCCGCACGCCGGATGAGCTGGCGAAGGTCGGGGAGCGCACCGGACTCGATGCGGCGCGGTTGGCCGGGACCAGCCGTTTGATCGCGAAGATCGACAGCGCCGCCGTCCAGGACGGCTATGACCTTTATCTACACGGATTCATCGTCACAGCCAGCGGTGAGTGGTGTGTCGTACAACAGGGCATGAGCGCGGTGCGGCGCGAGGCACGGCGCTATCACTGGTTGTCCGAGGGTCTGTCGAGTTTTCTCGATTCCCCGCACGCAGCCGTCGACGGCGTCAATCAGGGACGTATCCTCAATCTCGCCGATGCACGCGCAAAAGCGAGCCGCGCCGCCGGCCTCGAGCTGGTGCGCGCAGGTCCCGGACGGACGCTCTCCGTGCTGCGGCGATTGCAGTCCGGGCGCGGACGCACGCTCAGCCTCTTTGCGGAAGACGAGGCGGACGTCATGGCGGTGGCAGCGCAAGACCCACCGGCGCAATGCCTAACGCTGCCAGGCTCCCCGGCTTCTGCACCAAGCCGAGCAGCACCTCCCCTGCCGCACCTTCAGATGCCGGCGCGACACGAGGTTCTCGCTTCCGACGTAGTTTTGCGCCGACTGCACGGCGCACTCGCCGCGGCCGCCGACCGCGGGCCACAGGATTTCGCGGACCTGCTCCTGACCCCCGGTGTTGGCGCCCGCACCGTAGCCGCGCTCGCCCTGGTGGCGGAGATCATACACGGCGCCCCGTCGCGCTTCACGGACCCGGCCCGTTTCTCACTCGCTCACGGCGGCAAGGATGGTCATCCCTTCCCGGTCCCCCTCAAGGTCTATGACGAGACTCTGCGTGTGCTCAAGCAGGCCGTGGGTCAGGCACGTCTCGGTCGTGCGGAGAAGCTCAGCGCCCTCCAACGACTCGATGCCCACGCCCGTCGCCTCGAGCGCACGGCGCACGGTCCCACCTTCGAAAAGCACGTTGATACCGAGCGAGCGCGCTCGCACGCGTTGGGTGGACGTACCGTCCTCGATCCCTGACCGCCGCTCCTTACGCCTGCGGGGGCGATAGCGGCTCGCCGGCTGCCGCG
>DASVWT010000080.1:0-11223 GCA_036393055.1 Steroidobacteraceae bacterium
GCGAGGTCCCGCCGCAGCAACTGGATGTCGAGCTGCGCGAGCTCATCCTGATGGATGTGGACGATGACCTTGAGGGCGGGCAGCGCGCGCTTGAAGAGCGCGGCGAATTGCATCTGGTT
The DNA here is from genome assembly GCA_036393055.1 of Steroidobacteraceae bacterium. Lineage (GTDB taxonomy): Bacteria > Pseudomonadota > Gammaproteobacteria > Steroidobacterales > Steroidobacteraceae > 13-2-20CM-66-19. Next base: position 120 of record DASVWT010000080.1, read on the forward strand.
CGGCAGGTGTACGATGTCCGGCCGGCATTCCGGAAGGTCGCGCGCGATCGCGGAGAAGTATTCCCGGTAGTACAGCTTCGAGGCGAAGTACGGCCGCCCGCCGCTGCGGTGCCCACGCAGGAGCTGCAGCGCCTTGTGCAGGCGGCGAGCCACGAAGCGGATGCGGCGGATCTCGATGTTGCCCCAGCGCTCGACGGCAGCCTGGCCGCGCGCCCTGGGCGCATACACGATCACCTCATGCCGGCCGGCCAGGCAGCGGGCCAGCTCCCAGTTGACGATCGCGACCGAGCCGCGCTGCTCTTCGCCGGCCGCTATCGGATCCTGGGGCTGATTGAGGATGGCGATCTTCACGGTTTCCCGGGCAGCCGGAAGCGGCCGAGGAAACGGTCCAGCAAGATCGGGACCGCCGGGCAGTCGGCCAGGCGGGGGCCGGGACTCGAGCTAGCTGCGGGGAGGAATCGGAAAGTGCAGGAAGATCTGGTGGGTGGCTTCGTCGATCGACTGCGCCGGGTGGTCGAGCATCCGGCGGGAAAGATCGGACGTGGCGGTTCCGCTCCAGACGACGGAATTGTCGGACCGGTCGATCAGATCGATGCTGAGGGAGACGGTGGTGATCGTCTGCACGTCATTGTAGTAGCCGCCCCAGCCCCAAGGTCCCCACGGCCCCCATTGATAGGGTGCCCATCCCCAGCCGACGCCAAAAGCAGGACCGGGGCTTCCCATCGTGCCCTCGACCCGGTCATGGGCCCCTTCGGTGAAGTTCACCAGCAGGTCGGGCTTCTCGCCGGCGGCGGCGGGCACGTAGCCGCGGGACTGAAGCTGCTGCCCGACTTCCCGCTCCAGCTGCTGGGTGGTGAGCGATTTGTACGGGCCGGTGTCCGTGCCGGGCTTGGCCACGAACGCGTAGGTATGGAAGCTGGCGAGGTTCACCTGCTCCGCCACACGCGTACGTACCACCGGTCCGGTGGCGCACGCCGAAAGCAGCGCCAGCGCAGCGCCCAAGGCGAGTACCTTGACCCAGTTCATGTCCACCTCTTGCAAGCTCAGACCTCTGCAACGCCGATAGGTTCTCCCGGTTGACGTTCCGGAAGCCCGACCGCGGAGCTGACGGTCCGCACTTTAGTACACTCCACGCTGCCATGACCATCAGCGCAGCGCTGATCCTCTCCCTCTCTCTGTGCCTCGCGCCAGCCCTGGCCGGCGCGGCGCCCGCGGCCGGCATTCCGCACATCGATGCGCAAACCTCGCTCCTGGTGGTTTCGCCGCATCCTGACGATGAGACGCTCTGCTGCGCGGGCGTCATCCGGCGGGTGCTCGCGGCCGGGGGACACGCCAGCATCGTCTGGCTGACGAGCGGCGACGCCTCGGAGCTCGACCTCCTGCTCATCGAGCGGTCGCTGCGGGTACATCCGGAAAAGATGCGCGATCTTGCCGGCAAGCGCATGGGCGAGGCGCGTGCGGCGGCTGCGATCCTCGGCGTACCACCCGGGCAGCAGTTCTTCCTCGGGTATCCCGACGGAGGCCTGCTGACACTCGTCACCGACCACTTCACGATTCCCTACTACTCCCGGTTCAACGGGGCGGCGAGCGTGCCTTACGCCGGCACGCTCGGCGCCGGTCATCCGTACACCGGGCAAAGCCTGGAACGGGACTTCGCCCGCGTGCTGGATCGCGTGCATCCGACGCTGGTGCTGGCGCCCAGTCCGATGGATGCCCATTCCGATCATCGCGCGGCCGGTATCGTGACATTACAGCTGCTGAGCCGCCGGCACGAGCTCGCCGCGGCGCGCTTCTGGATCGTGCACGGCGGCCGGGACTGGCCGAGCCCGCGGGGGCTGCACCCGAAGCGGCTGCTTGCCGTGCCGCCCAGGGGGCGCGCTCTCGGGCTCGTGCCCTTCCCGCTCGATCCACAGGAGGAGGCCGATAAGCTGCAAGCCGTGCGCCAGTACCGCACGCAGATGAAAGTCATGTCGTTCTTCCTGCTCTCTTTCGTGCGTACCAATGAGTTGTATTCCTCGATTCCGGTGCCGCAGCCGCCTTAACTGCTTAGGTCTCCCTGAGACCCGCCGTCGCGAGGGCAAGCTCTCCAGGAAACGCTCAGTGAGCGCCCGGGGGCCGGCGCCAGCGGTCGAGGACCCGGTCGAGAGCCCCCGCGATGCTCTCGCGCAGGCGATCGAGCAGAGCGCGGCGGCGCCAGTGGTGGCGATCGAGCTCCTGCGACTCGGCGCAGTCGGCCGCGAAGACCGCGGCGGCCTGCGCGGCGAGCGCGGCGCTCTCGACTTCCTGGTTGGCCTCGAGATTCCAGCGGAAGCTCCAGCGGTCGAGATTGCTCGATCCCAGGCTCAGCCAGTCATCGCACACCGTCATCTTGCCGTGCAGGACCCGCGGCTGGTACTCGAAGATACGCACACCGTTGCGCAGCAACTTGCCGTAGAAGCGCCGCGCCGCATGCCGTACCCAGGGATGGTCGGTCTTGGGGCCCGGCACGAGCAGCCTGACATCGACCCCGCGACGTGCCGCGCGGCGTAGAGACTTGCGGAATCGCCGCGACGGCACGAAGTACGCGCTCATGATCCAGGCACGCCGCAACGCGCTGTCGATTCTCCTGACGACATCGTTGGCCAGCACGGAGCGGTGTCCCGCCTCGCTCAGGGCGAGCCGCCCGAGCGCGCCCGCCGCGATCGCAGGCTCATCCGGCAACTGCAGCGTCGCCTCCGGCACCGCCGGCGAGCCGCCACTGCGGCTCCAGTTGCGCGCGAAGGCGTTCTGCCAGTCGCTCACCACCGGCCCGGAGATCTCCAGCATGAGGTCGCGCCACGCGAGGTGGCCGCGCAGACCGGCACCGACACCGGCGGTGCCGTCCATGAATTCGTCCGCGAGTCCGACGCCGCCCACGAAGGCGAGAGCGCCGTCGATGACCAGGAGCTTGCGATGATTGCGCAGAAAATTCCGCAGGCGCTTGCGCCAGGACAGTGGATTGAAGAACGTCAGATGCGCGCCCGAGCCGGCGAGCCGGCGCCGGTCCGCGGCGCGCAGCCCGAGAGAGCCGAAAGCATCGAAGAGCACATGAACCCGCACCCCGCGCTGCGCACAGCCGGCGAGAGCATCGATGAAGCGCCGCGCCACGACGCCGGAGTCGACGAGATACATCTCGAGCAGCACCGACTCGCGTGCGTCCGCGATGGCCGCGAGCATCCGCTGGAAGATCCGGTCGCTCTCGGTGAGCAGCTGGAACCTGTTGCCCTGCCGCCAGGGCGGGCCCACGGCCATTCCGATCGCCGCATGAGGCTGCACCGCAAGTCCCACCGTACGCTCAGTGCTCGACATGAGCCGACATTCTATGCCCGGGGCTGCGCTCTCATCTTCGTACTACTGCTCGGGCCGGCCCTCGCGCACGCCAACGCCATCGGCTCCATCAACCGCGCGCGATCCACCTACTGCGGACTCTCGCACACCGCCTACCCGCCGCTCATCGAGAGCCGCGGCCTCGATGAGGTGGCGCGCCTGATCGCGCACGGCGAGCCGCTCGAGCAGGCGCAGCGGCACGCCGGCTACCCGGCCGCGCGCTCTTTGTGGATCCGCATCTCCGGCGCCACCGACGATGCGGCTGTCGAGCGGATGGTGAGCGGCCGATTCTGCGGCCAGCTCGCGGATCCGAAGCTGCGCCAGATCGGCACATACCGCAACGGCACGGGCAGCATCTGGATAGTGGTCGCAGAGCCCTTCACGACGCCCCATCCCGGCAATGCCGCGGCGGTGAGCCGCCTCGTGCTCGCCCTCACCAACGAGGCGCGCGCGCGCGCACGGACCTGTGGCTGGCGGCACTTCCCGCCCGCACCGCCCCTGTCGCTGGCGCCTGCCCTCGCGCGTGCGGCACAGGTGCACTCGCAGGACATGGCCGCGCACGGCTTCTTCAGCCATACCGGCACCGACGGCAGCACTCCGGGCGAGCGTGTGACCCGCGCCGGCTACCGCTGGAGCATGGCAGGCGAGAACATCGCGAGCGGCGTCCAAACGCCGCGTGAGGCGGTCGCGGGTTGGCTCGCGAGCCCGCATCATTGCGCCAACATCATGACCGCGGGATTCCGCCAGATGGGGGTCGCGTTCGCCGTCAACAGAGCGAACCCTCAGGTGATCGCCTGGACGGAGGACTTCGCCACGCCTCTCACCCCGGCGCGGAGGCCGCGGCACGCCGGCGTCCGCGCACGATGAAGATGCCCGTGACGGTGTAGAGCAGCGCGAACCATGCCACGCAGCGCGTGAGGAGCAGATAGAAGATGTGATACCTCGCGGGGTTGTCCCGTACGAGGTGCTCCATCGTCTCGAAGCCCGCGACGAGAGCCGCCGCCGCAAGCAACAACACCAGCAACACGGGACCGCCGGCGGAGCGCTCTGCGTCGCCGCCCCGCGTGGAGGGCGCGGGCAGACGCAGGAACCAGATCGCGAGTACGGCCAGCCCGAACACGGAGCTCACGTACTGCAGCACGTGGCACAGCTCGCCGGTGTACCCGAAGAAGCTCACCGGCGCGCTCAACGCCGAGACCCGCGAGACCAGCCATCCTTGCGGATGCGTGAACGAGTCCCAGGCGAGGTGCGTCCAGGCGCCGATCAGGATCGAGAGGGGCGCGAGAGCCCAGTTGAGCGGCCGGCTGCCGAATCGCTCCAGCGCGATGCGGCACTTGGCTGCGCCCCGAGCCCCCAGCGGCGCTGCGAGCGGCGCACGCAGCAGCCAGAGCAGGAACAGGACCGAGAGCGCGACGGGAAGGTCGAATGTGAACGTCCCGAAAAAGGTGTGCGAGCCGAAGTACGGCTGGGCCACCTCGGGCAGGTGCTTGGTAATGCGCCAGGGGAGGAAATACTGCGTATCCGGCACCATGGCGCCGATGACGAGCGGTACGGCGCGCAGCAATCCCATGCGCCGCAGCGGCAGGACGGCTGCGGGATGCGCGAGCGTGAAAGGCATTGGGGAAGCCTCTCAGGCTTGCCCTTCTGCCGCAAGTGCCGCTTTCGCAGCCGCGGTGGCCGGCACCACCGAGATGTGGAAATCCCGCCCGGCCCACTGGCCGCTCGGCTCGAGGCGGTACGTCAGGTCGATCGAGCGGCCGCTCTTCAGCCGCGAGGTGTCGATCTCCACGATGTGCAGGCCGAGCGAGGTCGCGGTCGTGGACCGCTCGCTGATGTCTTTCCAGTCATCGAAGCCCCAGCGGAAAGTCGCGGGTGAGGTCACCGCCAGGGTCAGCGCCACTCCCTCGGGAAGCTCCGAAGCCGGCGCGTGCGCGCACCAGATGACGCGTTGTAGCGGAGGGCGCCGTCCGCCGTAGCGCTGCCATACGCGCTCCGGCCGGTCGAAAGGTCTGCCCAGCGAGCGGGAAATCACCAGCTTGATGTACTCCGCATGCGCCCATGCCAGCGGCATGGCGCTGCCGGTGGCATGGCCGGGCTCGAGTCCGCGCGACGGGATGGGCGGCGCATCCCATACCTGCTCCGGCAACATGCCGCCCGGGGAGGCCATGTGCGCCATGGCCGTCAACAGCGGCAGCGGGTCGCGACCGGCGGCAAGCTCGTAATGACCCCGCTCGCCCGTCAGCAGCGGCCATGCGCGGCCCCTGCCGGTGCCGTCGAATGCCGAGCCGTCGTCGTGCTCGCCGTAGCCGTCGTCGTTATAACGATGCCAACAGGGGCCGCTCGGAGTGTCGACCTTCAATAGCGCATCGGCGAGGCGCACCGTCGCGGATATGAGCGGGTCGTCGGCGCGGCGCAATCCCAGGCGCACGAGCTGCAGGAAATCGACGCCGATCTGCGCGTAGGCCGGCAATCCGGGATCGAGCACCTGATTCTTGACGGGGAGCATCCGCTGCAGCGCCCCCCGGTCGCGCACCGCATCCCTCGGTGCGACACGCACGTAGTAGCCAGGCACGCCATGCTTTCGCGCCAGTGGCGTGTCGGTGACGGACGTCCAATCCTCCATGCGCGCGTTCCAATAATCGGCGACGGCGAGCGCCAGCTCGCGCGCGCCGGGCTCGAGATGCGGCGCGCCGCAGACGAGGGCCGCAATGCACGCCGCCAGCGTGAAGGTGTTGATCCCCGCGTCCTCCTCCCACCGATCCTGATCGCTGGCCGGGCCGTTGCACACGAGGAAGGCGAGCGCCCGGCGAATCATGTCCGCGATCTCGATGCCGTCCAGCGCGCCGCGCTCCTCCAGCGCGGCGGCGAGCAGCACGGGGAAGGCGGTCTCGTCGAGCTGCACTCCCGACCAATAAGGCTTGCCCCCGAGCCACTGGTTCTGATTCCAGTGGCCGTCGGCGAGCTGCGTGGCGCGAAGGTAACGCAAGGTGTTGAGCGGCTCTCGGGTCGCGCCGACCGCGAGCAGCGCGCTCGCGCACTCGCAGAGGTCGCGCGGCCACACCAGGTGATAGCCTTCCCGCTCCTCCTTGGTGTTCCCCCAGGGCACGCTCAAACTCGCGACCATCGCTCCCGGGAAGATCTTGTCGCGGTGCGACCGCAACACCATCCGTGACAGCCGCAATTGCTCCGCGCACTCGGCGGGCAGGCCGTCGGAATGCGCAGCGCGGGCGGCGCACGCCCGGTTCCACTCCGTCCAGTCCTCGATCTGCCGCCGCCACCCATCCTCGAACGGCTCGAACAGCGCCGAGAGCGCCAGGGTCGCCGCGGACTCCGTGCTGCCGTCGAAGCCGAGCGCGAGCACCGCCTTGCGCGGCAGCTCCCCCATCATTGCGACGTTGCCGGGACCCGCGCTGGAATATTCCCAGCTCATCGCGCCGTTGCGCGCGAAGTCCTGCCAGCCGTCGCTCGACCCTGCGAACCCACAGCTCGCGCGTGCCCACGCGTCCTGCTGATCGGGTGTCACAGCGGCGAGCGCGAGCGCGCAAGGCCCCTGCTCTGCCCACAGTACGCGATGTCCGCGGTGACCGGCGATCGCCGCGCAGTTGTTGTTGCCCGTGCCGCCGAGGTGCGGAGCGAGCAGCGCGTAGGGCCGAAGAGACTCGTCCCCTGTCAGCTCGATTTCCATGAGCAGGACGTCGCGATCGACGACGGGCACGATGCGCAGCGTGAGCTCGAAACGCTCGTGCTCGTGCACGATCTGGACGGCGGGCACTCCGGGCGCGGCGAGCGCCAGCGTGTGGCGGTACATCCGCTTCACCTCTACCCAGAATCCGTGTCCGTCGGCGATGATGATGCCGAGGTCGCGGATCTGCGGAATGTCCACACGCGGATGGTAGACCTCGTTGAGAATGCCGCCACCGATCGTGAACCACAGCCGCGAGGCTCCGAGAGAGCAGCCCACCATCTCCTTCGCGCTGCTCGACCAGGTGGGCGGCAGGCCGGGGCCGCCCGGCGCCTCGTGCCCGCTCATCGGCCGAAACCCGCCGGCGCCGCGGCGCGCTGGCGGCCGGCGATACTGGCAGCGGGCGGGTCTTCACCGCTCCATAGATGCAGGCCGCCCTTGAAGGCGTTGAGGTTGTCACCGAGGCGCACTCCCTCCGGCAGCTCCTTCAGGCGCGCCGCATTGCCGCCGCCCAACACGACGTAGTCCACCTCCAGCACCTCCTTCAGCCGCGTGACCACCTCTGCCACGGCCTTGCGCCATTTCTTGGTGCCCAGGCGCTTGCGCCCGCGCTCCCCGGCATAATCCTCGAAAGTGCGCCCGCGCCTGTAGGGCATGTGGCCGATCTCCATCGGCTCCACCGTGCCGTCGAGGATCAGCGTCGCCCCGAGTCCGGTGCCGAGGCCCAGAAAGAGCATCCGCCCTCCCTCATAGCTGCCGAGCGCCTGCATGGTTGCATCGTTGATCACCCGCACCGGCCGGCCGAAGGCCTCCTCGAAGTCATATCCGACCCAACCAGGACCCAGGTTGTAGGGCTCGGCGACGATCCGGCCGCGCAACACCAGCCCGGGATAGCCGATCGACACCGCCTGATAGGACAGGTCGCGGGCGAGCTTGCGGGTCTGGCGCGCCATGTCGGCGGCGCTCATGTCGGGCCCGGAGGCAAACCGGCGAATCCCGCCGCGCGGACCCATGCGAAACTTGATGTGGGAGCCGCCGACGTCGATGACGAGAATGCGGGCCGGATCCGGCGGCTTGCGTGTGTCCTGGCGTCTGATGCGGTTGCGGGTCGGCATGGCCGAATTGTCACCGGAATCGGTGCTGCGGCCAAGCCGACCCGTTCCGCGCCTCAAGGTTCCCCAGGCGCCCCGCGCCTCAGTGTTGGATGGAGGTGCCCGCGGAGGCTCCGCCGCCGGCCGAAGCCGCGGCCGACTGCCGCCGGGCCGTGGTCTCACCGCTCACGGAGGAGCCACCTCCCGCCACCGCGTTGCGCGTCGACCCCTGCGCCCCGGCGCTGCCTCCGAAGCCACCTTGGAATCCATCGCCGAGCGCGCCGGCAGGCCCGCTCCCCGCCCCATCGCTGCCCGAGCCACCGCCATGGCGCCCCTGACTTGCGCCGGTGCTCCGGGAGCTCGGGCTCGATGAATGGCTCGCCGCCTGTCCCATTCCCGTGAGCGCCCCGCGCATTCCCGCAACATCGACACCGGGGGCGGCCGGAGGCGCGGAATTGGCCGCGCTGGCCGTTGAGCCGTCACCGCTCAGCACAGCGCCGGAAGCGCTGCCGGACGCAGCCCCCGCCGCATCAGCCGCCACATTACGGCCCCTTTCTGCGACATGCCTGCCACTGCTTTCCAGAGCGCCGCCTCGTCGCGCCGCACCGTTCGCAGCACCGTTCGCCCCACCACGCGCGGCAGACTCTCCAGACCCGGTTGCACGGTGAAGCTCCCTGAGTCCGTCGCTCTCGCCGGCCCATGATCCGCTCGCCATACCCCAACCACCACCGTTGATGGCGCCACTGGCCGGGCCAAAGCCCCCGCCCAGGGCACCGCCCACCGCTCCGCCGAGCGCGCCACCCGCCGCGCCGCCGAGAACCTGCGCATGTGCCGGCGCGGCGAAAGCCAACACGGCGGCAACGGCGGCGGCACTCGCGAAAAGATTGTGCGTGTTCATATCGTTCTCCTCTCGAGCCGCGGCCCATCCGCGACCTTCGAGGTGAACTACGAGCGCCGGGGGCGAATTCTTCCCGTGGTGGCGATGATTTTTCGCCCGGCTCATTTTCCGGTCGCGGGCCGCGGCGATGGCAGGCCGGCACCGACCAGTCCATAGCCGGAGACGATGTTGCGGCCGGGCGTACCAAGGTGGATGGCCGCGCGTTCGAGCGCATCGACTGCCGCACGAGCCGCCGTGGCGTCGACTCCGGGCGGGGGCGTGGGCTCACTCCCGTGTTCCACACTCGCCAGCTCCTTGGCGAGCAGACCGGCAACGAGAGGCGCGGCGAAGGATGTGCCGCGCACGTTCGCGAAGCCATTGGGCAACGCGGCCGCGGGAATGCCGGCACCGGGCGCGGCGAACATGACCTGCGGCCCGCGCTCCGCCTCGAAGATGACGTGCTGGCGCGTGTCCACCGCGGTCACGCCAACCACGCCCGGGTAGGCCGCCGGATAGAGCGGCGGCGCCGCCGGACCATCATTGCCCACCGCCGCGACGATGAGAAACCCCCGGGCCACCAGGTGGGCGATCACCTGCTGCAAGAGCACATTGGGCGGACCGACCAGGCTCATGTTGATCACCGGAACCTGCTGCCCGGCAAGCCACTCCAGTGCCTCGGCGATGGCGTCGACGGCGCCGCCGGTGGGCTTGCCGCAGTAGACATCGGCGGCGTAAAGGGCCGCGCCCGCCGCTGCGCCGCCGAATTGCGCGGAGCGGCCGACCATGAGAGAGGCCACCTCCGTGCCGTGCGCGCTCGGTACCAGCGCGCCGCCGCATCCGTACCGGTGAATGACATCGCCGCCGAACACGGCCTGGGCCGTTCCAACACCACCGTCGACCAACCCCAGCGCAGTCGCGCTCGCTCCCCGGGAGCTGGCGCTACCGGATGGCGCGATCGCGCCGCCGGCGGTCACACCGCTTTCCGTATAGATGTTGTTGTAGTCGTAGGTTCCCGCAGGGTCCCACCGCCGCAACAGGCTCAGTGCGCGGCTCGTCGTCATGTGAGCAGGCACACCGAGCACCACGATATGGAGGCCAAGCGCGCCGAGAAAGCTCTCGCCCAGGATGGAGAAGCCTGCGCCGAGAGCGCGCGCCTGCGCCGCGGGCGCCGGTGAGAATGCCAGCACCTCACCGCGCACGATCGGATCGCCGCTCGGGTCGGCCTCGAGCACATCCGGATGGCGGCGCAGCAGGAGCTCGATCCGGAGCTTGCGCGCCCGCTCGAGCTGCGAGGCCTCATCGGTCAGCGCATGGGTGGTACGCCCGGCCAGGCCAGGCAGATCGGCAGGAACAGAACCAGGGAGGCCGCCGGGGAGATCACCCGGGAGGCCACCGGGCAGCCCGCCCGGCAACGGTGGCACGGGCGTCCCGGGCAGCAGTTGCGCCTCGGCCGCGGGGCCGAGCATCAGAATCACGAGAAGCAGCACACGAATCATGGCATCACGCTAGTTGAATGTCGCCGGACATGGAAGAAAATGGTCGCCACCATCGTAAATACGATCGAAGGGCATGGGCTCATCCAGCGAGGACCTGCGTGATGGCATCATCGAGCTTCTACCGCGCCTGCGGCGATTCGCGCGCTCCCTGGCGCGCAATGCCCACGATGCGGACGATCTCGTGCAAATCACCGCCGAGCGCGCCCTGGCGCGCGCCGGGCAGTTCCGCCCGGACCACTCCATGGCGAGCTGGCTGTTCGGCATTCTGCGCAACGCGTGGATCGACGAGGGCCGCAGCAGCCGCCGCAGGCGCGAGTCGCCGCTCGAGCCCGAGCACCTCGCCGAGCGTATCGGCGATGTGGCCGCTGGCACGGACCCGGAGCTGCTCTGCCTGCAGGATGCCCTGGCGCGCCTGCCGGAGGAGCAGCGCCTCGCGGTCGCTCTCGTCCTCGTGGAAGGATTCTCCTACAAAGAGGCTGCCTCGATCATGGGTGTACCCATCGGAACCCTGACCAGCCGGCTGGCGCGCGGACGCGAGGCGCTGCAGTCCATGTTGTCCGAGACTCCCGGAGTGCCGTCATGACCTTCTCGGACGAGACGCTCATGGCCTATG
>DASVWT010000081.1:0-4971 GCA_036393055.1 Steroidobacteraceae bacterium
ACCGGCGGCATGCGGCCCGTACGGCGAGCTCGTAGCCGAGCGCGCCGAAGCCCGCGATCACTCCGACGGCGATGTCGGAAAAGTAAGACGTATGCCTGAACTCCTCCCGCGCCTTTGGATTGGAGAGATGCACCTCGATCAGCGGCAGGCGCACGGCGAGCACCGCATCGCGCAGCGCAATGCTGGTATGGGTGAAGGCGCCCGGGTTGAAGATGAGCAGCCCTATCTTCTCCCCTGGAGCCCCGTGGATACGGGCGATGAGCTCGTGCTCCGCATTGCTCTGAAAGCACAGGAGCTCGCGGCCCTCCTCGCGCGCGAGTTGCACCGCGCGTCGCTCGATGGCCTCCAGGGTTTCGCTGCCGTAGGTCCCCGGCTCCCGGGTTCCGAGCAGATTCAGGTTCGGGCCGTTCAGCAGCAGCAGACGGGTCATTCGGCGAAAGCCAAGCGTGCTCGATTCAAGCGACGCGCGGCAATTTACCCTAATTCCAAGGAAACGGGGGGTTTTTGTGGCGAATGCCGGGAAACGAGCGTTTCCCTGGCCTACCGCCGGCTCACGGCACTACGTACGGCCAGCCGAGTCATTCCCTGCGAGATCTCCTGCCGCGCAGTGGCGAGGTCGATCCGGCCGCGATCGAGCTCGTCGAGGCGATCGAGGATCAGCTTGGCCTGATCCGCGTGCAGCTGTCCGACTTTGAGGGTGACGATGCGGCCGCGAGCATCGACGAACACCGAGAACGGCAAAACTGCTTCCATGCCGAGCGCGCGCACCAGCTCGAGGCCGGGCTGCTCGCCGATCAGCAGAGGATACTGGATCGCCGCACGCCGTGCGTAGTCGAGCACCGCGGGGCGGGAATCCACGGCGACGCCGATGACCTGAAGCCCCTGCTGAGCGCGCTGCCGGCTGAGGCGCTCGAGCAATGGGATCTCCTCCCGGCAGGGCCCGCACCAGGGTGCCCAGAAATTCACGAGAAGCGGATGGCCTTTCCAGTCCGAGAAATGGCGCGTAGCGCCGCGCCGGTCCGCGAAAGCGATGTCGGGCAGGGTGTCGGGAATTGCCTGCTTGGGCGGCCCATCGCCATCGGACGTCGCGGCCCGGACCGGTGCTGAGTCGGCGCTGGCCGCAGCCGGCCCAGCGGAGACCCCGGTCAGGGGCGGCGATGCCGTTGTCAGGACCATTCCCGGCCGGGCGAGGAGTCCGTAGGCGAAGAACCCGCCGATTCCGGCGGCGGCAACGAGTACGGCCGCCGGGAGCACTCGCGTGAGGAACAGCTTCATCAGCTCGCCGGCTCGGAGCCGACGGCAGCACGTACCGCGGCGGCGAATTCAGCGCCCTTCATATAGCCGACGACTCTGTAACGGGAGCGCTCCTGGCCGTTGCGCCCGTAGAAGGCGATGGTCGGCGGCCCGTAAATACCGAAACGCTTCAGCAGCGCCTGGTCATTCGCATCGTTTGCGGTGACATCCGCGCGCAGCAGGACCGTACCGGCGAGCGCCTGCTGGACGATGGGATCGAGGAATGTGGTCGCCTCCATCTCTTTGCAGGAGGTGCACCAGTCGGCATAGAAATCGACCATGACCGGCCGTCCGGCGCGCGAGGCCTGGGCGACTGCTTGATCGAGCTCACCAATGTTGTGAATGGGAGTGAACGTCAATGGATGCGTCCTCGCCGCCCAAGTCGGAATGGGCTCCAGCGGATTGGTCCCACCGAGGGCGGCACCCGTCACCAGAGCAAGTCCGTACACACCCGCCGCGAGACCCGCGATGCGCAGCGGCCATGCGCGGGAGGACGCACGGCGGGTCGCCAGCCATAGCACGATTGCGAGCGTCGCCGCCGGCACGGCCCATAGAGCGAGGGTTACGCGTTCGGGTAGAAGGCGCGCAAGCATCCAGACCGCCACACCGAGCATCACCGCCGCGAAGACCTTCTTCACCGAGTCCATCCAGGCACCCGACTTCGGCAGCAGTCGGCCGGCGGAGGTGCCGATGATGAGCAGCGGTGTGCCCATGCCGATGCTCATGGCGAAAAGTGCCGCGGCTCCACGGGCGACCTCACCCGTCTGGCTGATTACCGCCAGTGCCCCGACCAGCGCAGGTCCGACGCAAGTGGTGACGATGAGCGCCGAGAGCGCACCCATGACGACGACACCGCCCAGCGAGCCCGCCCTTTGTCGATTACTGAGCTGGGCAATGCGAGTCTGCAGCGCGGCGGGCATCTGCACGGTATAGAGGCCCAGCATGGAGAGGGCCATCGCGACGAAGATGCCTGCGAACAAAACGATGATCCACGGTTTCTGGAACGCCGCCTGTACCTGGCCGCCGGCCGCCGCGAATGCGGTTCCCGCGACGGTGTAGGTCAGCGCCATCCCGAGAACATAGGCCACCGACAGCACGAAAGCGCGAGCCGTGGTGACCTTGCGGCCCTGGCCCACGATGATCCCGGACAGAATGGGAATGGTCGGGTAGACACAGCCCGTGAACGCCAGTCCGAGGCCGGCCAAGTAGAACCAGCCGATCATGGCGAGCAGGCTGCCGGAGCGCGCCAATGCCTCGAAGCGGAACTGACCCGGCGGGCTGGCTGCAAAGCCGGCCGAGTTGCCTGTGGAGGTCGCGCCAGGCGCCGCAGCGCTTCCCGCCGATCCCGCTGGTGACAGACGTACGGTGAGTGTCTTCGTGATGGGGGGATAGCAGAGCCCGGCATCCGCGCAGCCCTGATAAGTCACCCGCAGCGGCACATCACCGGCGGCGCTCCGCGAGCCCCGCTCGAGCGGCAGGACACCGCTCACATGGAGGCGATAGATCTCCTCCCGGCCAAAGTAGGGGTCCATCTTGATCTGTCCCTGCGGCAGCTGCAGTGCTCCCAGGGTGCCACCCGCCGCGTCCGCGACCTTGAGCCGGCTGCGGTAGAGGTAGTAGCCGGCGCGAACGGTCCAGTCCAGCCGGATCGAATCCGGGCCGGCAGCCGCTGCGCTCACGTGGAAGACCTGGTCCGCCGGCAGGAACTTCGGCTGGTTGGCCAGTGCGGCTATCAGCCCATTCGTACCGCTCGCCGATGTGCCCGACGGCGGCGGGGCGGCATCCGCGTGAGCGATAGCTCCACAGCAAAAGAGCAGGGCGACGGCCCAGAGAGTCCTCATCCCACCGCTCCCCCCAGCCAGGACAGATAGTCCGCCGAGCCGGACGTCACCGGCAGTGCGATGATTTCCGGTACCTCGTATGGATGGATGGATTTCAGCCGCATCTCGAGCTCCGGGTACCGGGTGCTGAGGGATTTGATGACCAGCAGCACCTCCGGTTCATCCTGGATGGCCTCCTGCCAGCGATAGGTGGAGTGTACCGGGCCTACCCGGCTTACGCAGGCTGCAAGTCCCGATTCGACCAGGTCTCTGGCAATCCTTGCGGCAACCGCCTCGTCCGGGCAGGTGGTGAGTACCACGATGGGTTCGGGCAGGGTTGCCAATTGACGGTCCGGAAGGGAGCCGGGAGGGGATTACCCGCGATCATAGTCCAGCCAGGCGAAAATTCTCCCCCCGCGGGGCTTGAAATCCAGGGCCTCCCCCCTATCATTAGCAGCCGCGTGAGGAGAGTGCTAATACCTTCCGCGCCCCATTCCCATTAAACATATCCTAGGAGCGTCCACCATGAAGATCCGTCCTCTTCATGACCGCGTAATCGTCAAGCGCCTGGAGGAGGAGCGTACCTCCCCCGGCGGAATCGTCATTCCCGATACGGCGGCTGAGAAGCCGGTCCAGGGAAAGATCATCGCGGTCGGTAACGGCAAGATTCTCGAAGACGGCAAGGTCCGTCCGCTCGACATCAAAGTCGGCGACAAGATCCTCTTCGGCAAGTACAGCGGCACGGAAGTCAAGGTCGACGGGGAAGAGCTCGTTGTGATGAGAGAAGAGGACGTCATGGCCGTGATCGAGAGCAAGTAAGCGAGGAGCTAAGAAAATGGCAGCCAAAGAAGTCAGATTCAGCGACGACGCCCGCCAGCGGATGCTCCGCGGCGTCAACGTCCTCGCCAACGCCGTCAAGGCGACTCTCGGCCCCAAGGGCCGCAACGCCGTGCTCGAGAAGAGCTTCGGCGCCCCCACCATCACCAAGGACGGCGTCTCCGTGGCGAAGGAGATCGAGCTCAAGGACAAGTTCGAGAACATGGGCGCCCAGATGGTGAAGGAAGTCGCTTCCAACACCTCCGATGAGGCCGGCGATGGCACCACGACCGCAACGGTGCTCGCGCAGGCGATCATCCGCGAGGGCCTGAAGGCCGTCTCCTCGGGCCGCAATCCGATGGACATCAAGCGCGGCATCGACAAGGCGGTCGTCACCGCCGTCGAGGAGCTGAAGAAGCTCTCCAAGCCGTCCAAGGACTCGAAGTCGATCGCGCAGGTCGGCACGATCTCCGCCAACGGCGATGAGTCGATCGGCAAGACCATTGCCGATGCGATGGAGAAGGTCGGCCGGGAAGGCGTGATCACGGTCGAGGAAGGCTCAGGCCTGGAGAATGAGCTCGAGGTGGTCGAGGGCATGCAGTTCGACCGCGGCTATCTCTCGCCGTACTTCATCAACAATCAGCAGAGCCAGACCACGGAGCTCGAGAAGCCCGTGATCCTGCTGGTCGACAAGAAGATCTCCAACATCCGCGAGCTGCTGCCGCTGCTCGAGGGCGTCGCCAAGTCCGGCCGGCCGCTGGTGGTCGTGGCCGAGGACGTCGAGGGCGAGGCGCTGGCGACCCTGGTGGTCAACAACATCCGCGGCATCCTCAAGGTGGCGGCCGTCAAGGCCCCCGGCTTCGGCGACCGCCGCAAGGCCATGCTGCAGGACATCGCGATTCTCACGGGCGGCACCGTGATCTCCGACGAGGTCGGCCTGTCGCTCGAGAAGGCGACCCTGAACGATCTCGGCGAGGCGAAGAAGGTCGTGGTGGAGAAGGAAAACACCACCATCATCGACGGCGCCGGCAAGCAGTCCGAC
>DASVWT010000082.1:0-4709 GCA_036393055.1 Steroidobacteraceae bacterium
TATGTGCCCCATTTCAAGCCGGGCAAGGACCTGCGGGAGCGGGTCAACGACGGCGCGGACAATCCGATCCGCGACTAGCTCCAATTCTTTCGGCGCGCCTGGCGCGCCGCTGTATGTACGGGGTTCGCCGAAGGCGAGCCCCGTAAGTCCGCGCGAAGCGCATAATAAGTCGTGATCGAGCTGCCTGCCCTACTGCTTGCGCTGGCTTTCGTCGCGGTTGGCGTTGCGGCGTGGTTTTTGGGGCGACGCACCAGTCCGGCGCGCACGGTCAGGTTGCCGCGCGACTACTACGTCGGGCTCGATCATCTCATCAACGACAGGTTCGACCATGCGGTGGAGATTTTCGCGCGCATGGCGGAGGCGGACGGGGATGCGGCGGAGATTCAATTCGCGCTCGGCAGCCTGTTTCGGCGACGCGGGGAGGTCGACCGGGCGATTGCGATTCATACGCGCATGCGGGAGCAGGGCGGCTCGTCGCTTCATGACAAGGCGGCTTTCGCGCTGGCGCTGGATTACCTGAGCGCGGGACTGATGGACCGTGCGGAGCGGCTGCTCGAGGAGCTGTCGGCTTCGCGCGAGTACCGCCGGGCGGCGCTGGATCATCTGGTGCGGATCTACGAGTCGCAGGGGGACTGGGCCAACGCGTTGAAGATCTTTCACGCGCTGCCGCAGCCGGTGCAGGCGGAGCGGCGGCGGGTGGCGGCGCATTATCTGTGCGAGCTGGCGGAGCAGGCGCTGGTGCAGGGGGATGCGGAGCGGGCGCAGACGCTGCTCAGGCAGGCGCGCACGCATCAGGCGGATCTGCCGCGTACGGATGTGCTCACGGCGCGCATTACGGAGCTGGCGGGGGATGCGGCGGGGGCGCAGTCGCTCTACCTCAAGGCGCTGGGGGAGTCGCCGGAGCTCGCGCTCGAGATCATCCCGCGTGTGCTGAGTCTCGCCCGCGGGGCGGACGTCCTCGAGGAGATCGCGCAGAGATTGCGCCGCAACGGCAGCATCAGCTCCAGGCAGCTCGCCTGGCTGCTGGCGACGGCCCTCCCGCCACAGGAAGTGCGCCGGCTGCCTGATATCGCGGAGGCCGGCCCGGAGGCGGAATCGGCCGCGGACGCCCGCTCGCTCGGGACTTTGCTGACGCGGATCGGGGACACCGGCGGACGCTATCAGTGCGAGGATTGCGGCCTGCTCAGCGTGGGCTGGTACTGGCGCTGCCCCAAATGCCGCTCCTGGGACAGCATGCGGCCGGCGGTCTTCAAATGGGCGGAATAGAGCGAGGAGAGGCTCGTTCCGTGATTCGCGGCACGCGGATTGCCGGTACACTTGCCGCTAAAGCCAAGATTCCCGGGAGAGATCCGATGAGGATGACACCGAAGTCCGTGATCCGCACCGCCGTCTTTCCGGTGGCCGGACGCGGCACGCGCTTCCTGCCCGCCACCAAGGCGAGCCCCAAGGAGATGCTGCCGGTCGTCGACAAGCCGCTCATCCAGTACGCGGTGGAAGAGGCGCTGGCTGCCGGTGCGACCCGGCTGGTATTCGTCACGGGCGCCTCCAAGCGCGCCATCGAGGATCACTTCGATTCCGACCAGGAGCTCGAGCAGCTCCTCGAGCGTCAGGGCAAGAGCGACCTGCTGAACCAGCTGCGCAGTGTCCTTCCCTCCTATGCCTCGTGCATATACATCCGCCAGCCGGCTCCCCTGGGCCTCGGACACGCGGTGCTGTGCGCGCAGCCGGCGGTGGGCGCGGAGCCTTTCTTCGTACACCTCGCCGATGACCTCATCAGGAGCGAGGTGGCCTGTCTCGCGCAGATGGCCGAGGTCTACGAGGCCAAGCGTGCGAGCATCCTCGGCGTGCAGGTGGTGCCCAGGGCCGACACCGACAAGTACGGCATCGTCGCGGTGGAGGCCGACAAGTCCAACACCAGCCGGGTGCGCAGCATCATCGAGAAGCCGAAGCCGGCGGTGGCGCCCTCCAACCTGGCCGTGGTGGGCCGGTACGTACTGGCGCCCGCCATCTTCGAGCACCTGGAGCGCATCGGGCAGGGCGCGGGCGGAGAGATCCAGCTCACCGACGGCATCGCCGCGCTGATGCGCGAGGAGGCCGTGTACGCCTACCGGTTCAACGGCAAGCGTTACGACTGCGGCAGCAAGCTCGGCTATCTGCAGGCGACCGTGGAGTACGCGTTGAGTCATCCCGCCCTGGGCAAGGACTTCCGCAAGTATCTGAAGAGCCTCGATGTCGGCTCCCCGGAGTTCAGGGAGGAGGGCGCACCGGCGATGCAGCGGTCCGCGCACGACGCCGACGAGCATACCGGCGCTGCCCGCGCCGCGGCGCGCCGCAGCAACGGCAACGGCCGCAGCACCAATGGCAGCGGCACGCGCGCCTCCGCGCCGGGATCGGGCGCGCGTCGCAGAGCTCGAGCGGTGGTCTAGGGTGCCGGCGGCATGGAGCGCCGCGATATCGGGTTGCAGACGCGCGGCGCCCCTCAGCGCGGTCTCGCCGCATCGACGCGCGCTACCACGTGCGCCAGCGTGTTGATGTTGTCGACCAGCCGGTCCGTGAGCATGGCGAGCTCGCCGCCGACTCCCCCATCGCCGGAGGCGCCGATCTTCCGTACGAGGTCGCGCTGTGTCGCCCGCAGCCGCGGCAGGATGCATTCGGCTCCGGTCTCGTTGGCCACCGCCTCCGAGATTTTCCGCAGAGAAGCGGCGCCTTGATCGATCAGGGCCGTGACCGGTTCGCCTGGCGATCTCACGTTGGCCGATCCCGTCCCGGGCGGGCTCGCGCTGCTCGCGCCGAGCGCGGCCTCCAGCGTCATGGTCGTGCGCGCGAGGCGATTGCTGTTGGTCAGCAGCGAACGCGCCAGCTCCGCATGCAAAGAGGAGGTTTGCGGCTCCGCCAGCAGCCGCGCGAGCGCCGCCTCGGCATTGGCTCGGGCGACCCGCGCGCTGTTGCGTGCGTCGCGCCTCTCGTGGGCCTCATCGGAGCCAAGACTCGCCAGATAGAGAGCGTATGCATCGAGGAGCCGTGCCAGGCTGGTGCGAATCTGTCCGCGCTCGCGCGTGGGCCAGAGTCCATACGCGGTGAGCGCCATCGCGCTGCCGATCACCGTGGCGATCAGGCGGCTGATCATCGTGGGCTCTGCCGGCTCACCCGCAAGAGCCAGCAGCAGCACGACCATACCGGTCAGCGCAGTCACCGCCACCCCGTAGTTCACCGCTCCGAAGTAGCGAAATGCCGCACAGAGAACCGCCATCATGGCAAGCCGTTGCCAGGAATGCGGCGGCAGGACATGCAATAGCCCCGTGGTGAGCAGGAGTCCCGCCAGCGTACCGGCGACACGTAGCAGTCCATAGGAGAAAGTGGATCCGTAGTCGGACCGCAATACGATGGCGACCGTCATCGGGATCCAGTACCCGTGTGACAGGTCGAGCACCCTTCCCACGCAAGCCGCGGCCGTAAAGCACAGGGCCGTCCGGACCGCATGCCGAAAGGCCGCGGAACGCGGGGTCAGACTCGCCAAGACAAGGGCTGCCGGCGATTGCGGACGCACCGCGCTGGGCAGCTGCAGATCCTCCTCTGCGGCCCGCAGCGCGCCGACGGCGGTGGCACGCCCGGCGTTGCGCACCGCGGCCGCGAGCTGCCCGGCGAGGGCGTGAAAGTGGCGTGCCGATGTGCGGTCCACGGTGGCTTCACTCTCGGGCAACCCGGCTTCCGCGGCTCGCAGCGACTGCAGCAAGCGGGTCATGGCTGGACCGGCATCAGCGCCTTCCACGATGACGTTGCCGATGCTTTCCAACAGGATCGCTGCCTCGGTACGGACGAGCTGAGTGACGATCTGGTCGGGCTCGCTGCTCGTGAGAGCCGTCAGCTCCAGACGCATGCGCTCGGCCAGCTCCAGCAGCACGCCGAAGCTGTCCATGAGCTGGCCGCGTGCGCGATGAGGGCCAAGCAATGTATGTTGCAGCGCGGTCATGCTCTCGCTCAGCGCCGGAGCCGAGCCGCTCTCGACATCATGCTGGCGAGCCAGGGCCGCAAGTCCGCGATAGACCGCCGCCAGCGCTTCCCGCTCCGGCCCATAGCGCTGCAACGGCCAGGCGGCAACCGAGAGCAAAGTAAGCAGGACTCCACCGGAGGCGATCAGCGCCGCCGATTCCAGCGCCGCCCACGCGCTGTTGGCGGGGTCCGCAGAGGTGATGGCGAGGAGAATCATGGCCGCCATGCCGACCCGGCCGGCCGCATCGCCGAATACCACGAGCAGGGCGCCGACGAAGCCGATTACCGCCATGGCGGCGAGCACGGCCGGCAGATTCCCGCCGAGCACCATTCCAACGAATGCCGCCAGACCGCCGGCCACCGACACTGCGAGCAGGCGCGCCAGACGCTGCCGGTAAGGCCCCGGCTGGTCGGAATACATGGTGACAATCGCGCCGACGGAGATCCAGAGCCCCACGCCCACCCGCCCGGTGGCAATGCCGGCAGCGAGCGGCAGGATCACCGCCGCCGTATTGCGCAGCAGCACCCGCCAGGGCACCTCGGCGCGCTTGGTCTGAAAGAGGACCGCCAGGATCCTGGCGCGCAGGGAGTCGCGAGGGGGCAACATGTCAGGGAAGGTGGAGGGAGACGATGGCTCCGCCGCCCGGGCGATTGGCGAGCGTCAGGCGGCCGCCGTGGGCTTCGACGATCTCGCGGCAGAGGGTGAGGCCCAGGCCGGT
>DASVWT010000083.1:0-4794 GCA_036393055.1 Steroidobacteraceae bacterium
GGATTGCGTGCGGCGCTGCGCACCGCGGACCCCGGACGCAAGCTGGATCTGCTGCTCACGGGTGCGCTGATCGAGGCGCGCTCCTGCGAGCGGTTCAGGCTGCTCGCGCCGCGGCTGCCGGCCGAAGTCGGCGGCTTCTACGCACAGCTGGCGCACTCCGAGGCGCGCCACTACGAGCAGTACCTCGATCTTGCGCAGGAAACGGCCGCGCCCAAGTGGCGCGAGCGGCTGCGGGAGCTCGCCGGGGACGAGGCGCGGCTCGCCACGGCGCCGGACGGGCAGCTGCGCTTCCATTCCGGACCGCCCGCCCACCTGCCGGATCCCGTGCAATAACAGTTCCTTACACGAGCCGCGTGCGGCACGATTATCTTGTCTTCCCATGGCCGAACGTCCGCACCTCCTCATCGTCGATGACGATCGCGAGATCCGCTCGCTGTTGAGTCAATACCTCGAGAAGAACGACTTCCGCACGACGGCCGTCGCCGACGGCCGCGAGATGCGGCGCGTGCTCGAGCGCGCGGCGATCGACCTGATCGTGCTCGACCTGATGCTGCCCGGCGAGGACGGCCTGACCATCTGCCGGGAGCTGCGCACCCATTCGCAGATTCCGGTGATCATGCTGACCGCGCGCGGCGAGGACGTCGACCGCATCGTAGGCCTGGAGATCGGCGCCGACGACTATCTGCCGAAGCCGTTCAACCCCCGGGAGCTGCTGGTCCGCATTCGGGCGGTGCTCAGGCGCGCGGCCAACACGCCGCGGGACCCCGACCCACAGTTGGTTCGCGGGTTCTGTTTCGGCGGCTGGAAGCTCGATACCACACGCAGGGCGCTCACGGACGCCGCCGGCAAGGAGGTCTCACTGAGCGGTGCGGAGTACCGCCTGCTCGCGGTATTGCTTGCCGCCGGCAACCGGGTCCTCTCGCGCGCACAGCTCACGGAGCTGCTGCGCGGCCGCGAGGCGGATCCCTTCGATCGCAGTATCGACGTGCGGGTCAGCCGGCTGCGGCAGATCCTGGGCGACGATGCCCGCGCGCCGCAGATCATCAAGACGGTGTACGGCGAGGGCTATGTGATCGGCGTGCCGGTCGAGAGCGCCTGAGGTCCGACATCGCGCATGCGCATCCGGTTGTGGCCGCAGTCCCTGTTCGGCCGGCTGATCGCCGCCCTGGTCATCGCCGTCGTCGTGGCGCAGGCGGCGAGCCTCTATCTCTACGCGATCCACCTCGAGCGTTTCGTTCTCGACAGCAGCGTGCGCGAGTGGTCCCGGCGGATCACCGAGGTCACGCTGCTCCTCGAGCAGCTGCCGCCCGCGCAGCGTGGACCCACTGTCGCAAGGCTGAAGGAGCAAGCGGCCCGGTTCGAGCGGCATCGCGAGCGGCGGGACATGAAACTGCGCGTGCATGTCTGGCGCGGCGGGCCGGCACTGCCGCCGCCGCCCCCGCGGCCACGGCCGCCGCGAGCCCGGCCTCCCTCCCCCATGCACTCGTGGCCGCGCATCTTCATCCAACTCCCGTTCACCTCGAACCTGGAGGAAGTGCTCACCCAACAGCTGCGGGCGGACCTCGGCGGCGGCTATGACATTACGGTGCGGCCGGCGGCGGCACCGGCTGCCGCCGTCATTCCGGTCCCGTCGCCTTTCTTCGTCGTGCCCGCGGAGCAGCCGATCCAGTCCTATGATGTGGGTGTGCGGCTGCCCGATGGATCGGATCTGGTGTACCGGGTGGCGCGCATTGCCCCCGGGGCGCCGCTGCCGATGGGCCTGATGGTCAACCTGATCCTGCTGGTGGCGCTGCTGGTCATCGCCCTCTACATCGCCGCCCGCGGTATCACCCGCCCATTGTCGCGGCTCGCCAGCGCCGCGGACAACATCGGACGGGGTGTGCGGGTACCCAAGCTGGAAGAGAAGGGCGCGCGCGAGCTGCGCCACGCGGCCCGCGCCTTCAACACCATGCAGGACCGCCTGCGCCGCTACCTGGATAGCCGCACGCGCGTTCTGGCGGCCATGTCCCATGACCTGAAGACGCCCCTGACCCGGCTGCGGCTGCAGGTCGAGACGCAGATCGAGGATCCTGCGCTGCAGGCGCGCTTCGGCAGGGAGCTGGATGAGATGGAGGGCATGGTGCGCGGGGCGCTGGCGCTGTTTCGCGGCCTCAATGACGAGGAGGCTCTGGAGCCGGTCGACATCGACCGGCTGCTCGAGACCATCCGTGCCGAGTTCGTGGAGATGGGCAAGGACGTCACGGTGGAGGGGCGCTCGCTCGCGCCCTTGCCGGGCAAGCCGCAGGCGTTGAAGCGCTGCATCACCAATCTCATCAGCAATGCAGTCAACTTCGGTGGCCGTGCGCGCATCGTGGTGCGGGACGGCGCAAAGCTCGAGATCGCCGTCTGCGATGAGGGTCCGGGCGTCCCGCCCGAGGAGCTGGAGAAGGTCTTCGAGCCCTTCTATCGCCTGGAGTCCTCGCGCAACCGCGACACGGGCGGGACCGGCCTCGGGCTGAGCATCGCGCGTGACGTGGCGCAAGCGCATGGCGGCTCGCTCGTGCTGGGTAACCGTGCCGAAGGCGGGCTCGAGGCGCGGCTCACGCTGCCCCGCCGCCGCTGAGCCGGCGCGCCGTTACCATTGGTTACACGGAAAATATTGCTTACGGCGGCCGCCGGCTGCGAAGGCTAAAGTCGTGGCATCCGGTTCACGTGGAGGCATTCCGATGATTACACGCAGTGTTGTCCTGACGGTGATGCTGGCTGTCGCGGGCACGGCGCTCGCGCAGCAGCCGCCCGCTCCACCGCCGCCGCCGCAAGCGCATGCGAGGCACCAGTGGAAGAATGCCGCCGAGTGGCGGCAGAAGATGGAGCAGCATCGGATGGAGCGTCTCGACGTGCTCCTCGACCTGACGGCGGCTCAGCGTCAGCAGGTCCAGGCGATTCTCACCGACGAGCACGCCAGGATGCGGGCGGCGATGCAACAGGTGGAACAGGCGATGAAGCAGGCGAGGGCGGCTCACGAAGCCGCCCACAAGGAGACTCTGCAGCGCCTCTCCTCGGTGCTGACGCCCGCTCAGATGAAGAAGCTGAAAATCCTCATGCCCGAGCACGGCATGATGCATGGCATGATGATGCACGGGATGATGATGCATCACATGGAGCACGGGATGCCGATGGGACCGCCCCCGCCTCCTGCGCCTCCGGGTCCGCAGTAAGGAATCAGCGGGGCAGAGTCCGCAGCTCGTAGCGTCCGTCCTCGTACGCGAGGTAACTGCCCTGCTCATACCAGGCGCCGAGCACGATGCGCTGGACGGGTTGACCTTCTACCAGCGCATCGTGCACGGCGGGTCTGTGCGTGTGTCCATGGATGATCCGGCGAACGCGTGCAGCCTTGAAGGCGGCGGTCACCGCCGAGGCATTGACGTCCATTATCTTCGGGATGGTGCGCGCGGTATGCGCGCGACTGCCGGTGCGCGCCTGATCGGCGAGCAGCTGCCGGTCGGAAAGCGAGAGCCCGAGGAACCGGCGCTGCCAGGCGGATGTCCTGACGATGCTGCGCAACTCCTGATACGCGTGATCGTCGGTGCAGAGCGCATCCCCGTGCGTCAGCAACACCCGCTCGCCGCCGATCTCGGCGACCACGGGATCGGGCAGCAGCTCACAGCCTGTCCGGCGACAGAAGTCCTCCCCGATGAGGAAGTCCCGATTGCCGTGCAGCAGGAAGCAGGCGACGCCGCTCGAGGTCAGCTCCCGCAAGGCCGCGAGCACCGCGGATCTCTCGCCGCCGGCGTCATCATCCCCGACCCAACTCTCGAACAGATCGCCCAGAATGTAGAGCGCTCGGGCACCCGCCCCGTGCGCACGCAGAAACTCGAGGAATTGCCGCTGCCCTTCCGGGGCGGTGGCATCGAGATGCACGTCGGAGACGAATAGATATCGCGCGGGTGTCGAGATCGGAGGCCGCGGCTGCGCTGCGGAGTCCGGCACTGGCGGCAGCTCCGTCGTCAGAGACCGTCCGGCTGGTCGGCCTCGGCCGGGGGCGTTTGCGGTTTCGGCGCGCCCGCTGGCTTGCTGCTGCCAGCGCCCGGAGCCGCTTGCGGCGGCGTTTGTGATGTGGAGTCCGCGGGGGGCGGTGTCTTCGAGCCCGGGTTGCCCGGCTGCGCCTGTGGGCTGGCACCTGGCGTCTGCGAGGCAGGCGGGGATGCGGATTCCGGGGTCGTGGTCGATGGCGCTCCCGACGGCGGGGTGCCCGTCGGCGGGGTACCTGAGGGTGGTGTGCTCGCCGGCGGCGTTCCTGGGGGAGTGGCGGCGGGCGCCGTGCTCGGAGCGGGTGTCGAGAGCTGCGGCGGCGTGATTACCTCGACGCCCTGGATGACGACTGGCTTCAGCGGTGCGTCGGCCTTGAAGGGACCGAAGGCGCCGGTCGGGACGACGCCAATGCGGTCAACGACGTCCATGCCCTGTACGACCTGGCCGAACACCGCGTAACCCCAGCGAGTCGGCAGGGGATCGAGTTCCGGGTTATCGACGAGATTGACGTAGAACTGCGCATTGCCGGTATGGGGGCCGGCGGCCCGCGCCAGGCCTACGGCGCCGCGCTTGTTCTGCAGGCCATTGCCGGATTCGTTGTCGACCGGCGGGTAGGTTGGCTTGAGAGCGTAGGGCGGTGACGCCTCGTGGCCGCCGCCCTGGATTACGAAGTTCGCGACCACGCGGTGGAAGAGGGTGTTCGTGTAGAAGCCCTCGTGCACGTAGCGCAGGAAGTCGGCCACGGTGAGTGGAGCGCGATCGGGGTACAGCTCGATGACGAAT
>DASVWT010000084.1:0-4712 GCA_036393055.1 Steroidobacteraceae bacterium
CGAGATCGCGGTGCGAGCGTACTTGAGCGAAGCCGCGCGCCACAAGCGCACCCGCAACCGCGGCGGCTTGCGTCGCGCCATGCTCGAGCAGCAGCCACCCGCCGCGCGCCAGGTGCCCCGGTGCATCCCGGATGATGGCGCGCAGCGCTGCGAGGCCCTCCTCGGCCGCAATCAGCGCGAGCCGTGGCTCGCGCATCAGCTCCGGCTGCCCGAGGGCCGGGTCGCCCGCGGCGATGTAAGGCGGGTTGCTCACCAGCAGATGAAATGCTCGGCCGCGTAAACCGGCCAGCCAGTCTCCCTGGATCATCTGCACGCGAGTGAGTCCGAGCGCCGCCGCATTGGCTCGCGCCACGGCGAGCGCCTCGCCGGAAATATCGGTGGCGACGATCCGCCACTGAGGCCGGGCGTCCGCCAGCGCGAGGGCGATGGCGCCCGAGCCGGTGCCGAGATCCGCCACGTCCGCCTCGGGGTCCGGAAGGAGCGCCAGCGCGCGCTCCACCAGTAGCTCTGTTTCCGGACGTGGGACGAGAACCGCGGGAGTGACGCTGAGCTCGAAGCTCCAGAAACCCTTGCGTCCAATGATGTAGGCCACGGGCTCGCCGGCAGCCCGCCGCTCGATGAGAGCCAGGAAACGTGCGGCGGCATCGGTACCGGGGGTTTCCTCCGGATGAGAGCGCAGGCGCGTACGGCTCACGCCAAGCGAGTAGGTGAGTAGCACCTCTGCATCGAGCGCGGGCGTCGCACCTGGATCACGGGGAAGCAGCACGTTTTGCAAAACCTGGATGCCCTCCGCCAGGAGCGCGGCGACCGTCTCGGTACCGGATTGCATACCCGTTGAACTGCTCACGACGCTAAGATGCCCTCATGCCGAATGCCCTCTATCCGCCGCTCAAGCCCCGCTCGTTCGGAGAGCTGCTCGATGCCGTGCTGCAGATCTTCCGCCTGTCGCTGCTCAAGTGCCTGCCGTACGCCAGCGTGGCGATCATCGCGGGACAGCTCTCGACGCTCTACTACCTGTCGCGCGGCCGCATGCCCATCCTCGACAGCAAGGACCCGGTGGGAGTCGCACTATACGGCGTGGGGTCCCTGATCGCCGTCATGCTCTGGGTCGCGATGCTGCTTCGCCAGTCCTGCATCGCCTCCGGCCGGCCGATATCGGGCTCCGCCGATCTTCGCGACACATTGAGGCTCGCGCCCTCCATTGCCGCCATCGCCCTGCTTGCCGGCGCGGCGATAACCGTGCTCATGCTGCCGGCACTCGCCCTCGCACCACCTTATCGGACCGCCGGCATTGCCGTAATGCTGGCGCCCGCCGCCTATCTGGGGGTCGCCCTCTCCTTCGCGTTGCCGGCGCTGGCGCTCGCGCGCAAGGGCGTGCTCTCCAGCCTCGCCTACAGCTTCAGACTCGTGCGCGGCAACTGGTGGCGTGTCGCCGCGATCTACATCGTGGGGATGGCGGCAATCTGGACGGTCTGCG
This sequence comes from Steroidobacteraceae bacterium, assembly GCA_036393055.1. Taxonomy (GTDB): domain Bacteria; phylum Pseudomonadota; class Gammaproteobacteria; order Steroidobacterales; family Steroidobacteraceae; genus 13-2-20CM-66-19. The sequence continues at coordinate 1,478 of DASVWT010000084.1, forward strand.
TACTCGTCGCCGCAATCGCCGCCGTGGCGCTCTCCGACGACGGCGCCAGTGATGCGGCAGTCACCCGGGCAATCACCTCCGCCGCGGTCCTCGCGGTGGCAGCCATCGGGCTGACGTTCTACTCGGCACTCACCCTCGTGCTTTTCGGTGACCTCGAGGTCCGCAAGCGCAATTAGCCGGCGGTCACCCGTCTCCTGAATGCGGCGGCGGACTCTCCGGCGAGCTTGCGGAAGAACCGGGAGAAGTAGGCGGGATCGCTGAAGCCGAGATAGTAGGCGGTCTCGGCGACCGAGAGGTGGGTGTAGGTGAGCGTCCGCTTCGCCTCCAGCAGCAACCTTTCTTCCAGAACGCGTACAGGAGGCTTGCCCGCCACCTCGAGGCAGGCCGCGCGCAGCTGCGCCGGCGTCACGTTGAGGGCTTTCGCGTACTGCGCGATGGTCAGGCCCATCCGCAGGTGCGCCTCCATCCTCTCCCGGAACCTCGCCACCATCGCCGCTCGCGCGTTGCCGGCCGCGGACTGTCTGACCTCGGGTCGATGCAGAGCGCGCACTGCGCTCACGAGAACGGTCGTCAGCCGCGCAGTGATGGCGGCCGTGCTGGCCGGGGCCTGCCATGACAGCTCGCGCTTCAGGCGCGGCAATGCATCGGCAAGCTCCTGCTCCTGTGCCCTGTCACCGGCCAGCGAGGCGGCGCCGGCCGCCGCGAAGAGCGGCCGGAACGCCGGCTCCTCGCGTGCCAGGTCGCGAAACAGCGCCGCCGCGAACGTCACGACATAACCTTCGGTCTCCGGGACGAAGGAGAAACCGTGCACCACTCCGGCGGGAACGGTGAGGAGCGCCGGGGCCTCGAACGATTGGCGTTGCGTCTCGGCGCGCATCTCGCCGCCGCCGCTGAAGATCACCAGGACCTGGTGCAGCTCCCGATGCCCGTGCGGCCTGATGTGCCAGTCGTGGAGCCTGCTGCGGTCGGCGATGGTCTCCACGTGCACGAAGCGCTCGTGCGGATCGCGCGGCGGCTCGCCATAGAGAAAAAAGCGGGGAATCGGGGCGGGCGGATCGATGGATTGCACAAAAGTCCAACTCGAGAGAGCTTGCGTGCATGGCCGGGGCGCAGCCCCAGCCCCTATCTTAGTCCACGATGCGTACCCAAGTCGTCATCGTCGGCGCCGGCCCCTCGGGCCTGCTGCTCGGGCAACTGCTGCTCAAAGAGGGCATCGCCAACGTCGTGCTCGAGCGGCAGACGGCCGAGCACGTGCTCGGGCGGATCCGCGCCGGAATCATCGAGACCGGCACGGTGGAGCTGCTCGATGCCGCCGGCATCGGCGAGCGGGTGCGCCGGGAATCTCTCCTCCATGACGGGATCGAGATCGCCTTCGCGGGCACACGGCAGAGAGTGAGCTTTCGCGAGCTCATCGGGCGCAGCGTCGTCGTGTATGGACAGACCGAGATCACTCGCGACCTGATGGCGGCGCGCGAAGCCGCGGGCGGCGCTACCGTCTACCAGGCGCAGAACGTGGCGCTGCACGACATCGAAGGGGCGCATCCCCGGGTCACCTGGCGGCATCACGATACCGAGCACAGCATCGACTGTGATTTCATCGCCGGTTGCGACGGCTTTCGCGGGGTGAGCCGGGCCAGCATCCCGCGAAGCGCGCTCACGTGTTATGAGCGCGTGTATCCGTTCGGCTGGCTCGGCATCATGGTCGAGAAGCCGCCGGTCTCGGACGAGCTGATCTATGTCAATCACGAGCGCGGCTTCGCGCTCTGCTCGATGCGCTCGATGACGCGCAGCCGCCTGTACCTGCAATGCAGCCTCGAGGACCGGGTGGAGGACTGGCCCGACGAGCGCTTCTATGACGAGCTCGCGCGCCGCCTCGACGGGCAAGCCGCCGCCCGCCTGCAATGCGGCCGGTCGATCGAGAAGAGCATTGCGCCGCTGCGCAGCTTTGTCGCGGAGCCGATGCGCCACGGGCGACTCTTCCTGGTGGGGGATGCGGCGCACATCGTGCCGCCGACCGGTGCGAAGGGACTCAACCTGGCCGCCAGCGATACCCATTACCTCTGGCGCGGCCTCACCGCCCACTACCGTGAGGGCCGCGACACGGACCTCGAGGATTACTCCCGCCGGGCTCTGAGGCGTGTCTGGAAGGCGGAGCGATTCTCCTGGTGGATGACCTCGCTCCTGCACCGCTTCCCGGAGCACAGCGGCTTCGACCGGCGCATCCAGGAAGCGGAGCTCGAATACCTGCTGTCCTCACGCGCGGCGCTCACCTCACTCGCGGAGAACTACGTCGGCCTGCCGCTTTGAGCCAGTGCCGGGATGCCCAGTGCCGGATGCGCGGGCTCAGGTGTTGGTCGGGGCCAAGGTTCGAACCCAGCGCTCGAATGCTGCGCTCTCGAACGCGTGCACACCTCCCGGTGTCTTCGAGATGATGGTTTTTGTTCTCAGCCCATTGAGCGAATACTGCACGTCGGCAGGTGCCAGCGAAGGCACGCCAAGGGCCTTGGCGAGCTTGGCGAGGGCTGTCTTACCAAATGGCTTGGCCCGCGGGTCGTTGACGAAGAGCAGAAGGAGCTGGCGCTGCATCGAGTCGAGCGAGGCCCAGGTTCCCTCATGGTTTTCTTCTTTATCCTGCTCCGCCTTTTCGATGGCCACGGCTCGCGCGAATGTGAGGGATGGGTCCATGAGCAGGGCGACGACCGCGGAGAGGAACGGCTCGGGCTGCTGGCGAAATTCCTCGAAGGCTGTCCATCCCGCGGCGAGCTCCAGAGTACGACCACTGGCGATCCGGAACTTCTCGGCTACGAACTCGACAAATTCCCTTCCCAGCCGTGGGAATTCTTGAACGGTTGCTCCTACCGAGAAGAGTGGTGCGTTGCTGTTCGAGAACACGTTTGCCAATTGCGTTCGCGACGATCCAGTGAAGACGACTCGCAACTTGTCGCTGTTCTTGGTGATGGCGGTTCGCAGCGCCATTGCCATCAGCTCGTTTTCCTTGTTGCGAGCCAGCTCCTAGACTCGCGACTGAGCTTTCTGTCGCGTCCGGCAGAATCCCGCGGCTCCTCACTTGGAGCCGCGGGTGGCCGTTGTCCTCAGAACCTCTTCTGCAACTGCACCGAGACCAATCGACCGATGGGATTGGCGACGTTCGGATCGAAGCCGCCGCCACCGTTCGGGCTGATCGGGATATCCACGTAGGGCGGGTCTGTATCGGCGATATTCAGCACATTGAGAT
>DASVWT010000085.1:0-2119 GCA_036393055.1 Steroidobacteraceae bacterium
AACTCATTCCTGATCCTGCAGGGCATCGAGACCCTGCCGCTGCGCATGGAGCGTCACTGCAGCAACGCGCTCGCGATCGCCCGCTACCTGAAGGGTCACGCCAAGGTGAGCTGGGTCAATTTCGCGGGTCTGGAGGACAACGGCGGGCATGCGCTGGCGCGCAAGTACATGGACGGCGGCATTCCCGCCTCCATTCTCAGCTTCGGCATCGAGGGCGGCCGCGAGGCCTGCGCCCGTTTCATGGACAAGCTGATGCTGATCAAGCGACTGGTCAACATCGGCGATGCCAAGACACTGGCCTGCCATCCGGCCACCACGACGCACCGGCAGCTCAATGACGCGGAGCTGAAGAAGGCCGGCGTCAGCGCCGATCTCGTTCGCCTGTCCATCGGCATCGAGCATCTGGATGACCTGACGGCCGACCTCGAGCAGGCCCTCGCTGCAGTGTAAGGGCCGGCGCGAAGGCCATGTACAGCGTCCTGCAACCGCCTCTGCTGCGGCAGCTGCGCTGCCAATACCCCATCATGCTCGCCGGGATGGGTGGGGTCGCGCGCAGCCGGCTGGCGGCCGCAGTAGCGGCGGCCGGCGGCTTTCCCGTCATGGGAATGGTCCGCGAGCCAGTGGCGCTGATCGAGAAGGAAGTAACCGCCCTGCGCGCCGCCACCCGGGACGATCTGCACTTCGCGATCAACCTGATTCCCGCCTCTTGCGAGCGCGACCTGCTCCAACGGCAGGTGGCGGCGTGCCTGCGGCTGAGGGTGCCGGCCATGGTGCTGTTCTGGGATGTCGACACGACACTGATCCGCCAGCTCAAGGGCGAAGGCGTGCAGGTCATCCATCAGGTGGGTAGTCGCCGCGACGCGGAGCAGGCGCTGCGGGCGGGCTGCGATGTGCTCATCGCGCAGGGATTCGAAGCCGGCGGTCACGTCCGTGGCGGGGTATCGACCCTTGCGCTGCTGCCGGAAATCATCGCCATCAGCGACGTCCCGGTTGCCGCCTCCGGCGGCATCGCCTCGGGCGCCGCGCTCGTCGCGGCTCTGGCGCTCGGCGCTCAGGCAGTGAGCCTGGGCAGCGCCTTCCTTGCGACCACGGAGGCTTTTGCCCATCCCCATCACCGGCAGCGGCTGGTGGCGGCGCATGCCGAGGATACGGTGCACACCACGGTCTTCGCCCGTAACTGGATCATCACCGCCCCGGTGCGTGTCCTGCAAAACGCAGTGACCCGCGGCGACTTCGACCAACTCGGGGAGGAAGAGAAGAGCCGGCCCATCGGCCGGCAGGACGGCGGCCAGCCGGTCTTCCTCTTTTCCACCGACTCTCCGACCATCGATGCCGAAGGCCGCCTCGATGACATGGCCCTGTATGCCGGACAGTCCGTCGGGCAGATACACGATGTCGTGAGCGCCGGGGAACGCATCCGCCGGTTGATGCGGGATGCGGAGGCGACGCTCGAGCGGCTGGGAAGGACGGATAGCGCCTAGTCGCGTTTCATTACCGGACCTCACGGACGCGCAGCGCTCGCTCGGCAACCTGCCTGTGCACGTGCAGACCCCGGGTGGTGCGCTCGGTCAGGAGCAGCCCCGCCAGGGCGAGGACCGCCGCCAGCAGGAACGCCGCGCCGGGCAGTTGGCGCGTCGGCGCGTGGCTGCCGATGAACAGCGCAAAGATGTTGGCGAAGAGTGCCGGCCCGAAGATGCCGGCCAGACTCTGCAGGCTCGAGAGCGCGCCTTGCAGACGCCCCTGCTCGCGCGGGTCGACCTGGTGCGTCATCATGGATTGCGCGGACGGTCCGGCCAGGCCCCCCAGGCAGAGGAATGGAATGCCGGCCAGGAACATCCACGCTTCCGGCGCCAGGCCGAACACCGCGTAGCCGACGATCAGCAACGCCACGCCAGTCAGCATCATGCGGCGCTCGCCCAGCCACGGCATCCAGCGGCGCACCAGCACGGCCTGCACGATGCCGGTGCAAAGACCCACCACCCCCAGGCTGTAGCCGACGGTCTGCGGACCCCAGCCATAGCGATAGTCGGTGTACAGCACGTACGTTGAATTGAGCGCGAACTGCGCAAGCGCCAGCAGGAAAAGCACCGCGGCCAGCGCAAACACCTGTGGGTAACGC
>DASVWT010000086.1:0-2446 GCA_036393055.1 Steroidobacteraceae bacterium
GCAGAGCGCCGCCGGATTCTCCGGACCCTTCGCCGTGGTGCTCGCGCGGCGCGAGCACCGCTCGGGGAGGGTGCGGGCACCGCTCAACATCCTGGTGCCGGTCTCGGGAACGAGCATTTCCCGCCGCGGGGCGGAGCTCGCCGTGGCGCTGGCGCAGGGCTCGCGCGGCTCGGTCACGGCCCTGCACATCGCCGGACGCAACGCCGGCCGCCGGCCGCTGCGCGAGCGCTTCGGCGTGATCTTCGGCCGCCAGAGCGAGCTCGAGGAGGAGCCGGCCAACAACCCCATCACCGATGAGATCGTGCAACTCGCCCGCGCCTACTCCGTCAACGTGCGCTCGGCTGTGCGCAGTCACCGCGATGCAGAGACGGCCATACTGCGCGAGATCGGCGCGGGACGGCACGATGTGTTGGTGATGGGAGTCAGCCCGCGACCCGGCGACCCGCTCAACTTCGGCGACGTCGCCTCGGTGCTGCTGGAGCGTGCGGAGTGCTCACTGGTATTTCTCGCGGCCGAGCCCGCTGCGAAAGTCGAAAGCAAGTGAGTAAGCGGGCAGGATGCCGACTTTGCGCCAATCAACTAGGGTTGCCAGCGGAGCAGATCCCCGATGCGCTCGAGCGTCACGTCCGCGGCCGGATAGGCCGCGATCTGCTTCGGATCCAGGGCATAGTGGCCCTGCCGCGGGAAAATGCTCGTCAGGGAGTTGCCCCACGCGCCCTTCATCGCCGTCAGGATGCGCAGCTTGTCATCCACCATCACATAGCGCGATGCGGGATAGCGCCGCCGCACCGACTCGAGCATCTGCTCCTTGTGCAGATAGATGAGCACCCGCCCCTCGACGGCATCCCACAGCCCGGAGCGGCGGACCTTGCGCGGCTGGAAGACCACATCCCCATCCGACAGGATGACGGTCGGCCCGAAGCGGCCGCAGTGCGCCAGCACTTGCAGGGCTTGCGGGTACAGCCGATCGGCGAACGGGTAGTCGATCAGGAAGGAGGAGATCAGCAGCAGCTGCGGCTCATCGAGATTCTCGAGGCGATAGCGCTGCAGGGCGCCCAGGTAATCCGCATATCCGAGCTGGGCGCGCTGCGCCTCGAAGATCGACCAGTAACGGTCGCGCTGCGCGCGGCCGAATTCGCGCTCCAGGTGCTCGCTCAAATCGCGCTGCACGGCATCGTTGTCGAGCAGCGTGTTGTCGACGTCGAACAGGAATACTGTTCGCTCGGGCTGCGGTATCACCTGACGCTGTAGCCGCGGGCTTCGAGGCAAGCGGTCACGGCGCGCTTGTAGTTCTCAGGCGTAGCCGTCGAGGTCTGTGTGTCGCTGGCCGAGCTGGTGGGATCGAAGCCCGTCTGGCCCACGGCCCACTCGTGACACTGGTAGCGATCGTTCTGCGTCTGCTGCTCGCTCTGGCCCTTCTTCGGGTAGACGAAGAGGCTCATGGCACCGCGGCTGTCGGCAGCGCCGGGCTGGGCAGGCTGCACGGCAGCAGGCGGCGGCGCCGCGCCCTCGGCCACACCCCCGCTGAGTGGCGGCGGGTCGGTGATGACGTACTGGCCGTAGTCGGGGCTCCAGACGTAGTACACGCCCTGCCAGTAGTAGTAGGGGACACCGCCCCACCAGTAGGTCACGGAGCCGGCCGGCAGAGCGGCCATGAACCAGGGGAAGTTCCAGTCGAGGTACACGTGTGGCCAGAACCTGCCCTCCCAGTAGCCCCCGCCCCAGTAGCGCGGCACCCAGCGCGGGCCCCATGGCCGCACCCAGTAGCCCGGGCGCCCATCATCCCAGTCCGGGTGCCTGCCGATCCAGTGTGGGGGGACAGCGTAGCGGGGACGGTCCCAATGCCGTCCTCCATCCCTGTACCCCTGGTAACGCGGTCCGCCGCCTCGCTCGAAATGGCCGCCTCCGTGCCAGCCATGATCGTGATCCTGTGCCGATGCCGGCGCCACCCCGAGGCCCGTGCAGAGGACGAGCGAAGCTGCCAGGGCCGCGACCCCGGCGAAGCCATTCCTGATTCGTGCCATGGTTCTCATGCGCAATCTGCCGCCGTTGCTTGGACCTGACCTGCCCACCTTCGTTCGGGGCGGGCGCGCCCGCCATCCGGGCGCCTGCCAGTATAGAACGCGCCAGCGCCCCGGCGGCTTACCCGGTGGCGCCGGAACGGCCGGCCCGGCGGTGGGCGGCTCCGCCGACGGCCAGCTTGACCAGCTCGAGCGCGCAAAGCAGCAGCACCGCCGCGGCAATGCAGAGCAGGACCTGGCCGCCTTGCAGCCGGCCAAGGTGCAGGAAGGTACGGATCGAGGGGATGGCGAGAATAGCGGCAAGCGCGCCGGTAGCCCCTGCCACGCTGATCCAGAGCGACGGATTCGGGCGCGCAAAGCCTGCGAGGGGCGAGGCGCTGAAGCTGCGGTTCGCGAAGATGAGCGCGTAATTGGCGCATACCAGG
>DASVWT010000087.1:0-6994 GCA_036393055.1 Steroidobacteraceae bacterium
GCGGGTGCGCTTGTGGCGCGCGGCTTCGCTCAAGTACGCTCGCACCGCGATCTCGCGGGGCGCGAGCGCATGACGGAGGGCCAATGGCCGACACATCCTTGATTCGATTCGAGACCTCGCACGGCGCTTTCACGGTGGAGCTCTTCCCGAAGGAGGCGCCGATCAGCGTGGAGAACTTCCTTCGCTACGTCGACGAGCGGCATTTCGACGGCACGATATTCCATCGCATCGTGCCGGGCTTCGTCATCCAGGGCGGCGGGCTCGATGCGCAGTTTCGCAACAAGCGCACGCACGCGCCGATCCGCAACGAGGCGAAGAACGGGCTGAAGAACCAGCGCGGCACGCTTTCCATGGCGCGCACCAGCGAGGTCGACAGCGCCACCTCGCAGTTCTTCGTCAATCTTTCCGATAACGGGTTCCTCGATCACAGCGCGCGCGATTTCGGCTATGCGGTGTTCGGGCGCGTGACGGAGGGGATGGATGTCGTCGATAAGATCGCCGGCATCAAAACGGGACGCCGGCAGGGTTATCAGGACGCACCGCTCGAGGATGTGGTCGTCGTCTCTGCCCGACGTTCGGAAGAGCAGAAGCAATAACGACGCCGATGGGCGAGCCGGTGTCTTTCAGCGAGGACACTTAACGTGTCCTCGCTCCGGCGAGCGCCCGCGCACGGAAGCGCGGGCCGGGGGGCCTGCCGCCATGGACGGCCAGTGGCACTGCACCGCACGCAGATGAATCATGCGTAAGTCCTTCGGGTCGCACCTGCGTCGATGGTTCGTGCTCGCGGTCCTCGTATGGGTCGTCCTTACGGTCGTGCCGGTGCTGTTGCTGCGCTGGGTTGCGCCCGTGACCAGCGCCTTCATGCTGGAGGCCCGGGTGCAGGCGCTGCGCGCGGGCGACAGGGGTTACCGCACGGACTACCACTGGGTGAGCCTGGAGCGCATCGCCCCGTATGCGGCGGTCGCGGTGATCGCCTCCGAGGATCAGACTTTCCCCTTCAACTACGGGTTCGATTTCCACTCCATCCGCAGCGCCGTGCGCGCGGCGCAGCGCGGCAAGCGCCTGCGCGGGGCGAGCACGATCTCCCAGCAGGTGGCGAGGAACCTCTTTCTCTGGCCGGGGCGCAGCTTCGTGCGCAAGGGGATCGAGGCCTATTTCACCGTGTTGCTCGAGGCGCTGTGGCCGAAGGAGCGGATCCTGGAGGTCTATCTCAACGTCGCGCAGTTCGGCAGCGGCATCTACGGCGTGGAGGCGGCGGCCCGCCGGTTCTATCACGAGCCCGCTGCGCACCTCACGGCGAGTCAGGCGGCGCTGCTCGCGGCCGTGCTGCCGGACCCCGTGCATTGGCACGTGGACCGGCCGTCGCGTTTCGTGGCCTGGAAGCAGCAGTGGATCCTGGTGCAGATGCGCCATCTGGGCGGCGCGGCATACCTGCGGCAGGTGAGGCAAGGCCAATGAGTGCGGGTACGGGCATTGCGGGAACCAACTCATGGCTGAGCGCACCCTGACCGCCGCGGACTGGCGGGGCTACTCCGAAGCGCAGTTTCCACAGGGAAGCTGGAGCTTGGACGATGACGTGCTGCGTGCGCTGGCGGCGGGGCCGCCCGTGGACCTGATCACCCGCGAGCGCTTCCGCGACTTCACGCTGTACCTGGAGTGGCGGCTGCCGCGGGGAGGCAATTCGGGTGTGCTCTACCGCGTGGGCGAGGAGCTCGAGCACGCCTGGCAGTCGGGCCCGGAGATGCAGCTTCTCGATGACGAGCACCACCAGGACGGTGCCAATGCGCTCACTTCCTGCGGAGCCCTCTACGGCCTGATCGCCCCATGGCACGATCAGCGCGACATCGCCAACGCCTACCACAGCACGCGCCTCGTCGTGCAGGGCAGCCGCGTCGAGCACTGGATCGACGACACGCAGGTGCTCGGCTACGACCTCGAGAGCGAGGAGCTCAAGGAGCGGATCCAGCGCAGCAAGTTCCGTGAATGGCCGCAGTTCGCCCGCCTCGAGGATGGGCACATCGCCCTGCAGCACCACCGCACGGAAGCCTGGTTTCGCAGATTACGAATCGACGCCTGATTACTCCAGCTCGGCGAGGAGCTCCGCCTGGTGCTCCTGCTGCAACGCATCGAGCAGCTCATCGAGACTGCCGTCCATGATCTGCTGCAGCTTGTAGAGCGTCAGATTGATGCGGTGGTCGGTGACCCGGCCCTGCGGAAAATTATAGGTGCGGATGCGCTCCGAGCGGTCGCCGCTGCCGACCTGCAGCCGCCGGGTTTGCGCCTGCGCGCTGCGCTGCTTCTCCTCTTCCGCGGCGAGCAACCGGGCACTCAGCAGCTTCATCGCGCGGGACCGGTTCTTGTGCTGGGAGCGCTCGTCCTGACACTCGACCACGATGCCCGTCGGCAGGTGCGTGATGCGCACGGCGGAGTCGGTCTTGTTGACGTGCTGTCCGCCCGCGCCCGAGGAGCGGTAAGTGTCGATGCGCAGGTCTGCCGGGTTGATCGCCACTTGCTCGACTTCATCGAGCTCCGGCAGGATCGCCACGGTGCAGGCAGACGTGTGGATTCGCCCCTGTGCCTCCGTCTGAGGGACCCGCTGCACCCGGTGCGTGCCGGACTCGAACTTCAGCCGTGAGAACGCCCCGTTGCCGGCGATGCGGCTGATGATCTCCTTGTAGCCGCCATGCTCGCCCGGGCTCTCGCTCAGCACTTCGACCGAGAAGCCCTTGGATTCGGCATAGCGGGCGTACATGCGGAAGAGGTCGCCCGCGAAGAGCGCCGCCTCATCGCCGCCCGTGCCCGCGCGCACCTCGAGGTAGAGGCCCTTCTCGTCGCGCGCGTCCTTGGGAAGGAGGAGCGCGCGCAGCAGCGACTCCGTGGCGGCGAGCTCCGCCTGCAGCCGCTCGACTTCCTCCGCGCCGAGGGAGCGCATGGCGGCATCCGCATCGGTGAGCATCTCGCGTGCGGCGGCGAGGTCCCGCTCGAGCTCACGGTAATGGCGCAGGCGTTCGGCCAGCGGCTCGAGGCGCGCGTACTCGACCGAGAGGTCCCGGAATTGCGGGGAGCCGCCGGCGATGTCGGCAGTGGCGAGCAGCCGGCCGACCTCCTCGAAGCGATCGGAGAGCTTCTCGAGCCGCTGGCGGATGGATTCCTTCATGGGTGCCCTGGGAAAGAAGCGCGCGATTGTAGGCCATGCGCGCCGGGCAGGGAGGCTCTATAGTGATGAGTGTGCGTCCCCTGAATCTCCCCATTCGCGTCCTGACGGCCGCCCTCTGCGCCGCGCTCGCGGCGGGCTGCGCCACGGTGCCGGAGCAGCCGGCGCCGCAGCCGCAGCCGGATGCCGCCGCCCTGACCATAGTCGCGGAAATCGCGCTGCAGCGCGGGGATTGCAGGACCGCTGCCGAGACTTACGCCAAGGCGGCGCAGATCGCTTCCGCACCGGTGGCGCATCGGGCGAGCGAGGTGGCGCTCGCCTGCCAGGATCTGCCAGCGGCCTGGGCCTCCGCGCAACGCTGGCGCGACCTCGCCCCGCGCAGCCGGGAAGCTCAGGCGATGTACGCGGCCGTGGCCCTGAAGCTCTATTGGATCGCCGATGCCCGCGCAGCGGTGCAGGCCTTCCTGCTGGCGCCGCCCTCGCCGAAGCCGCTCGCAGCCCGCCGCCATCACGGCAAAGCGCGCCCGTCACCCAACAGCAACAGCAAGGACAGCGGCCTTGCCGACCTCACCACTTTGCTGCTCGAGCAGTCCGATCCGACCGGGGTGTTCGCGGCGCTGAACGGTGTGATCGATACCGCGGACGCCTCGCCTGCGCGGCTGACACTCCTTGGTGAGCTGGCCCTCGAGGCCTATGACGCGCGCAGCGCCGAGCGTTACGCGCTCAAAGCCGTGCGGGAGAGCCCGAAGAGCCCGCAGGCGAGCCGTCTGCTCGCACGCGCCTACGTGGTGTTGGGCCAGCCCGCGCAGGCCATCGCGGCGGCCCGCAACCTCATGCGCGAGGATCCGCGGCGCGGCATGCTCGAGCTGGCGGAGGTCTACCAGGATCTCGGCCGGGTCGAGGATGCGCACCAGGAACTCGAGCAGCTGCGCGCCGCCGATGCGCCGCGGGCGGAGGTCGACCGGCGCCTCGCCGTGCTGGCCTACGATTCCGGCGACATGCAGGAAGCGCAGCAGCGCTTCGCCGACCTTGCCGAGAGAGGCGAGGCGGACGAGAGCACCCTGATGTATCTGTCGGACATCGCAGCGCGGCAAGGGGATGTCGCCGCGGCGCTCGCCGGTTATGGCAAGCTCGCGGATTCCTCGCTGGGGCTCGAGGCGCGGGAGAAGGCGGCGGCGCTGCTGCTGGCCTCGCATCATCCGCAAACCGCCCTGACCTTGCTCAAGGGCTATGCGCGCCAGCATCCCGAGGAGGCGGTGGATCTCACGGTCGCGGAAGCGCAGCTCTTCGGTGATGATGGCCAGACCGATGAGGCGCTGAAGCTGCTCGATGCCGGGCTGCGCTCGCATCCCCAACACCCGTCGCTGCAATACGAGCGCGCCATCATCCTCGAGCAGGCCGGGCGAGTGAGCGAGTCCGTGCAGGCGCTCGAGCAGCTGCTCGAGCAGCGGCCGGGCGACCCCACGCTGCTCAATGCGCTCGGCTACACGCTCGCGGATCATGACATGCAGCTGCCGCGGGCCGAATTGCTCATACGCCGCGCCCTGGCGCAGATGCCGGACAATCCCGCCGTGCTCGACAGCCTGGGATGGGTGCGCCTGCGCCGGGGCGATGCGGCCGGGGCGCTGCCGCCGCTTCAGCGTGCCTACGACATCAGCCACGACTCGCAGATCGCGGCCCACTGGGGACAGGCGCTGTGGGCCGCCGGCCGCAAGGAAGCCGCGCGCAAGGTCTGGGCCGAGGCGCTGGCGCGCAATCCCGATTCCAAGTCGCTGCGGGCGGTGGTTGCCCGGTTCGTTCCGAATGCGAAGTGACCTGACAATCCTGCCGGCCGGCATGGCACGGGCCGGCCTCGCGCTCGCTTTCGTCCTGGCCCTCGCCGCGGCCATGGCGCTCGGCGGTTGCCAGACGGTGCCGGTGCCGCCTGCGCCGACAGTTGCCTGGAGCGTGCGCCGGCCGGCGCTGCAGAATCTCGACCGCTTCGGCCTTCATGGGCGCGTGGCGGTGGCCGTCAGCGGTCAGGGGTTCAACGCCGGGCTTCGGTGGACGCAGTCGGACGCGGTGACGCACCTCGCCCTCACCGGACCGCTCGGCGCGGGCGGTGTAGAGGTGACCGCCGATGGAGGGGACCTGAGCGTCGTGACATCGAGCGGCAAGCGTCTGGGCACTGCGGCCGCGCGGGCGGAACTGCAGGACAAGCTCGGCTTCGAGCCGCCGCTCACGAGCTTGAGGTACTGGGTGCTCGGTGTGCCCGACCCCGGTGCTCCTGCCTCCGTGCAGCTCGATTCCCAACAGCGCCTCACCGAGCTGACGCAGGATGGATGGCGGGTCGATTACAGCGCCTACATGCCCGTCGGGGCGGAGTGGCTGCCCCGGCTGCTGACGCTGCGCCGGGAGCAGGTGCGGGTGCGGATGGTCGTGGACGGGTGGCAGCTGTGAGCGAGACTCTCTGGCCGGCGCCGGCCAAGCTGAATCTGTTTCTCCACGTCACCGGCAGGCGCGCCGACGGGTACCACGAGCTGCAGACTGTGTTTCAGCTCATTGACCTCTGTGACACCGTGGCGATCGCCGTCCGCGAGGACGGAGCCATCGAGCGTCGCGAAGGGCCGGCGGGCGTGCCGCCGGAATCGGACCTCGTAGTCCGCGCGGCGCGAGCCCTGCAGGCAGCGTCCGGGACACGGCTCGGCGCCAGCCTCCGGGTGCGCAAGCGCATCCCCATGGGTGGTGGCCTGGGAGGTGGCAGCTCCGATGCAGCCACGGTGCTGCTGGCGCTCAACCGCCTCTGGGAATGCCGGCTCGGTCTCGAGGATCTGGCGCGCCTGGGGCTGCCTCTAGGCGCCGATGTGCCTGTATTCGTTAGAGGTTTCTCGGCTTGGGCGGAGGGCGTGGGCGAGCGGCTGAGGCCGATCGAGCTACCCGGGCGCTGGTATGTGATCATCCATCCGGGCGTCGGGGTGAGCACCCGGGACGTCTTCCAGAGCCCTGAATTGACACGAAATTCCCCCCTCATCACAATACGCGCCTTTTTCGAGGCCGGTGGTCGCAATGACTGCGAGCCGGTGGTCCGGGCGCGCTACCCTGAGGTGGCGGCGGCGCTCGATTGGCTGTCGCGATATGCGCCGGCACGGCTGACGGGAACCGGCTCCTGTATCTTCGCGTCCTGCGCGACCGCCAACGAGGCGGAGCGAATTGCGGCGCGTGTACCGGATGAGTGGACGAGCTTCGTGGCGCGGGGACTCGATATCTCACCGGCGCATCGTTCCCTGACGTAGTTGTTGCTGGGGTGTCGCCAAGTGGTAAGGCAGCGGGTTTTGATCCCGCCATTCGGAGGTTCGAATCCTTCCACCCCAGCCATCCATTGTGAGGCGGTTTAGTCCCGACGAGCGTATGACGACGAGCGACACGCTGGCACTTTTTGCCGGCAACGCCAATCCGGCGCTGGCGACAGACATTGCGCGGCATCTGCAGATGCCGCTCGGGCGGGCTTATGTCGGCCGCTTCAGCGACGGTGAGGTGAACATCGAGCTGATGGAGAACGTGCGCGGCCGCGACGTCTTCATCGTGCAGCCGACCTGCCCGCCCGCCAACGACATGCTCATGGAGCTGCTCGTCATGGTGGACGCCTGCCGCCGCGCCTCGGCGGCGAAGATCACCGCGGTCATGCCGTACTTCGGCTACTCGCGCCAGGATCGCAGGCCGCGGGCGACGCGCTCGGCCATCACGGCGAAGCTGGTGGCCAACATGATCTCGAGCGCCGGGGTGAACCGGCTGCTCACGGTCGACCTGCATGCGGATCAGGTACAAGGGTTCTTCGACATGCCGGTCGACAACGTCTACGCG
>DASVWT010000088.1:0-13189 GCA_036393055.1 Steroidobacteraceae bacterium
ATCCGATGTCATGCAGCGCAACCCGATCACCGTCACACCCGCAACGGCGATCGCAGATGCCGTGCATCTCATGGTCACCAACCGGATCAGCAGTCTTCCGGTCATCGATGATTTCGGCGCGGTGGTGGGGGTGGTGAGCGAAGGAGACCTCTTGAGACGGGTGGAGCTCGGAACCGCGGCCTCGAATTCGCGCTGGCTCGCCTGGCTGGGCAGCCGTGGCCGTGCTGCACGCGAATACGTTCGCTCGCATGCGCGGCGGGTGGATGAAGTCATGACGGCCGCCGTGGTCGCCGTGTCACCGGACACGGAGCTGTCCGAAGTCGTCTCCCTGATGGAATCACGGCACATCAAGCGTATTCCGGTGCTCGAGAACGGGCGGCTGATCGGGATCATCACGCGCTGGGGCCTCATGCGGGTGCTCGAGCAGTTGCTGCCGCGCGCCAGCGCGCAACCGGTTGACGATGAGGAGCTGCGTCGGCGCCTGCTGTCCTCCGTGAAAGAGCATAGCTGGGCTCCACGCACTCCCTTTGACCTCAAGGTCGTGAACGGGGTGGTCGAATTCGTCGGGGTCGTCACCGACGAGCGACAGCGCACCGCCCTGCGCGTGCTCGCGGAGAACACGCCAGGAGTGCGCGGCGTGGTGGATCACCTTCTTTGGGTCGACCTGATGTCCGGGATCCCGCTCGATCCGCAACCGTGGGACCGGGTGGATGAGCCCAAGCGGGACGCTGTCGGCAACTCATGAATGTGCCGCTGGCAAGATCATTGGGTAATGACGCGGGAGCGTCAGCGATGGAGCATCGATGGGGAATTCGCCACTTGCTCGACGTGTACGTCCGGTTGGAGGGACTTCCGGGCTTCGCAAGGCTGCGAAACGTAAGCTCGAGCGGAGCCTATCTCGAGACAAGGGCTGCGCCTGCACTCGATTCCCACGTTCTGCTGGAGCTCCGGTGTGGGTTGGGGAAGGATGGCGGGCGATGTCGCGTTGGGGCGTACGTCGTGCGAAGGGACGAGCGCGGGATCGGAGTCGAATGGTGTGAGTTCGCCCCTCAGCCCATTCTGGCGCTCATCACGAGCGCTTGGAAGGCAGCAGACGTGCCCGAGCGGCGGGCTCAGCGCCGCCTCGACGGGCGCTTGCCCGTTTGCGGCATATCGACATCTTCCGGCCGCCAGGGCTTTCCTTGCCGCTCTTCGATATAGGCGCGGATGAGGCGCCTCACGACCTGCGAAGGGGTCGCGTCCTCGTCGGCGCAGAGACGCTCGAAGACGGCCTTCTTGCGCGGATCGATGAGAATCGTCAGGCGGGCGGTGCGGTCTTCGAGTGCCACGAGGGTGTGATTCGCTTCACATTGGGGTAGTGCTGCATGATAATACCATGCGTATCCCAGGCGAGCATCGCCGCGGCGGCGCCGAGCCGCCGCACGGTGGCGCCGCACTCCCCAGGATGTGATCGCCAGCTTTTCATCGCCTCTCGCCGACTGCCTTGCCCTGATCGTGGCTTGGCTGGCGGTCGGTATTGCCGGCCTCGCCGCTCCGCGCAGCGTGCGCTATGCGGGCCGCGTCCTGTTCGCGCTCGGCGCGGCAGTCGGGTTCGCGCTGGCCGCCGTAGCGGCGTGGAGCCTTGCGAGCGGCGCCACCGAATCCCTCGTGTTACCGATCGGCCTGCCCGATCTGCCGTTTCACCTGCGTCTGGATGCGCTCTCCAGCGCCTTCCTGCTCCTGCTCGGCGCAGCCGCAGCGGGCGTGTCGCTCTTCTCCGCCGGCTATTTCCGCGACAGCGACGGGATGGCGCCGGGCCTGCTGTGCCTGCAGTACCACGTATTCCTCGCGAGCATGGGCCTGGTGCTGCTCGCGGACGACGCCTACGCCTACATGGTCGGCTGGGAGCTGATGGCGCTCTCGTCTTATTTCCTCGTCACGACCCAGCACCGCATTCCCGAGATCCGCCGCGCAGGCTTCATCTACCTGCTGATGGCGCACGTCGGCGCACTCGCCATCCTGCTGACATTCGGCATCCTGCAGGGCGGAAGCTGGCATTTCACGTTCGATGCCATGCGCGCGGCGCACCTCTCACCCGCCTGGGCAGCCGGCGCCTTCCTGCTCGCGCTCGTCGGCTTCGGCGCGAAGGCGGGGCTCGTGCCGCTGCACGTCTGGCTGCCGGAGGCGCATCCGGCGGCGCCGTCGCCAGCCTCGGCGCTTCTTTCCGGTGTGATGCTGAAGACCGCCGTCTACGGCATGCTGCGCGTTACGTTCGACCTCCTCGGCCATCCGGTCTGGTGGTGGGGCCTCATCCCGCTCGCAGCCGGTCTCCTGACGGCGCTCTACGGAGTGGTGTTCGCCGCGGTGCAGACGGACATGAAGCGCCTCCTCGCCTACTCCTCGATCGAGAACGTGGGTCTCCTCTTCACGGGCCTCGGTCTCGGTGTAGTGTTCTTCGGCTCAGGGATGCCGGCGCTTGCGGCGCTGGCCCTCCTCGCAACGCTCTACCACTCCCTCAATCACGCCGCCATTAAGAGCCTGCTCTTCCTCGGTACGGGCTCGGTGCTGCATGCGACGGGTCAGCGCAACCTCGGCCGCCTCGGCGGTCTCATCCATCGCATGCCGTGGGTGGCAGCCCTGACGCTGGTCGGCGCGCTTGCCCTGGCCGGTCTGCCGCCGCTCAACGGGTTCGTGTCGGAGTGGCTGCTGCTGCAGTCGTTCCTCTTTGCCGATGAGATTCCCCGTACTTTCGTCAACCTACTGATCCCGCTCGGAGCCGCGATCGTGGCTCTCTGCGCCGCCCTCGCCGGTTACGTTATGGTGAAGTTCTACGGCGTGATCTTCCTGGGCCAGCCGCGTGAGAGCACACTCGCTAACGCGCATGACTGCGGGTTGCTCGAGCGCCTGGGCCTGGGTTGGCTCGCCATCGTCTGCGTGGCGTTGGGGTTGGCGCCCGTGCAAATCATCTCGGCGCTCTCCCGGGTCACGCTGCAGCTTACCGGGAGTGCCATACCGCAGGGCGCGCCGTGGTGGCTGCTCGCGCCGGTGCCGGGGCGGGCGGTCTCGTATTCACCGCTCGTGTTTCTTCTGGCGGGCGCGACGGTCGTCGTCTCGACGGTGCTCCTCGTCCGGCTCTTCTATCACCAGCGTGTGCGGCGGGCGCGCCCCTGGGACTGCGCTTTCGGCGAGCTCACCCCACGGATGCAGGACACCGCGGAAGGCTTCGGCCAGCCGATCCGCAACATCTTCCAGTCGTTCTTTGCCATCGAGCGCGAGCTGCCCACGCCCTTCGATGCGGCGCCACGTTATAGCATCGCGATCTCGGACCGGATCTGGCGCGCACTCTACGAGCCGATCGCACGCCGGGTGCGCCGTCTCGCCGATATCATGGCGGTTCTGCAGCAGGGCCGTATCTCCGCGTACCTCCTCTACAGCTTCGCGACGCTCGTCTTCCTCCTGGCGGTGGTGCTCGCCACGTGAGACCCGGCCCGCTCCTCGCCCAGGGACTCGAGATCGCGGTGGCGCTCGCCGCCGGGCCGCTCTTTCTCGGCTGGGTGAACCAGTGCCGCGCGTGGCTCGCCAACCGCAGCGCGCCGGGCCTGCTGCTGCCCTATCGCAACATCCGCAAGCTCTTCCACAAGGACGCGGTGCTCGCGGAGAACGCCTCGGCGCTCTTTCGCATCGCGCCGTATGTGGTATTCGGCACGATGGTGGTGGCCGCCGGCATCATTCCCTCGCTTGCCGGCCGGCTGCCGCTCGTCGTGGCGGCGGATGCAATAGCGCTCGTGGGTCTCTTTGCGACCGCGCGCGTGTTCCTCTCCCTGGCCGCGATGGATGTGGGGACAGCGTTCGGCACGCTCGGAGCGCGCCGCGAGATGATGATCGGGTTCCTCGCGGAACCCGCGCTCCTCATGGTCATCTTCGTCGCCTCGCTCATCTCCGCGACCACCGCGCTGCCCGCCATCTCCGCGCATCTCGCCGGTGAGCGCCTCGCCATCGATCCGAGCCTCGCGTTCACCGCGATTGCCTTCACACTGGTGCTGCTCGCCGAGAACGCGCGCATCCCGGTCGACAACCCGGCGACACACCTCGAGCTCACGATGATTCACGAGGCGATGCTGCTCGAGTACTCGGCGCGGCATCTCGCGCTCATGGAGTGGGCATCGGCGCTGCGCCTCTTCAACTACGCCTGCATCGGCTTCGCGCTCTTCGTCCCCTGGGGGATCGCAGCCCGCGACATAGGGCCGCTCGGCCTGACGCTTGCGATTCCCGTCCTCGCGCTGAAGCTCGCCGCAGCCGGCGGCGGTCTCGCCCTCATCGAGACCGTCTCCGCGAAGCTGCGCGTCATGCGCGCCCCGGAATTCCTTGCGAGCGCGTTCCTGTTCGCCGTGCTCGGGCTCCTCGTTCACGTGCTACTCGGAGGCGCCTGAGGTTCCCGTGACACACCTCCCCTTGAATCAGCAACTCCTCAACGCCTGCGCAGCCTTGCTGCTGCTGCTCTCCTTCGCGATGCTGTCGCAGCGGCGCATCGTGAGCCTGGTGAGCCTCTACGCCGTGCAGGGCGCCGTCCTCGCGGCCGCCACACTCCTCCTCGCGTGGCGCACGGGAGAGGGAAACCTCTACTTCTCCGCCCTGCTCACCATTGCCCTGAAAGTCGCATTTCTCCCCTGGCTGCTGCACCGGCTCATCCGGCGGCTCGAGGTCTACTGGGACACCGAGCCGCTGCTCAACATCTCGGGGACGATGCTCGCAGGAAT
This sequence comes from Steroidobacteraceae bacterium, assembly GCA_036393055.1. GTDB lineage: Bacteria > Pseudomonadota > Gammaproteobacteria > Steroidobacterales > Steroidobacteraceae > 13-2-20CM-66-19. Next base: position 4,737 of record DASVWT010000088.1, read on the forward strand.
CGTGATCGTCGTGTTCGCCTTCGGCCTGGCGCAGCCGATCACGCAGCTCGCGAGCACCTCGATGCGCAATGCCATCGGGATCGCGGTCGCGGTGGTGCTGCTGGCCTTCCTGATGATGATCACGCGCCGCAAGGCGATGTCGCAGGTGATCGGGTTCCTGTCCATGGAAAACGGCCTCTTCTTCGGCGCGATGAGCGCCACATACGGCATGCCAATGGTCATCGAGCTCGGGGTGGCGCTCGATGTGCTGGTCGCCGTGCTCGTGCTCGGGGTCTTCTTCTTTCAGATCCGGGAGCAGTTCGACAGCCTCGACCTGCATCACCTCGAGCGCCTGAGCGAGCGTCAATGAGCGCGCTGTCACTCCTTCTCGGGATACCGGCCGTCGGCGCCATCGCGCTTGGGTTCTGGGGCGCGCGGCGCGACGCGCCGGAGATCAATGCCGCGTTCAGCCTGGGCACCTTCGCTGCGGCTTGTGCGCTCACCCTGCGCATCATCGGTCATGGACCGGAGCTCCTCTGGCGCGAGCAGTTCTTCATCGACGCCTTCAACGTCTTCCTGGTGGCCCTCACCGCCTTCGTGGGCCTCACGACATCTCTCTTCTCCAGGCCGTACATGCGCGTGGAGGAGGCTCACGGCCGGGTCACGCCGGCGCGATTGCGGCTCTACCACAGCATGTATCAGCTCTTCATGCTGACGATGCTGACCGCGCTCACGACCAACAACATGGGACTGCTCTGGGTGGCCATGGAAGGGGCGACGCTGTCCACCGTGCTCCTGGTGACGCTCTATCGGACGCCGCAGAGCCTGGAGGCCGGGTGGAAGTACTTCATCCTGTGCGGCGTCGGCATCGCGCAGGCGCTCTTCGGCACGATTCTCCTGTACTTCGCCGCCGAGAAGGTGCTAGGCGCCCAGGGGGTGACGGCGCTCCTGTGGACGCACCTCGACGCGGTCAAATCGCAGCTCGAGCCCGCGGTGCTCGCGCTCGCGTTCGTATTCCTGCTCGTCGGCTATGGCACCAAGGTCGGGCTCGCCCCGCTTCACAGTTGGCTGCCCGATGCACACGCCGAGGGCCCGACGCCGATCTCTGCGGTGCTTTCCGGATTGCTTCTCAACGTCGCGCTCTACGCGGTCGTGCGGTGCAAGGTGCTGGTCGAAGGATCGCTCCACTCGACGCTCCCCTCGCGGATGCTGATGGGGTTTGGGTTGCTCTCGGTCGTACTCGCGTCCTTCCTCCTCCTCCGCCAGCGCGACATCAAACGGCTCTTCGCCTACTCCTCGATCGAGCACATGGGGCTTGCAACATTCGCCTTCGGCCTCTCGGGACCTGTGGCGACCTTCGCAGCGCTCCTGCATATGACGGTGCATTCGCTGACCAAGTCGGCGATCTTCTTCACTGTCGGGCACGCGGCGCAGAAGGCGGGATCACAGATCATGGACGACATCCGGGGACTCATCACGCTCTCGCCGACGGTCGGCTGGGGCTTGATGCTCGGCGCGCTCGCCATCCTCGGATTGCCGCCATTCGGGGTGTTCGCGAGCGAGTTCCTGATCCTCACGACCGCCATGCGGGAGCAGCCGTGGTCGATCCCGATCCTGCTGCTCGCGCTCGGTGTCGCCTTCGCGGCGATCTTCGGGCGGGTGCAGCCGATGGTATTCGGCGAGACCCAGGCGCGGCGGCTGCCACACCCGCCGGCGCTGCTGCCAGTGTTCACGCACCTTGCGATCGTGCTGGTGCTCGGGATCTATATTCCACCGTATCTCGCCGAATGGTATCGCGCAGCGGCGCACCTCATCGGAGGCCCCTGAGCCATGCCGCTCACGAAGTGGTGGAGCAGGGCCAGGGAAGTGCCAGGCACGCCCCGTGCGCGTGGCCTGGGGGTGACGGCGGAGGATTGGCGTCAGTGCGCCGGCGATGTTGCGGCGGGCGGCGGGCGGCTACTCGCGATGTGGGCTTCGCCTGCCGACGATGCCGCCTCATCACGAGCAGCGGCCGTCTACGCAGCCTTCCTCGTCTCCCCGGGCGTGCTCATCCTCGAGCTGGCAGTCGGGCCCGGGCGCGCACCGGCGGCGCTGCAGCCTGACTACCCAGGGATCGAGGCGCTGTTCCCCTCCGCCTCGCGCATGCAGCGCGCCATGCTCGACCTGTCAGGTGTGCGCTCGAGCGATCCGGACCAACGGCCCTGGCTGCGGCATGCACCCGAGGGCTACGGATTCGTCCGCGTCGCGGGCGAAGGCGTCCACGAGGTGGCCGTGGGACCGGTGCACGCGGGCACGATCGAGCCGGGACACTTCCGCTTCTCCGTAGTCGGTGAGAAGGTGTTGAAGCTCGAGGAGCGCTTTGGTTACACCCACAAAGGAATCGAGCGGCGCTTCACCGAGCTGCCGCTCCTCGAAGGCCATCGCCTCGCCGCCCGGATCGCCGGGGACTCCGCGGTCGCCTATTCCTGGGCTTACTGCCAGGCACTGGAAGGCATGGCCGGCTGCGTGATTCCGCCGCGCGCCGCGGCGTTGCGCGCCCTCTTCCTCGAGCTCGAGCGCATGGCCAATCATCTGGGCGACGTGGGGGCTCTCGCCAACGACGCCGGCTTCGCGTTTGGGCTCGTGCAATTCTCGCGCATCAAGGAGGAGCTGCTGCGCGCGGTCTCGCAGGCGTTCGGACAACGTTATCTGCTGGATGCGGTGGTACCCGGAGGGACCCGGGTGGACGTTACCGCGGAAATGTCGAAGAGCCTTGCCGCGCGCATTGCCAGCATCAGATGCGAGGCTGGGGAGCTTCGCGCCATCTACGACGATCACGCAGGAGTGCGGGACCGCTTCACCGGCGCCGGCATCCTGAAACCGGAGCTCGCTTCGCGACTGGGCGTCCTCGGGCTCGCGGGCCGCGCGAGCGGCCAGGCCCTCGATGTGCGGGTCGATCTTCCTTCGCCTCCTTATGACCGGCTGCCGCCGACGAAGATCGTGCGTCAGGAAGGTGACGTGGCGGCCCGCGTCGCCGTTCGCTTCGAGGAGCTCGCGGAGTCCTGTCGGCTCGCCGAGGCCCTGCTGGCCTCCCTCCCCTCCGGCGCGCACGGAACCTCGATCCAAGCACCCGCCGAAGGCTCGTTCGGCGCTGGCCTCATCGAAGGTTGGCGCGGCCCTGTGCTCGTCGCCGTCGAGGCGGGACCCGATGGCACGATCCGGCGCTGCCACCCGCATGATCCCTCCTGGCAGAACTGGCCGGCGATCGAGCACGCGATTCTCGGCAACATCATTGCCGATTTCCCGCTCATCAACAAATCGTTCAATCTGGCCTACAGTGGGGTGGATCTGTGAGCACCTCATCGCGCACCCCCCGGGACCTGTGGTCATGCTGAAGACTTTGCGCAAGATCTGCCAGGTAGGCGTTATCTCCGAGGCCGCACCGCAACCCGACGAGCTGCTGCGTGTCCGCGCTGCGCTGGATGAGCGCATCCGCTCCGTGCTCGGCCGCGCCCTCTGCATCCGCCACGTCGATGCCGGCTCCTGCAACGGGTGCGAGCTCGAGATCCAGGCGCTCAACAACGCCTACTACAATCTCGAGGGCCTCGGCATCCGCTTCGTGGCGAGCCCTCGCCACGCCGATCTGCTCCTCGTGACGGGTCCGGTCTCGGCGAACATGGAGGCGCCCCTGCGGCGGGTCTACGAAGCCATGCCCGACCCGAAGCTGGTCGTGGCGCTGGGGGACTGCGGCTGCACCGGGGGGATCTTCGGTGAGCGCGGCGCACGCGGATCCGACCGCGCCTGCCGCGGCCGGGTCTCCAACGTCATCCCGGTGGACGTCACGGTGCCCGGCTGCCCGCCGAGCCCGCGCCGGATCATGGCGGGCATCTTGACCGCCCTCGCTACACCGGCAGCGAGAGCGCCGGAAAACGAACCGTGAACTGACTGCCGCGGCCTCGCCCTTCGCTGTACGCCTCATTTACCCCGGCGTCGACCGCTGCTGCGGCATTTGCGTATGTACTCGCGTCGAGAGCGGGTAGAAACTGCTCAGTGAAGTTTCAGCCATGAACGCTATGCAGCTGCCGTGGCAGGCGAGCGCGCACTTCGACGGAGGCTCCGATGAGCACAATCACCCTGGCGGAAGGAAGCATCGATCTGGAAGCGGCCCTGATCGCGGCCGATCTCGGTCTCGATTGCCCTGGGGTGCTCGAGGCGATGCGTGTTGGCCGTCTCACGGCGATCTGCGAGCGAGGGATCGATGACGATGCCGGTCGCCATCGAGTGACCTTCTACCACGGGAACACTCGGCTGCGGCTGATCGTTGATGCGAGCGGCCAGATCGTGCAGCGGGCGGTGACCCGTGTGAGTCCAAAGCCCCGCCGAGCCGCCGCCCGTGGTGAGCCCGATGTCTAGGGAGGAGCGTACATGCGAGAGTTCGCGCAGCTTCTGAACGAGGACCATCGCTACTTCCCCGAGTGGGCCGACCGCCCCGGGATCCCGGGACCGCCCGTCGAAGCCGACCACAATTCATATCTCGCCGGTGGCTACTCGGAGGAGTTTGGCTACCATGTGAGTGCCGATCGGCCTCCCGTCTTCATGCCACTGGAGGGCGACCCCGATGCCAGTCGGCTCTGGTACGTTCAGGTCATCGGTTTACATCCGGGATATCCGGAGTGTGGCCGGCCCAATGATCGCGACCCGTTTCCCAGGGCTCAGACCAGCCGCATCCTTACCCGCGATTCTGCCGCAAAGCTGCGTGACTCCATGCGGCCGATCCGGGTGATTCGGGTTGGCGAGCGTGTTCGCAAAGCCGCGCAGCACGATGGGCTCACGGCGAGACTCACCTCGCTCTGGGCAAGATGGCGTTCCGCATACCGAGGGCTCGATCATTGACCTCGTCGGCCGACGTGCGGCCGGAGTCGGGGCGGATCGACTTCCTGCTTCACCGCGATGGCGCCGAGGCGACCCGCAAGTGGGTCGAGCGCACCGTCGGAATCTACAAGGCAGCACTGGCCGAGAAAAGCGGCTATGGCAGCGATCCGATCTACCGGCCACGCCTCGAGAAGGCCATCCGCGAATTCGGGGAGTGGCTGGAGCAGCCGCCCACGCGGTAGAGCTTCCGGGGAAAGTCGCATGGGCAGGTCCCTGAGATCGGACTGACGCTCCGGCACCACGCTCGCCGTCTGTATAATCATGAATATGACGGCGGCTTTGTCGTCTGAATAACTGTCGGGCGGCGCGGAGGTCGCAGTGGTGGTGACGGTCAGACGATTATTGGAGCCAGAACTTGCGTGGGCCAATGGGCGCTATGAAGAGGCTCACTTTCTTCCGTCGAGTGCCGAAGACTTTCTCGCCGTCGCCGAAGTAGATGGTGAAAGAGCTGGTTTGGGTCGTCTGGTTCCAGTGAACGCTACGACTGGAGAGCTCGGCGGAATGTATGTGTTACCTGCATTTCGTGGCCGCAAGGTTGCCAGCGCGATAGTGTCGTACCTTCTTCTGCATTCACCCTATCGGCAATTATTCTGTATTCCATTTGCCCATCTCGAGAGCTTTTATGCGGGGTTTGGGTTCCATCCGGTTCCGGCGGAAACCGCCGTCCCTTGTGCCGTTGCCGAAAAGGTGAATTGGTGCACGAAGGAGTACTCTACGTCGGTTCACTTGCTCAGGCGGCTGGCAGAATGAAACCGCGTCGCCTACATGGCGAAGGCGCGGCGAGCTGCCACTGTGAATATTGCCGCAAAGACACCGGATCTGCTCACGCGGCCAACCTATTCGCGAAGTCCCGCTTAGACCGGTCGCCCATATATTTGTAGCAAGCAAAGACATGTGGTCCGGGCATCCTGTCGAACTGACGCAATCTGGCCAAGAGCCGACCTAGGCTCTGGATGCTGACTCGCCGCATTCCGGACGTTGGAATGTCGGCTTCTCCGTGTTCGATGCGTGTCGTCAGCGGATGTCGCCGACCGGATTGCGGTCGATCAGCCGGCGCTCCTTGACCGCGAAGGAGAACAGGTGCGAGAGAGTCGCGATGCGCGATATACCGATTGACGGTCGCACCGCTGCGCCGATATTCCTTGGGCGGGATGATCTCGCCGGTCTTCTTGTGAACTGAGTTCATGACCCTGGAACGTCACCCACCGCCCGGAATCAGCTTTCGATCTGCCGGGCACGCCTGCACGCCGGGAACCAGGGACTCCCCCGAGGTCCGAGGCGGCCCCTCACATGGGTCCAAGACTCGATTCCGAGTCGGCAAACGTGCTAGCGTGCACGCAAATGGGGGATCAACGCGACGCCGGTCTCGTCCGCGCGGTCGGGCCTTTGGGCTTGGCGGCCAGCACCATGAGCATGATGATCGGCGCCGGTATTTTCGCGGTGCCGAGCGCGCTCGCCGCCTCCCTCGGACCGTATGCTCCCCTCGCATTCCTCGCCTGCGCCGTCGGCATCGGCGCGGTCGCGATATGCTGCGCCGAGGGCGGGAGTCGCATTCCGACGAGCGGTGGGATCTACGGCTATGTTGAGGCGGCGCTGGGCCCTCTCGCAGGATACATCGCGGGCACGCTCCTGTGGGTCGGCGACATCCTCGCCGTCGCCAGTGTCGCTGCGGCCCTCGCCGACGTCGCGGCGAGCTTGGTGCTCACGACCCTCGCAACTGCAGTGCGCTCGGCCGTCATCGTAGGTGTCATCGGGGCCGTCGCCGCCGTGAATGTGGGCGGCGTGACGCGTGGCGCACGGCTCGCCACCGCCACAACGGCGCTGAAACTCCTGCCGCTCCTTGTTTTCGTCGTGGTGGGTGCTGCGGCCGTCCATGGTGCGAACTTCTCGACCCCGCCCGCCTGGAAGCCCGAAGGGCTGGGGCGCGCGGTCATCCTTGCGATGTTCGCGCTGTTTGGCATGGAGACTGCTCTGTGCGCGAGCGGCGAGGTCGCCCGGCCGGCGCGAACGATCCCGCTCGCACTTGCCATTGCGCTTACGTCGGTGACACTCCTGTACGTCGCCATCCAGCTCATCGCGCAGGGAACCCTCGGCCCTGCTCTGACTCATTCGCCAGCGCCGCTCGCGGATGCAATGGGCCGCCTGAGTCCCGGACTTCGGATCGTGATGCTCGCCGGAACAGCCTTCGCCCTGCTCGGCATGATCGCCAGCGACATTCTCGGCACGCCGCGCATGCTGTTCGCGTTCGCTCGGGACGGTCTGCTCCCGCGCGCGCTCGGCCGCGTTCATCCGCGAACCCACACCCCATACGTCGCCATCCTCTCGTACGCCGCGCTCGCGATCATCCTCGCGCTCACGGGATCGTTCGCCGAGCTTGCCGTGCTTGCGACGCTGACAACCGCCGGACTTTATGTCGCCGGATGCGTCGCGACTTGGCTGCTGGCGCGCCGCGGCGTGGCGCTCGCGGGTGCACCGCTTAACTTTCGCTGGCTCGGCGCGGCAGCGGTGATCGGGGTTGGGAGCATGCTGCTGCTCATTGCGCTCGGCTCGCGCAGCGAGATCATGGGGCTGGCGGTGCTGATCGGGGTGAGCGCGCTCGTCTATCTAGTGCAGACGCGGATCATCGTCGCGAGCAGTCCGACCTGAAGCCGATGGCATTGCCGTAACCTATCCGGCCACGTAATCTCAAACTTGCACCCGTCGCCACTCTCGGAGCATTGGCTTTCGGATGTTCAGCCGCCCATCGTTCTCGTTCATCGCCCTGATGACCAGGTGCACATGCATGCGCCTCATGCCGCGCACGTGTCTGGTTCGGACTGCCAGGCGAACAACGACACTTTGCCGCGCGTCTGGCTCTTCGCAAACAATCCGCTCGGTGCCAGGGCCAGCGCCAATCTCTACTCCCTCGTGGCCACCGCTCGTGCCAATGGAATCGAGCCCGGCCCGTACCTGAACTTCCTGTTCGAAAACCTTGAAGCGCTGCTGCCCTGGAACGCTCGCAGCTCGATCCCGGCTACCCGCCGCGCTGCCTGAAGGGATCCCGCCGCCCCTACGCCGGCACGCTCTCGCCCGCAAGGACGGAGATGCCGGAGGACTTACGATAAATTGGTGGGCCGTGTAGGGATCGAACCTACGACCAAGAGATTAAGAGTCTCCTGCTCTACCAGCTGAGCTAACGGCCCATTCTATTTGGTGGGGTGGACGATGGGACTCGAACCCACGACAACCGGGATCACAACCCGGGACTCTACCAGCTGAGCTACGTCCACCGTTGTCGCCTACATCCATCCCGCCCCGTGCTTCGCGCCCCGAGGCCACCCCGTCCGCAAGCGGCTGGCGTGCCCGGCAGGACTCGAACCTGCGACCACCGGCTTAGAAGGCCGGTGCTCTATCCAGCTGAGCTACGGGCACGCGGACTGCATCGCCCACTCGCCCGCACGCGCGCCGTCCAGGGCTCTCGCCAGGCATCATGCCTCGCCACTCGGCCTCGTGCCACGGTGGCCGGCATCGCTGCCTGCCAGACCCTCCGCACGGGGGCGCGCATCATACGGAACCGGCCGTGG
>DASVWT010000089.1:0-16066 GCA_036393055.1 Steroidobacteraceae bacterium
CGTCAGCGAGTGTCTGTCGCAGGCCGAGTCCCTGTATGCGGCGGCTAGTAATTGGCTGAAGGAGAACAGGCCAGACCTGTTGTGAGGCGGTAAGGCCGAGTACGCGATGTTGATACCAGATTCGCCTATCGGGCGATGAGCATTGCCGGAGGGCTCGCTCTACGACGAGTCCGCGAGTGACTTGCCCAGACGGCTACGATAGCCGGAGCAGGGGCGGAGCGCACGGACACCGGCGCAATGCCGCCCCAGCAACGGGAGCGGTGCACCACGTCGCATATTGGTGCAAGCCGTTGAAAGTGGTAGCGGGGGCAGGATTTGAACCTGCGACCTTCGGGTTATGAGCCCGACGAGCTGCCAGACTGCTCCACCCCGCACCAGGAAGCCGCTCATTGTACAAGCGCAGATTGGGAAGGGCAAATCAATCAGCGGAGGTCTGGCTGCCGCGCTGCGCGGATCTCACTGGTGGGCTGGCGGGCGGACTCATCCGATCGCAGCGCGCAGCTTGGCGGCGAGCTCGGTCCCGGCCTGCTGCTCCAGCGATCGAGCCGGCCAGCCGATGCCCAGGCCACCGCCATGGCTCGGCTTAGGGATGATGTGGAAGTGCACGTGGTCCACCGCCTGGTGGGCGGTGGCGCCATTGTTCTCGAGCACGTTGTACTCCCTGACCCCGGTGACGGCGATTACGGCGCGGCAGATGCGAGGCAGGACGCGGCCAAGGGCAGCAGCGGACTCGTCGGAGAGCGCGTCCAGGGTCTTGGCCGGCTCCTTGGGGATGACCAGGGTGTGGCCGGTGCTGAGCGGATTGATGTCCAGGAAGGCGAAGACGCGCTCGTCCTCGTAGACTTTGTGGCAGGGAATCGCGCCGCTCAGGATCTTGCCGAAGATAGTATCTGACATGGATGCCGCTCCGTCCGCTTGCCCTGATGGAGAGCGCATTCTCGCGCAACCTGGGACGGCGGAACATGGGTGCTCCTCGACCGTCTACCCTCGCAGGCATATTGAGAAGCGCGCGCGGCGCGCGAGGCGGAACGCGGCTCAGGACGTGGCGCTGCGGGGTGGAGGACGGAAGAGGCGGATGACGGAATGCGTATGCTCGAGTCACTGCTGGGCGGGTTCTCGCCCTTCCGGTTGATGAAGGACGTCAGCTGCGGGACGCGCGAGGAGCGCATCGCGGCCTACCGGTATAACCGGCGGAATCGGGGCGAGCTTACGGCCTGCATGCGCCGCTGGGCCTTCGTCCTTGCGACCGCGGCATTGCTCACGGACTGGTTCGATGCGCTTGGCGAGGCCGGCGGTGGCCACGCGGGCGCGGCGGCAAACGTCTGGGTCTACCTGGCGGCGGCCTGCGCGACCTTTCTGGTCTGCGGTCTTTGCGTGCTTCTCATCACTGCCTACGTCTATTTTTATCTGACCAGCCGCGAAGGATGATCGAGCCGCGAGGTGATGCCATGGCAGAAGTGACGACCAATCACGAGACGATCCGCAAATGGGCCGAGAAAAAAGGCGGCAAGCCCGCCGCGGTGGCGCGTACCCACCAGGGCGGGGATGTCGGGATCGTGCGGATCATGTTTCCCCACGCGCCGCACTCGGAGCATCAGGCGCTGACGGAGATCTCCTGGGAGGAGTTCTTCAAGGAATTCGAGCAGCGCAAACTCGCCCTCCTGTATGAAGAGGACAGCCTCTTCTCCAAGGTCGTGGGCCGCGACACGGCAGAGCGGCGCAGCCACGGTGAGTCGGGCGCGCCGCGGCACGAAGGCAGCGCCACCCGGCACTGACCTCCGCGAATAGAGGCGCCGCGAAGGGGTCGCTTGCGAGCTAATGTCGTGGCGGCAGGGTGATCCCGAGCCGCCGCATCTTGCGGTAGAGCGTGTTGCGCCCGATCCCGAGCTTCTGCGCGACACGGCTGATGTTGCCGTGGTGCAGCTCGATCTCCTTGAGGAGCGCCCCGCGCTCGGCCTTCTCCAGCGGATTGAGGCCCTGTGCCTCGGGGGGCAGCTCGCAGGTTTCAGGCGCAAGCGGCTCCGGCTCGCCGACGCCGTAGTCGGCAGGGAGGCAGCCGCCATCGAGCCTGTCGCCCGAGCGCATGGCGATCATCCCCCGCAGGACGTTGCGCAGCTGGCGGATGTTGCCAGGCCATGCATAGGCGCGCAGCGCATCGGCCAGGTCATCCCCCAGGATCACCGACGGGGTGGCCGCGCTCTCCTGCGCGAAGACGTGGCGGATGAGCGCCGATTTGTCCTTTCGCTCGCGCAGCGGCGGGAGCGTCAGCACCAGACTCTGCAGACGATAGAACAGGTCCTCACGGAATTCGCCGCGGCGGACCTTTTCCTGCAGCCCGCCGCGCGCAGCGCTCACGACCCTGACATCGACACGCACGGGCGCCTCGCCACCGGGCCGGAGCACTTCCCGCTCCTCGATGACGTGAAGCAGCCTCGCCTGCAGCTCGAGCGGCAGCTCCCCGACGTCATCGAGGAACAAGGTACCCCCATTCGCCTGAACGATGCGGCCGAGCTCCTCGTCCTCATCGCCCGCGGCAGCGGCCGGGGCCTCGGCCTGCGGCGTGCCGGCCGCGGCCGGCAGAGCCTGCGGGGCGGGAGGGCTCACCGGAGCGGCGCGCGGGCTGCCAGGGCGGCCGAAGAGCTCCTGCTCGAGCTGTGCGTCGGGCAGCGAGCTGCAGTTCACCGCCACGAACGGCTTGTCGGCGCGATCGCTCGAGGCGTGCATGGCGCGGGCGAAGAATTCCTTGCCGGTCCCGGACTCTCCGAGGAGCAGGATCGGCACCTCCCGCGATTGCGTGCGCCGCGCGGCCTGGATGTTGCGCGCCATCATCGGATCGCCAAAATCGAGCTCATCGAGCGGGCTGCGTCCCGGATCCGGGAGCGGCAGCTCCTCGATGCGCGCCAGGCGCTGCTTGCTGCCGAGCGCACGCTTCGATTGCGGCGCCTGCGCGATGGCGAAGAACCGGCCGCCGTGGCGCGCGTCGTAGATCGGCAGCGGATGGAAGGACTTCTTCTGGCTGCGGCCGACGAGCGCGCCGAGCGAGATGTTGAATACCCGCTCGAGCGGCGCGCCGTTGAGCTCGGCTGCATTCTTGACGCCGAGCTGGAAGAGGGCGTTGCGATCGAGCGCGGCGATGGCGCCCGTCGCATCGAGCGCGATGATGCCTTCGCCCCAGGTGCCGACCAGCTCCGGCCGGCTATGAAAGCGCACCACGAACTCGTCCTTGAATCGATGGAGGAACAGGCGGTTCTCGATCATCTGCGCCGACATGTTGACCAGCACGAGCGTGTGCTGCTGGGCGCGGTCGGACTCCCCGGAGGCATCGAGCACCGCCACGAGCTCGCCGCTGTGGTCGAAGATCGGCGCCGCGCAGCAGGTGAGCCCGGTGTTGCGCGAGAAGAAATGCTGGTCGCGGTGCACGATGAGCGGCGCCCGCTCGAACAGGCAGGTGCCCATGCCGTTGGTGCCGCCGTGCTCCTCGCTCCAGACGGCCCCGAGCACCAGGCCCGTGCGGAAGGCGGCGTTGCGGAAGCTCAAGTCCCCGTAATAGTCGAGGAGCACGCCATCGCGGTCCGTCAGGATGATGGAATAGCCGGAGCCGGCGAGCTGGTGATAAAGGTGCGCCATCTCCGCATCGGCGAAGGAGACCAGCTCGAGGTTGCGCTCCTTGCGGGCCAGCCGCTCGTCCCGGGGCAAGACGTAAGGCTCGCGCTGGGACTGCGGATCGAGGTGGTATTGCGTGAGACAGCGCAGCCAGGAGCGCTTCACGTAATCGGGCGTTCCCGGGCCTTCGTCGCGTGCGGTACCGCGCAGTACCGACTGGATGTAGCGGGCGTGACTGCCGATCGGCTGCAGCATGGAGTCCCCCTCTCGCTCGAGCGGGGGATTATGCCATGCTCCGCGGCCCGGCTCCCGCGAGCGTCGAAAGCGGTACAGGGAGGCACGGGATTGTTCCGAATTGGAACAACAGCCCCGCGCAGGCGCCGCTGACCGCGGTCCCCGCGGCTTGCCGCATTTCCGCGGCTAATATTCCCATGCGCTGCGCGCAGGACTTACGGGGCTCGCTGCGCGAACCCCGTCCGTGAAGAGGCGCGCAACGCGCCGAAAGAGAGAGGATCCCCATGAAAACCAAGGCAGCCATTGCATACGCGGCGGGCAAGCCGCTCGAAGTCGTGACCCTGGATCTCGATGGCCCGAAGGCCGGCGAGGTTCTGGTCGAGATCAAGGCGAGCGGCGTCTGCCACACCGATGAGTTCACCCGCTCGGGCGCCGACCCGGAGGGCCTCTTCCCCGTCGTCTTCGGCCACGAAGGCGCGGGAATCGTGGTCGACGTGGGCCCCGGGGTCACCTCGGTGAAGAAGGGCGATCACGTCATTCCGCTCTACACGCCCGAGTGCCGGCAGTGCAAGTCCTGCCTCTCGCGCAAGACCAATCTTTGCACGGCCATCCGCGCGACGCAGGGCAAGGGCGTGATGCCAGATGGCACCAGCCGCTTCTCAATCGGCGGGCAGATGGTACATCACTACATGGGCTGCTCGACCTTCTCCAACTACACGGTGTTGCCGGAGATCGCGGTCGCCAAGATCCGCGAGGATGCGCCGTTCGAGAAGGTCTGTTACATCGGCTGCGGGGTGACCACCGGAGTAGGCGCCGTCATCAACACCGCGAAGGTCGAACCGGGCGCCAACGTCGTCGTATTCGGCCTCGGCGGCATCGGCCTCAACGTCATCCAGGGGGCGCGCCTGGTCGGCGCCAACAAGATCATCGGAGTCGACCTCAATCCGCGGCGCAAGGCGCTGGCGGAGCGCTTCGGCATGACGCACTTCGTCAACCCGAAGGAAGTGGGCGGGGATCTCGTTCAGCACCTGGTCGCGCTCACCGACGGCGGGGCGGACTACAGCTTCGAGTGCGTCGGCAGCGTGGAGCTCATGCGCCAGGCACTGGAGTGCTGCCACCGCGGCTGGGGCGTGTCGGTGATCATCGGGGTCGCCGGGGCGGGCCAGGAGATCAAGACCCGGCCGTTCCAGCTGGTGACGGGCCGGGTGTGGAAGGGCACCGCGTTCGGCGGCGCGCGGGGTCGCACGGACGTGCCGAAGATCGTCGACTGGTACATGGACAAGAAGATCAACATCGACGACCTCATCACGCACGTGATGCCGCTCGAGAAGATCAACGATGCCTTCGATCTCATGCACAAGGGCGAATCGATTCGCTCGGTCGTGACGTTCTGAAGCCAACAACCGCTGAGAGGAAAAACATCATGGCTATCTCGATCCATCCGGCCGTCGACGGCGGCGTCAAGTCCGGCAATCCCTCGTTCGCCGGCGGCACGCTCGTTTGCAAGTGCGCCTCCTCGCCCGTGACGGTGAGCCTGGGGAGCAATATCGCGTACGACCACATGTGCGGCTGTACGAAGTGCTGGAAGCCGCAGGGAGCGCTCTTCTCGCTCCTCGCGGTGATTCCGCGCGAGAAGCTGTCGGTGACCGCCAATGCGCAGAAGCTGAAGATTGTCGATGAGAAGGCACCCATCCAGCGCTATGCCTGCACGGGCTGCGGCGTCCACATGTACGGTCGGATCGAGAACAAGAACCATCCGTTCTACGGGTTCGACTTCGTCCACCCGGAGCTCTTCCGGGAGCAGGGCTGGGCGGCCCCGGAGTTCGCGGCGTTCGTCTCCTCCATCATCGAGACCGGCTTCCCGCCCGCGCGGATGGGTGAAGCGCGCGCACGCCTGAAGGAGCTGGGGCTGGAGCCGTATGACTGCCTCTCGCCGGGCCTGATGGATGCGATCGCAACGCATGCCGCCAAGGCCAAAGGCACGCTGGCAGCCTAGCCGGCCGACTGGCGCAGGAGCGAGGGCTTCAGGTCCGCCACGGAACGGCAGCCGAGCTGGCCGAGAACGCGATCGAGCTCGACGGCGAGCATGTCGAGCGCACGCCGCACGCCGCGCTCGCCGTCGGCCGCCAGTCCGTAGAGGGCTGCGCGGCCGATCATCACCGTGTGGGCGCCCAGAGCGAGCGCCTTGGCGATGTCACTGCCGCGGCGCACGCCGCTGTCGATGATGATCGCCAGCCGGTCGCCGACCGCTGCGGCGATCTCTCCCAGCACCTCCACGGGCGCAACGCAGTAGTCGAGCTGCCGGCCGCCATGGTTGGTGAGGACGATGCCGTCACACCCGGCATCGGCGGCACGGCGTGCGTCCTCGACGCTGAGCACACCTTTGACCAGCAGCTTTCCGGGCCAGTGCCGCCGTATCCAGGCGATGTCCTTCCAGGCGATGGTGGGCTCGAACATCTGCGGGATGATGGTGCTGCCGCCGACCGCGCTCGCCGCACCCGGGGGCAGGAAGGCCTCGATGTTGTGGAATTGCGGAATGCCCTTGCGCAGCAGAACGTCGATCAGCCAGCGGGGATGGCGCATCGCATCGGCGATCGCGCGCGGGCTCGGCCTGCCGGGCCTCGTGTAATTGCGCTTGTCCCATTCCCGACTGCCGAACACGTTGGCGTCGGACGTGAATAGCAATGCCTCGTAACCAGCCGCCGCCGCCCGGGCCATGATGTCCTCTGCAATGGCGCGGTTCTTCATCACGTAAAGCTGCATCCAGAGCCGTCCCCCGGCCTTGGCCGCCACGTCCTCCAGGCGAGTGGTCGAGAGCGTGCTCAGCGTGTACGGAATCCCGCAGCTGGCCGCGGCCCGCGCCAGGGCGATGTCGCCGCCGGGATGCAACATGCCGTTGAGGCCGGTGGGTGCGATGGCAAGAGGTACGCTGCAGCGCCGGCCAAAGACGGAAGACTCGAGGCTCCTGCCCGAGGTATCGACCAGAGTCTGTGGCACGAAGCGCAATGCCGCGAACGCCTCCCGGTTGCGGCGCAGCGTCGCCTCGTCCTCCGCGCCGCCTTCGACGTATTCGAAGGCGAATCCCGGCACGCGCCGCCGCGCGATCTCGCGCAGGTCCGCGATGTTCAGGGCGCGGGCGCAATCACGCCCGCCGAACGGACGCCGCTTCCAGGGCATGGCGGACTACTCCAGCGCCACATCGACCCGGGTTGCGGTGAAGGTATTGGTGGTGGCGTCGTACGAGCCTACGGCCACGACCCGGAATACGGCCGTCGAGCCAACCAGGACGCTGGTGAGCTGGCTCGCGAAGGCGCTCGGGGTGCTGAACACCGAGATGCCATTGGTCGCGTTGCCGACCGCGAACTGCGTGGCGGTCGAGATCGCGATGGTGGGAGTACCCGTCAGCGGGGTGACCTGCGGGCCAGTCACCACTTCAGCCGTGGTCGCGTTGGTGAGATCCAGCGCGAGGCTGGTGGCGTCATAGGGCGCGGTCAGCGCGGCCGTGCTGCCGCTGCCGCCGCTCCATTCCACGACGAGGTCCGCGGGCTCCGAGGTGGCAGGCGTCACGGCCGTCGCGTTGAAATCCGGCGGCGCCGAGCCGAATGGCGCCGGGAAGCCATCCATGCGCAGCAGAGTCCCGGCAGCGGTGCCGGTCTCATCGGCTGTCCCCGTGTCCACTACGTAGCTCGCGGCCACCGCATCATTTGCGCTGGCCGTGCCCGTCCCCGCGAAATTGAAATCGCTCGGCGGCAGGCCCGTGGTCCCCACGGAAAGCAGGTTGAGCGTGGCGGAGCCCGCCGCGCCCGTATCGAGCGTGCCCCAGATCGGGGTGGACTGCAGGCGCACGGCGGCTTGCGTCGCATCCAGCGTCAGTGCGCCGGAGCTGCTGGCGGAGCCGAGGCCGACGGCATCGATCTGCGAGCCGACCGAGATCGACTGGGTGGTGAGGCCCGTAGCGGGTGTCCCATCCTCAGTGACCAGGGTGCCCGTCGGGGAAACACTGACCGTAGCCGTTGGATAGTAGGTGAAGCACAGATTGCTCTGGCAGTAGCCCTCGTAGTACAGGTACGTTGCATTCGCGACGGTGATGCTGTTGCCGCTGACCCCCGTGACGATGCCGCGCACGTGCTCGTACTGGCCATTTGAAACGACAGTGCCGGCGTATACCTCCGTCGCAGTCATTGCGGGAGTGATGCTCTGCGCGCTGCCGGGAGGCGAGCCGGTGAGCGTGCCGTATGCAACGACAGGCGTGTTCGCAGCGATTTTTTGCAGTGCCGCGAGGCCGCTCGCGCCAGTGGAGACGGCACCGTTGATGTTGAAATAGGTGCCTGCAGTCGTACCGACCGTCAGAGCGCCTACGGTAGAATAAACGTTGTCCTCGAAGGGCCTGAGGTTCTCTACGAAGTTGCTCTGGCCCGTATCGGCGGCAACGAAGAGGCCACGGGCCCGGACCGGCTGGGTATCGTCGGACGGCGTGCTCGCTTCCACGAAGGGCTTGACGGTCACTGTGTTCGTCGACGCATTGATGGAGTTGCCGGCCGCCAGGTCGAAATCGAGAGAGAGCGGCGTCGACTGGTTGAGATTGACGACCAGCGGGTGTGAGGGGTCGAGCTTGACGGTGACGTAGAGAATGCCGGGGTTGGTCGTCCCACTGCTGTCCTTCACCGTCGCGGCCGTCGATTGTCCTTTGAGGTAGACGATCGGGACCGAGTAGTCGATACCGATCACCAGCGACGTATAGCTGCCGTCCGGTACCCCCACCGCGTTCAGCAGCTCGCTGACGTCGACCCGCTGGGTCAGATCCGCGAACTCCTCATACGTGTAGCCCGCCGGATAGGCGACGTAGCCGTCGCTGCGGGTCATGCTGTAGAGGCTGATGCCAACGACGTAGGTCGAGAAGTCCCCGGCCGCCTGGGCGGTGACGGTCACCACCGGCGTGCCGTTGTAGACCTTCGTATTGGTGCTGCAGCCGGCCAGCGCCGCAGCGAGTGCCGCAGCGAAGCCGTAAATCCAGAGGCGCAGGGCGCCGGAGGCGCCCGGTTTCGCGCGAGCGCGGTCGAGAATCATCAAATGCTCCCCCTGTCACGGGACGGATGGCCATGTGCTCAATGCCGGGACCGTCATTGGGACCCGTATGGCTCGGTTAGAGGTGCCGGCGTCCGTTCCGTTCACATGCCCGAAACCTCTAGTCTAGCGATTCTCGAGGCTCGACGCGCGGCCGGAAAGCCGGTAAAGTCCGCGCCCGCATCCCGCGGGGCGCCTCGAGCAGCCCCGATACACCTGGTTTCAATTCGGGATGCCCACCCGGCGGCGCGGGCCGATCGCCCGCGAGCCAACACAGAGGTTCCCCGAACGAGGCCTTTTACCGAACTCGGGCTCGTGCCCGAGCTGTCGCGCGCCGTCGCCGAGCAGGGCTACGAGACGCCGACCCCCATCCAGATGCAGGCGATTCCGGCGGTCATCGCCGGGCGAGACGTCCTTGCCGGCGCGCAGACCGGCACCGGCAAGACGGCAGCCTTCGTCCTGCCGATCCTGCAGGCACTGGCCCATGCGCCGGCCGGCCGCGCCCCGCGGGCGCTAGTGCTCACCCCCACGCGGGAGCTTGCCGCCCAGGTAGCGGAAAGCGCTCGCCAGTATGGGCGGCACATGAAGACACGCATCTGCGTCGTCTTTGGCGGCGTGGGCATCAACCCGCAGATCGATGCATTGCGCGCCGGTTGCGATCTCCTCGTCGCCACGCCCGGACGGCTGCTGGATCTCGCCGGCCAGCGTGCGCTCGACCTGCGCGAGGTGCGGCATTTCGTCCTGGACGAGGCCGACCGGATGCTCGACATGGGCTTCATCCATGCCATCCGCAAAGTGCTGAAGCTGTTGCCGGAGCGGCGGCAGAATCTGATGTTCTCCGCGACCTACTCCGACGACATCCGTGACCTCGCGACGCGCTTCCTGCGCAATCCGGTCGCCGTCGAGGTCTCCCCGCGCAATGCGACCGCCGATCGTGTGGAGCAGCGCGCCTACCGCGTGCCGAAGGAGCACAAGCGCCATCTGCTCGCGCACCTCATCCGCGAGGGGGACTGGCAGCAGGTACTGGTCTTCACGCGCACCAAGCACGGCGCCAACCGGCTGGCCGAGCAGCTGGCCTCTGGCGGCATTGCGACTGCGGCCATTCACGGCAACAAGAGCCAGAACGCACGTGTGCGCGCCCTGTCGGAATTCAAGACGGGCAAGATCACGGCTCTCATCGCCACCGAAGTGGCGGCGCGCGGCCTCGACATCAAAGAGTTGCCGTTCGTCGTCAACTACGAGCTGCCGAACGTGCCGGAAGACTACGTGCATCGCATCGGACGCACCGCCCGCGCCGGCGGTACGGGCTGTGCCATCTCGTTGGTGGGACCCGATGAGGCGGGGTTGCTCAAGGACATCGAGCGGCTGTTGCGCCGCTCGCTGCCGATTGCCGCAACGCCGGAATTCACCGTGACCGCGGAGGCGCGGCCGACGCCTCGTCCGGCCGCACAGCCGGCTCGCGCACCGCAGCCGAAGGCACACGCCGGCGCACGTCACCCGCGGTCCTCCGGCCGCAGCTTCGCTGCCCGGGGCGGACGGCGCTTCGGCTCCTCTCGAGGCTGATCGGATCGGGCCGGCGGCCGGAACCGCCGGGTCTCTCTCGGATTGTTTGGGAGCGCCCGGGCGTCGAGGCGCCCGTATTCGGGAGAGAGCTCATGGCTACCGACATCACACAGCAGGGCTTGGGACGAAGCCCGCCCCGCGGCTCGGGTTTCGCCGGAGTGGAATCCGGAGCGACGCCTGCGCGTCAGCACCCGCCGCGCGGCCTTGCCCGGCCCGAGGGGGCGGAATCGCTCGAGCGAGGCCTCGGTTGGTTCAGCATTGGGCTCGGAGCGGCGGCCGTCGCCGCGCCTCGCCTGGTCTGCTGGCTGAGCGGCTCGCGAAGCCCGGCCATCATGCGCCTGGTCGGCGCTAGAGAGCTCGCGGCCGGCATCGGCATCCTCACCCAAAGCAATCGCGAGCCCTGGCTGTGGTCGCGCGTTGCCGGCGATACCTTCGATCTGGCGGCGCTCTCGGTAGCTCTTGCGCGGCGTGGCCGGCGCGGCCGGGCCGCCGTCGCGCTTGCCGCGGTGGCGGGTGTCACGGCGCTCGATGTCCTCGCTGCCGCGCGGCTCACCGGGATGCGGGCGGGGCAGATCGTGCCCGGCGTCTCCGGCCGGACCGACATCTATCTGGAGCGCAGCATCGCGGTCAGCAAGTCGCCCGAGGAGTGCTACCGCTTCTGGCGCAGCTTCGAGAATCTGCCGCGCTTCATGCACAGCCTCGAATCCGTGCGACAGCTCGATGAGCGGCGCTCGCGTTGGGTGGCCAAGGGCCCGATGGCGAGCCGCCTGGAGTGGACCTCGGAGATCACCGCCGACCGTCCCGGCGAAGAGCTGGCCTGGCGCACGCTGGATGATTCCGGCGCCGCCAACGCGGGCTCGGTCAGGTTCGAGGCCGCACCGGCGGGCCGCGGCACCATCGTGCGCGTGAGCCTGCACTACAGCCCGCTCGGCGGCGCGCTCGGCGCCGGCCTGGTGAAGCTTCTCGGCCATGATCCGCAGTCGCGCATCCGCGAGGACCTGCGGCGCTTCAAACAGGTGTTGGAGACGGGAGAGATCCCGACCACGCGCGGCCAGCCGACGGGCCGGCGCAGTCTCTTCGGGCGTGTCACGCAGCAGTGGGGGCTCACATCATGAAGGCGACTGTCTGGTACGGCAAAGAGCAGCTGCGGGTGGAGAGCGTCCCGGATCCCAGGATCCTCAATCCGCGCGATGCCATCGTGCGCATCACCTCCACGGCGATCTGCGGCTCCGACCTCCATATCTACGACGGCTACATACCGGGGATGCTTCCCGGGGACATCATCGGCCACGAGTTCATGGGCGAGGTGATGGAGGTCGGGCCCGAGGTCAAGAGCCTCAAGGTGGGCGACCGTGTGGTGAACCCTTTCCCGATCTCCTGCGGTGCGTGCTTCTTCTGCCAGCAGTCGCTCTTCTCGCTCTGTGAGAATTCCAACCCCAACGCATGGCTCGCCGAGAAGCTGTGGGGACACTCGCCGGCGGGGCTGTTCGGCTACTCGCACCTGCTCGGCGGCTACGCCGGCGGCCAGGCGCAGTACGCGCGCATTCCTTTCGCCGATGTCGGTCCCATCAAGGTGCCGGAGAACCTGAGCGATGAGCAGGTGCTCTTCCTCTCGGACGTCTTCCCGACAGGTTACATGGCGGCCGAGCAGTGCGGCATCCGCCAGGGCGATACCGTCGCGGTGTGGGGCTGCGGGCCGGTGGGGCTCTTCGCCATCAAGAGCGCCCGGCTCCTCGGCGCCGAGCGGGTCATCGCCATCGACCGCTTCCCGGCACGGCTGCGCAAGGCGAGCCAGTGGGCCGATGCGGAGACGCTCAATTACGAGCAGGTGGATGTGCCGGAGGCATTACAGGTCATGACCGGCGGCCGCGGGCCGGATGCCTGTATCGATGCGGTGGGCATGGAAGGCCACGCGCACGGCGCATTCGCAGGCTATGACCGGTTGAAGCAGGCACTGATGCTGGAATCGGACCGGCCGCCGGCACTGCGCCAGGCGCTCACGACCTGCCGCAATGGCGGGACCGTCTCCATTCCCGGGGTTTACGGCGGCTTCGTCGACAAGATTCCATTCGGCGCCGTGGTCAACAAGGCGCTGACCGTGAAGTCCGGCCAGACGCACGTGCAGCGGTACCTGAAGCCGTTGCTCGAGCTCATCGCCAACGGCTCCATCGACCCGAGCTTCGTGGTCACGCACCGGATGCGGCTGGAGGACGCGCCGCGCGGCTATCGGATGTTCCGCGACAAGCAGGACAGTTGCATCAAGGTCGTCTTGAAGCCGTGGTCGGACGTGCCGACGGTCGAGCCCGACGAGGTGACGGAGTCCGGACGGATCCTGCACTAGGCCCTCGCGGGGCGGTCGCGTCGCCGACCGTCTCGAGAATGACGCGCGCGCCGTTCTCCAGGAGGTAGGCGCGAAACGCCGCCGCAATGGGCGAGAGGATTTTCTCTCGCAAGTGGATCACGTACCAGTCGCGCACGATCGGCAGCCCGATC
Source organism: Steroidobacteraceae bacterium (assembly GCA_036393055.1). Classification (GTDB taxonomy): domain Bacteria; phylum Pseudomonadota; class Gammaproteobacteria; order Steroidobacterales; family Steroidobacteraceae; genus 13-2-20CM-66-19. The sequence continues at coordinate 12,958 of DASVWT010000089.1, forward strand.
ACATCGAGGATGGCGAGCTTGCCGCTCTCGGCCTCCAGGCCGATGGTGTGCGATGAGATGAAGCTCAGGCCCATGCCGGCCATCACCGCCTGCTTGATGGTCTCGTTGCTGCTCACCTCCATCGAGGCGCGAAACGTCACTCCGCGCTCGCGAAAGACATATTCCATCGAAGCGCGGGTGCCGGAGCCCTGCTCGCGGATGATGAAGCTCTCGCGCGCCAGGGCTTTCAGGGGGATGCGCTGGCGCCGCGCGAGCGGATGGTCGGGCGAGGCGATGATCACGAAAGGGTGGCGCGCGAACGGCTCCGCCGTGGTGTCGAGCTCGCGGGGAGGGCGGCCCATGATGACGAGGTCGAGCTCGTTGGCGCCGAGCAGCCTCACGATCTCCTCGCGGTTGGCGACGGTGAACTTGATCGTCACCTCCGGATAGGCCGGCGTGAAGGCCGAGAGGAGCTTCGGTGCGAAGTACTTCGCGGTGCTCACCGCCCCGAGCTTCAACACACCGCGCTTCAGGCCCTGCATCGCCGCGAGCGCCTCGCCCGCCTCGCGCAGCAGCTCCGTGATCTGGGTGGCGTAGCGCAGCAGCTCCGTCCCGGCGGGGGCGAGCCGGATCCGGCGGCCGATATGCTCAAACAGCGGCATCCCGACCTCCTCCTCGAGGAGGCCCACCTGTTGGGATACCGCCGGTTGCGTCAGGTGCAGCTCCTGCGCCGCGGCAGTGAAGGAGAGGTGGCGCGCCACGGCGGCGAATACCCGCATTTGTCTGAGCGTTACGTTACGCATTCATAAGGAACCCTTATCGAGATGGCAATAATATCTAACTGGACCTAATACAAATCAAGCCCGAGGATCGCAGGCACCGGAAGAGAGGGCCACCGATCATGAGAGCGAATATCGATGAGATGAAGCGAGCGAAGACCGGCGCAGCGCGCTACCGGCCGGGAGTGCTGAAGTATGCGCAGATGGGCTACTGGAACCCTGAATACTCGCCCGCCGCGACGGACGTGCTGGCGCTCTTTCGCATCACCCCCCAGGACGGGGTCGAGCCGGAGGAGGCGGCTGCGGCGGTCGCGGGAGAGTCTTCGACGGCGACCTGGACGGTCGTATGGACCGATCGGCTGACGGCCTGCGACCGATACCGGGCGAAGGCCTATCGGGTGGAGCAGGTGCCCGGGTCGCCCGGACAGTACTTTGCCTACATCGCCTACGACCTCGACCTGTTCGAGCCAGGCTCGATCGCGAACCTCAGCGCCTCGGTCATCGGCAACGTCTTCGGCTTCAAGCCGCTCAAGGCGCTGCGGCTCGAGGACATGCGCTTCCCGGCCGCCTACGTGAAGACCTTTACCGGCCCGCCCACCGGGATCGTGGTGGAGCGCGAGCGGCTCGATAAGTTCGGCCGGCCGCTCCTCGGGGCGACGGTCAAGCCCAAGCTCGGGCTCTCGGGCAAGAACTACGGCCGCGTGGTGTACGAGGCCCTCAAAGGCGGGCTCGACTTCACCAAGGATGACGAGAACATCAACTCCCAGCCCTTCATGCACTGGCGCGACCGCTTCCTCTATTGCATGGAGGCCGTCAATCGCGCGCAGGCCGCCACCGGCGAGGTGAAGGGAACCTACCTCAATGTGACCGCCGGGACCCTCGAGGACATGTACGAGCGGGCGGAGTTCGCCAGGGAGCTGGGCTCGGTCGTCGTGATGATCGACCTCGTGATCGGCTATACCGCCATCCAGTCCATGTCGCGCTGGGCGCGGCGCAACGACATGATCCTGCATCTGCACCGCGCGGGACACTCCACCTACACGCGCCAGAAGAATCACGGCGTCTCCTTCCGCGTGATCTCCAAGTGGATGCGCCTGGCGGGTGTCGATCACATCCATGCCGGCACGGTCGTGGGCAAGCTCGAGGGCGATCCCAACTCGGTGCAGGGCTTCTACAACGTGCTGCGCGAGGGACACAACCCGCAGGACCTGCAGCGCGGTATCTTCTTCGAGCAGGACTGGGCCGGCCTCAATGGCGTCATGCCGGTGGCCTCCGGCGGCATCCACGCCGGCCAGATGCATCAGCTGCTGCATTACCTGGGTGAGGACGTGGTACTGCAGTTCGGCGGCGGCACCATCGGCCATCCGATGGGCATCGCCGCCGGCGCGACCGCGAACCGCGTGGCGCTCGAGGCGATGGTGCTCGCGCGCAACGAGGGACGGGACATCTGGAACGAGGGACCGCAGATCCTCGCCGCGGCCGCGAAGGATTGCGCGCCGCTCAAGGCGGCCCTCGATGTCTGGGGCGAGGTCACCTTCAATTACGCGAGCACCGATACACCCGACTTCGTGCCGACGCCAGCGGTCGCATGAGGAGCCCTCCATGAGAATCACCCAAGGCACTTTTTCCTTCCTTCCCGACCTCACGGACGCGCAGATCGCCAGCCAGATCGAGTATTGCCTCGCCCAGGGCTGGGCGGTATCCCTCGAATACACGGACGATCCGCACCCGCGCAATACCTACTGGGAGATGTTCGGCACGCCGATGTTCGACATCCGCGATGCCGCGGGCGTGATCACGGAGGTGCGCGCCTGCCGCAAGACTTTTCCCAACCACTACATAAAGGTCAACGCGTTCGATTCCACGCGCGGGCGGGAGTCGCTGCGGCTTTCGTTCATCATCGGCCGGCCGGCTGCCGAGCCGGGATTCGACCTGGTGCGCCAGGAGGGGCCGGGCCGTACCGTGAGGTACACGGCGCGCGCCTACGCGGCGGATCGCCCGGAGGGGCAGAGGTATTGAGCCCTCATGAGCGCGAGAGCCGATGCTGCGCCGTCGCGGGATAGCGGCGAGCTCACCCCTCTGAGACCCGCCGGGGCGAAGCCGGAAGACGCGCCGGGAAACTCGCTCGACCTGGAGGCGGCCTACCGCGACTCGCACGTCGGCGAGGTGCTGGAGGGTCTCGACCGCGAGCTCATCGGGCTGGCGCCGGTCAAGAGCCGCATCCACGACATTGCGGCGCTGCTGCTCATCGACAAGCTGCGGCGGGCGGTGGGACTGTCATCCGGGCCCCCGGCGCTGCACATGTCGTTCACGGGCAACCCGGGCACGGGCAAGACGACGGTGGCGATGCG
>DASVWT010000090.1:0-10846 GCA_036393055.1 Steroidobacteraceae bacterium
GTGCTCATGGCGCTGGCATACCCTTTGCTTCACCTATACGGGACGCAGGCCAGAGCCTGCTCAGGAGTTGGATAATGATAATGAAGCATCTTTCAGGGCTGGGACTCGCCGTCGCTATCGCAGTGATGGCGGCCGGTACGGCCTTGGCGACGCCGATCGAGCTGACCGCGACCAGCGGCGGCGGCCCGAGCACCACCGTACTTCTCCCGAATACGAGCGGGGGCAGTCAGGTCACCTATAGCAACGCGAACTTCAACGGCTGGAATATCAAAATCGCGTTCGGCATCAGCGACTCCCCGTCATTGACAGGCGGGGCGCTCGACCTGACTACGGTCGCCAACTGCCTCACGACCTGCAACCCCCTGACGATCGCAATCAGCGACGTCGGCTTCATGACGCCGGTGGGGCCAAACGGACTTTCGACCGGATTGAGCTACACGCAGCTCGAGAACCCCGCGACGATCACGCAGTGGGCCTACATGGATACGGGCAACGCCTATTTCGGCAGCACCGATCTCACGGCCGCCACCGATTTCGACGGCCGTTATGATCCGAGTACCGCCAGTCTCATCGGCATGGTGTCGCTCAACGGACCTGGCGCGGTATCGTCGGGCGGCGGGGGAAGCGGTGCCACTGGACCTTATTCCCTGACCTTGGTCGATCAATTCTGCTCAAGCCCCTCAGGCGCCAATGGCACCTGCACGGGCGGCGTATCCTTCAGCTCCGACGGCGCGATCACCGCTCCGGAGCCGGGTGGACTGGCGCTCTTCGGTGCCGGCCTGCTGGGATTCGCGCTCTTTGTCGGCCGCCGGCGCTCGCCGAAGGTGCGGGCGTAACGGCTCATCGATCAGCCCGAAACGGACTTCCTCGGACGGCCCCTTCGGGGGCCGTTTTCGGGTCGGGGCTGCTTTTCAGTCCTGCAACCTCAATGGCGACTACGATCTGTATTCCGGCGGCGGATCAAACAGGTCCAATTTGCGGAAGACTTCATGAGGCGGTGCCGGAAGAGCTGAGAAACCGTGGACGCCGTCACGGCGGCGGCCTCCACTCCCAGGGATTGAGAACCTCAACGCCCATCGGCTGGAAATCCCGCACATTGCGGGTTACGACAGTCATGCGGTGAGCCAAGGCAACCGCTGCAATCAAAGCATCCCGCATGGGTCTCGGGTCCGGGACGTGCAACTTGGCGCAGCGCAGCGCCACTGCCGTATCGACCGGCAGTATTCGCCCTTCGAACTCGGGCAACACCCTGGTGTCCATCCAGGCACGGAGGATTGCGCCCTGGCGCTTGTCTTTGCGCTCGAGCAACAGGATACCGAGCTCGAGCTCGTGGATCGTAATGGCTGCGAGAAAGGTCTCCCCTGGGATTACCTGTTCGCTCCAGGCCGCTACCTGCCGGTGACCTTTGCCCGCTTCGACCTTGCGCAACTCGGAGACGACATCCGTATCCAGCACGAACATCAGTCGAACTCGGCAGGCTTCGGCATCCAATCCGCTTTCGGCGGCTGGAACTCGACATCCGCCGCCCCCGGCATGTGCAGGGCCTCAGCCAGCGTTTTGGAGCGGCCGGCCAGCTTCTGATAGTCCTCGATGCTCAGCAGCACATGGGCTGGCCGACCCCGGTCAGTGATGAACACCGGCCCGTGCTGGGCCGCCTTTTTGGCCTGGCTCGTGTCCTGATTGAATTCCCGGCTGGATAGTGTGGTGATGGTCATGGCGGCCTCTCCATTGAATGTAGAAATGTTCCTACATTTTGCGTCAAAACGCAATTTGCGTTTGGCGGTCCGGATAATTATACTTATCTCAGTGTGATTTCACTGGAGCCGCCCGATGGAGCCAGCCACCCACCCCGACCGGCAAAAGCGCCACGACCGCGTGGTCCTGGCGCAGGCGCTCATGCGGCTTTTCGATCTCTGGGCGCTGGGATCGGCGGATCGCCTGACGCTGCTCGGGCTTTCGGGCGAGAACCGCACCGCGCTGCAGCGCTACGCGGGTGGCGAGCCGCTCGCCGCCAGCCGCGATCTGCTCGATCGCGCCGGCCATCTCCTCGGCATCCATAAGGCGCTGAAGCTCCTCTTTCCCCGCAACGAGGACATCGTTCGGGGCTGGATGACCTCACCCAACAGGCGTTTCGGCGGAGAGACTCCCGTCGAGACCGTGCGGCGCTACGGGCTGCCCGGGCTCGTGATGGTGCGCGGCACGCTCGATATCATGCGCGGCCACTGACGCGCCCCTGACCCAAAAGCCGCATGGACTACAAGGTCAGCGAGGACTCGCGCGGCGACTGGCTGCGCAACATCGTCAGCCTGCGCAAGACCGTCGACCTCTTCGCGGAGCTCGTGGCGGACCCTGCCGACACCCACGTTCTCATCGAGCACGAGCTTGCGACCAAACCCACTCGAGAGGCCGTGCCGATCATCAACCGGCCCTTCGAGGAGGCGGCGCTCTACGATCCCATCCAGTCGGCCATCGGCTGGCCCTTCGAGCATCCCTGCCGCTCGCGCTACTCCGACGGCTCGTTCGGGGTGTGGTACGGCGCACGCACGCTGGAGACCTCGATCCGGGAAACGGTGCATCACTTTCGCCGCGATACGCTCGCCAGCGAGATCGCGGCCCGGAGCCTCACGCCGATATACCAGGAGCGACGCGTGCACCGCGTGCGCTGCAGCGCCATGTTGGTGGATCTGAGGGAGCTGTGCGCCGGGGAGCCGCGGTTGCTCGATCCGCAGGACTATTCCTACTGCCAGGGCCTCGGGGCGCAGCTGCGCCAGGCGGCCCTGCCTGGCCTGCAGAGCCTGTCGGCACGCCATGCCGGGGGCGAGATCGCCGGCGTGTTCCTGCGGGAAGCGCTGAGCGATCCACGCGACGTCTGCTATCTCACCTACATCCTGCAGCCCGGCGGCGAGCGCGTTGACGTCGAGCGAGCCCCCGGAACCGTTGAATGGAGCATCCGGGCCGGCTAGCGGGAGCGCCGCTCCAGGGCCTCCTGCATCCAGTCTGCAACTGCGAGCCCGTCAGCCGAGCCGGTGCCTCGCAAGCCCTCAATCGCCCCCCGCACGTTGCCTTCCACGTGGTTCTGGTTGAGCTTCAGTTTGACCTGGATGTCATCCGCGGAGAGCTCGAACCCGACGATCGCCTTTAGCCTTGCGCGACCGACCTCGCCCGTGTCCTCGAGGCGCCAGGGCTTTTGCGCGCCAACCTCGTATTGCGCTGAAAGCGCCGTGACGATCCGCTCGAGCTCGGCGACATCATGGACGACCCGTACCCGCCCATAGACATGCGCTACCGCGTAGTCCCACGTGGGCACGTTCTTCTCAGGCTCGAGGTACCAGCGCGGAGAGATGTAGGCGTGAGGGCCCTGGAAGATGAAAAGTACCCGCTGCCCCTCGATCTCCCGCCACTGCGGGTTGGCGCGCGCCCAATGACCGGTCAAGGTCACCCGCCCTTCGGCGCGGTGATGCAACACCGGCAGATGGGAGGCGAAAGGCTCGCCTCCGAGCTGCGAGACCAAGGTACCGAAAGCGTTGTAGGCAACCACGCGATCGAGCGCGGCAAGATCCTGGGCTTTGAAGGAATCAGGCAGGTACATGGACGAGTGATCCTGACGTTGCTTTGGACGTATGGAATAACACCACGATCAGCGTCGTTCCAGTTGCATAACTGCGTGTTTTCACCCGAAACGCAGGGTGCCACACCGGAGGACCTGTGCTGTAATGGCGGCCGCAGTGGCACCTGAGTGCCGGGAGCGGGTAATGCACCCATGTTGGCCGTAGAGAGGAACCGAGGATGGCAGCCGACGACCCACGCCTCGAATCGCGTGTAGCGAGGATCGAGTCGCACGTCGCCCACCTCGACGCGACCGTGGCGGTTATCCAGCTCGATCTGCGCGAGCTGCGCCGGGAAATGCATGACGGCTTCCAGACCCTGGATGCCAGGCTCAACGGCAGGATCGACGCGCTGGGCAGCAAGCACGACGGCAAATTGGAGGCCCTGCGCAAAGAGACCGCCGATGGTTTCAAGGAAATGCGAAAGCGCCTGCGCACCGACCTCGGCCTGTTCTTCGCAGGCTTCTCACTGCTCCTGTCCGCCGGTCTGGGAATAGCAACGCTGATCTTCAAAGGGTGAGCTGCCGGGTGAGCTGGCGGACAGCCAGGCCCCGCCCTCTTCCTGCCAGTCGGTAGCAAATTCCGAGAAATCCAAAGAAAGGTAAAGCCGCTCAACTTCCGGCCGTCTCATGCGTCCAACCCAGTGAGGATTGAGGCACACACGAACTGCGTTGTGGTCCCGGTGTGCCGGCTGCGCTCGAGACTTCCCCCTCCCTGAGACTCGAGCAGCGCCGGTCTCTCTCGCGCCGCCTGGCCGGCCGCGGGCACCGTCGGAAGCCTGCCGCCTTGGCACCCCCAAGGCGGTTTTTTTTTGGCCTCGTTGCCGGTATCAGGCTGCCTGGGCAGTTGTGGGGCTTGCCTCGGTCGCGGGGCGCTGCAGCGCCGGCAGCCGCATCGCGACCTCCAGGCCGCCGTCCGGCGCATTTTGGGCCTCGATGCTGCCGCCGTGAATGGCGATGGCGCGGGCCGCGATGGCCAGACCCAGCCCCTCGCCCCCGCCGGCACGGTCGCGGGCTGCGTCCACCCGATAGAACGGCTCGAAGATCAGCTTCAGATCCTTCTCCGGGACGCCGGGGCCGTGGTCCCTGACCGTGATCTCGATCCATTGATTGCGTGCGGCGGTGACGACGACTGCGGACCCTGACGGACCGTAGCGCACGGCGTTGCGGATCACGTTCTCGAAGGCGCTTCGCAGAAGCTCCGGATCCCCGGCAACCTCCAGCTCTGCATCCGCGCGAACCGCGACCGTGCAGCTGCGCGCCTCAGCCTCGATGGCGACATCCTGCGCAATCAGTTCCAGCAAATTGCCGATGTCGACGCAGACGCCCTGGAAAGCGCTCGCAGGACGCTCCAACCGTACGAGCTTGAGGATGCGCGCGATGAGCTGCTCCAGGCGATCCGCCTCGCACGCGATGCGCGTGAGCTGCCGCTCCGTGCCGCCGTCCTGCCGCCGCGCGAGAGATAGCGCCAGCTGCAGACGGGTCAGCGGCGAGCGCAGCTCGTGCGAGACGTCGCGCAGCAGCCGCTGCTTGGACTCGAGCAGGCTCTGCACCCGCTCGGCCATGTTGTCGAAGTCCGCGGCGAGCAGGGTGAGATCGTCCTGACGACCCTTGAGGCGCGGCAGCATGCGCACGCTCAGATTCCCTGCCGACATCTCACGCGTCGCCTGGCGCAGCCGGTCGATGGGGCCCACGAGGTGCCGCGTCAGGAAGAAGCAGATGATCGTACTCACCAACAGTGCGATGGCGAGCGTCGCCGCCGCGACCGCGGGCAGCTGCAGCTCACCGAAGAGCATGGGATGCTCGTGCATCGGCCCGACAATGACGTGGTACGTGCTTCCATCCGGCGCAACCAGAACCAACGCCCCTCCCACGGGCGCGATGGCGCCGGAGCGCACCGTCTTTCCCCCATGCTTCGTCCGTCCATCCAACGGCACGTGCAGGTAGTGCGGCAGCGGCCGGTCGAGGAGGTCGCGGCCGTTCGGGCCGACCACATAGGTGCGCGAGAACGCAGGCTCCGTCGCGATGTCCTGCAGCCAGTCGCGCAGCCCGTCCGCGCCCCCATTCTCGAAAGCATTGTCCGCCTGCGCGAACAGCTCGCCCCGCTGCACCCAGGGCACCTCGTCGCGCCGCTGGATCGCGGCGCTCACCGCCACGGTCACCGTCCCCGCCAGGATGAGGACGATGGCGAGCCAGAACGACCGGAATATCCGCCAGTAGAGAGAGTGCATGCGATTAGCCGCCCTCTTGCCTCGCTGCTTGCCTCATACGCCGCCGCTTTGCCTCGCCCAAGTGCGACAAGTTACTGATTTTACAATAATTGTCCAAAATGCGCTTGACTCATACTCTACCGACGATTGACAAATTACCACCTCTTGCCGTGCTCGATGCGCGAAGGGGTGCTAGGCTTTCTACATGACCTCAAACACCGAAAATCTGGTCCTGGAGCACCTGCGCCACATCCGAAGCCGCGTGGACGAGATCGGCGCGGGCATGGACGACCTCAAGGCGCGCATGTCGGCCCTCGAATCCGCTATGGTCGCAGTGAAACGTGAGGTCGTGTTGGGAGATGAGACCGATGCACGACATCAGGTCTCACTCGACCGCATCGTCAAGCGCCTGGAGCGCATCGAGCGTCGGCTGGAGCTGACCGAGGGTCAGTGATCCCCTTCACGCCGTTCCCTAGGCCTTCAACGCCAGTGCGTACCCCGAGCCTCGGACGCTCTGTACCGAGACCCGGTCCGTCAGCTTCCCGAGCTTACGCCGCAAATTGCTGACGTGGGTATCGAGGCTGCGGTCGGTCGGCAGCAGCCGGCGGCCCAGGGCCTGCAGCATCAGGTCCTCGCGGCTCACGGTGCGGGTATCCGCCCGCACCAGAAGCTCGAGGATCCGAAGCTCGGCGGCGGTGAGCTCGAGGTCCTGGCCATCGACCTCCGCCCTCCTCGCCCGCAGGTCCAGGCGCAGCGGCCCCCACGCGACGGCGCCTGCCACCTGCTGCGGCTCGGCCGCCATCCGCCGCAGCACGGCGCGGATCCGTGCCACCAGCTCCCGCGGGCTGAAGGGCTTGGCCAGGTAGTCATCGGCGCCGAGCTCCAGGCCGATCACCCTGTCCACCTCCTCGCCTCGCGCAGTGAGCATGATGACCGGGATACGGCTCACCGAGCGCAGGCGCCGCAGCACCTCGAAGCCCGAGAGCTCCGGCAGCATCACATCGAGCACCACGAGGTCGAGCCCGCCGCGCGTCAGCCGCTCGAGCGCCGCCGGGCCCGTGCCGGCGGTCTCCGCCGCGAAGCCCTCCGGGCCCAGATACTCCACCAGCATGGAGCAGAGCTCCTGGTCGTCATCGACGATGAGCAGGCGCGTGCGGGCGTCGGCCGCTTCCGCATGACCGCTTGCGGTCAAGCCGGGTTCTCCAGGCTGAAGACCTGCCGCTGATCGTCGTAGGCGAACGTCTCCGCGTAACGGCCCCAGCTGATGATCGTGCGCAGCGTCTGCTCCGCGGCGGACTCCGCCATGTAGTCCTCGAGCTCATCGAAGAAACGGCTCTTCGGCGCCGTGTGGCTGCTGCGCTCGTCCAGGATCCTGCGCACGTGTGCCGCAAGCGGCACGTAGGTGAGCAGATGCCGCGCGAAGAGATGCTTACGGTCATCCGTCTCCGATCGAGCAAAGGCGAGACCCGCGTCCGTCAGGCGGATGTCGCCGCCTTCGACTTCAGCGAAGCGCAGCATCTGCAGCGCCTCGCCGACCCGGAAGAGGTCATCCAGCTCCATGTGCAGGTCCTCGGCGATCACCGGCAGGTCCGCCTTGCCGTTGTAGGGCGGCGCGCTCACCGCCTCGATCAGGCCTTGCAGCAAGTTGGAGGAGACGTGGATCAGGGCCGTGCCGATGCCCGTGCCGGCGAACCGCTCGTTCCTCGGCCCCACCCGCGCCTCCCCGCGCGGCTTCGCGGTCATCTCCACATAGACGCGGTCCACGAGAGCGCGAAAGCGCGGGTCGAGCGGCGAGCGCGGCTGCGGCAGGTCGATCGGGATCTCGCTCACCACCCGTCCCGGATGGGTGGAGAAGATGAGCAGGCGATCGCACATCTGCACCGCCTCCTCGATGTTGTGGGTGACGAGCAGCACCGAGCGGATGGGCAGCTGCCCCTCGCCCCAGAGGTCGAGGAAGTCGCTGCGCAGCGTCTCGGCCGTGAGGATGTCGAGAGCGGAGAAAGGCTCGTCCATGAGGAGGATGCTCGGGTGCACGACCAGCGCGCGCGCGAACCCCACCCGCTGGCGCATGCCGCCCGAGAGCTCGCGCGGATACGCCGATTCGAAGCCATCGAGACCGATGAGGTCGATGGCCTGCAGCGAGCGCTTGCGGATCTCCGCCTCGGAAAGGCGCAGCGCCTCCAGGCCGAGCTGCACGTTCTCGAGCACGTTGAGCCAGGGGAAGAGCGCAAAGCTTTGAAACACCAGGGCGATGCCGCGCGCGGGTCCTGCGACCGGGGCGCCCTGGTAATCGACCACCCCGCTCGTCGGGGCATCGAGGCCCGCGATGAGGCGCAGCAGCGTCGACTTGCCGGAGCCGGAGCGCCCGAGCAGCCCCACGATCTCCCCGGGGCGCAATGTCAGGTTGACGTTCTCCAGGACGACGAGCTCGTCGCCGTCGGGCTTGCGAAAGGATTTGCACACGCTGCGCACGGCGAGCAGCGGCGCCAGATTGAGCCCGAGGGCGTTGGCATTCATTGCAGGTTCGTCTCGATGTCTCTTCAGCCGACCCGGAACGCGCGCTCCGCGCGTGCATATAACGGCCGCCAGAACACCCGGTTCAATACCACCACGAACAGGCTCATGATCGCGATGCCGAGCACAGTGCGCGGGAAGTCACCGGCGCTGGTGGCATTGGCGATGTAGGCGCCGAGCCCGGCGGCGGTCAGATGCTTGCTGCCCCAGTCGGCGACCTCCGCCACGATGCTCGCGTTCCACGAGCCGCCCGATGCCGTGATGGCACCGGTCACGTAGAACGGGAACACCGCCGGCAGCGCGATACGCCGCCACCAGAGCCAGCCTCGCACGCCGAGGTTCGCGCTGGCGTAGCGCAGGTCCGCGGAGAGCGAGGATGCCCCGACGATGACGTTGAACAGAATGTACCACTGCGTACCCAGGACCATCAGCGGGCTCAGCCAGATGTTCGGGTCGAGCTTGAGCACCACGATGGCGGAAACGACGATGGGGAACAGCAGGTTGACCGGGAAGGCAGCCAGGAACTGGGCGATCGGCTGAGCCGTGCGCGCGAGGCGCGGACGCATGCCTATGTATACACCGATCGGCACCCAGAACACGCTCGCGAGCGCGATGAGCACCGCAACGCGCAGCAGCGTCAGGAAACCTAGGCCAACGACGTGTCCGACTTCCCCTATCGGGATGTGCACCAGCACGAAGCGCCCGATGCGCCAGACGGCGATCGCGACGACGGCGGTGACCGCGGCGTACCACGCCACATCTGCCAGAAGCGGGCTCCTCCCCGAGGCGCCGTCCCGCCGCGCGCGCGGCATTCTCACCGGGCCGCGGTTGAATCCGAGCTGAATGACCGCGCCGAACGCGGCCGTGCCCAGCGAGAGCAGCCGCGAGCGTCTCATCATGGTGAGCGCCCAGGAGCGGGTCGGCGTCAACCCCGCCTCCTGCTCCTGACGGAACCAGTCGGCGCTCGCGGTGAGCGGCCGGAAGAGGAGCTGGTCGTAGATCAGGATGACGACGAACATGGCCGCGATCGCCCAGCCGATGGCGGTGAGGCTGCGCTCCTGGATGGCGCGCGCGATGTAGGAGCCGACGCCAGGCAGGGTAACCGTGGTATGCCCGACGCTGATGGCCTCCGCCGCGACCACGAAGAACCAGCCCCCCGACATCGACATCATCATGTTCCAGATGAGCGCCGGCATGGCGAAGGGCACCTCGAGCCGCCAGAAGCGCATCCACGGGCCGAGGTGAAAGGCGCGCGCGGCCTCATCGAGCTCATCCGGGATGCTGCGCAGCGAGTGATAGAAGCTGAAAGCCATGTTCCACGCCTGGCTGGTGAAGACGAGGAAGATGGCCGCGAGCTCCGCGCCCGCCACCCGGCCCGGGGTGAGCGACAGGAAGAACACGATGGTGATGGAGAAGCCGAGGATCGGCACCGACTGCAGGATGTCGAGCAGCGGCACCAGCACGGTCGCGGCGCGCCGGCTCTTGGCGGCGAGCGTGGCATAGGTGAAAGTGAAAATGAGCGAGGCGACCATCGCCACCAGCATCCGTAGCGCGGTCTGGGCTGCATAGCCCGGCAGATAGCGCGGATCGAGCGAGATCGGCTGCGCCTCCAGGTGCGCGAGCGAGCCGGTGAGCGCATGGGCGGCATCGCCGATATAGGCGAAGAACGCAAAGATCAGCACGAACGCGATCACGTCCCACCGGCCGGGGACATACCGGGTCCGCAAGACTGAGATCGGCAGCTCGAAGCGCATCCGGCCAGTGTGCCCGTTTCCGGTTCCCGGAGCATCAGCATTCCCGGTAACATCACGCCCTGAATCCCTGGCTGTCCCGCTCGCCTCATGAAATCCACTTCCCTGGCTCTCATCCTCCTCTCGGCCGTCGCCGCCGTTGCGCTCAGCCCGCTCGCCTCGGCGCCAGCACACGCGGACGACACAACGCTCAAGCAGGACGCGCACCGGCTCGGCCACGAGGTCTCGAGGGACGCGAAGGATGTCGGTCACTCCGTCGCCGACCACTCGCGTGAGTTCGGCAGGACCGTGGCCCGCGATACCCGCGACACTCGCGCGCGCATCAAGCGTAAGTCGAAGGCGTTTGGGCATACCGTCGCACGCCAATCCAGATCTGCGGGACACACGATCGCGCGCGACTCGAAGGCCGCCGGCCACGAGATCGCACGCCGGTCGCGCCACGCCGGGCATGCCATCTCCCGCGGCGCGCACCAGGTCGGCGCGAAGATCCGCAGCGACGCGCACAAGATAAAAGCATTCGTAGAGAGCCCGCCCGCGACCACCACCGCCTCGCGCTGAGGGCGACATGACCCGGCCGCGCACCTCGCCGGACTCGCAGCCCGACGTCATCGTCATCGGCGGCGGCCCCGGCGGCTCGACGGCGGCGGCGTTGCTCGCCGAGGCCGGCCGCAGCGTCGTGCTGCTCGAGAAATCCCATCATCCCCGCTTCCACATCGGGGAGTCGCTGCTGCCGGCGACTCTGCCGCTGCTCGAGCGGCTCGGGGTCG
>DASVWT010000091.1:0-15386 GCA_036393055.1 Steroidobacteraceae bacterium
GCCGGCCATCCACCCATCCTCTACACCGGCTACGTCGGCCTTGCAGTCGCCTTCGCCTTCGCCGGAGCGGCCATGCTCGAGGGGCGGCTCGACCGTGACTGGGCACGATGGACACGGCCGTGGACCACCGCGGCGTGGGCGTTCCTCTCCTGCGGCATCGCGCTCGGCAGCTGGTGGGCGTACTACACGCTCGGCTGGGGCGGCTTCTGGTTCTGGGACCCGGTGGAGAATGCGTCCTTCATGCCATGGCTCATGGCGACGGCGCTCATCCACTCGCTCGCAGTGACGGAAAAGCGCGGGCTCTTCAAGAGCTGGACGCTGCTCCTCGCGGTGCTTGCCTTCTCGTTGAGCCTCGTCGGGACATTCCTCGTGCGCTCCGGCGTGCTCGTCTCCGTGCACTCCTTCGCGGCGAGCCCGACGCGCGGCACGTTCATTCTGGCATTTCTGATCGTGATGATCGGCGGGGCGCTCGCGCTCTACGCCTGGCGGGCACCGCTCCTGAAATCCGAGGCCGGCTTCGAGCTCACCGCGCGCGAGTCGTTCCTGCTCTTCAACAACATCCTGCTGGTGACCGCCTGCGCCACCGTGTTCGCCGGCACCATCGCGCCGCTCATCTCCTCGGCGCTCGGGCTCGGCAAGCTCTCCGTCGGGGCGCCGTATTTCAACCCGACATTCCTCCTCTCGATGCTGCCGCTGCTCGCGCTGCTCTCGGTCGGCATCCACGCCCGCTGGAAGCGTGGCAACCTGAGCGACCGCGCCCGCCCCATCGTTCTGACCCTGATCGCAGCCGCGGTGATCGGCTGTGCCGTGGTGTTCGGGCTCTTCACCGGAGGGCGGGTGCTCGCGCCGGTGGGTCTCGCGCTCGGCATCTGGATCATTTTCTCCTCGCTCATCGATCCCATCGACCGCCTGCGCCGGCACATCACCATCCCGCGCGCGGTCCTCGGGATGACCCTCGCGCACATCGGGCTCGGCATCTTCGTCATCTCCATCACCTCGGTGGAGGCGTTCACCGCGGAACGCGACGTGGCGCTCTCTCAGGGGCAGACGGCGCAGCTCGGCGCCTACGATTTCCGCTTCGAAGGCATCAAGCCCATCCAGGGGCCAAACTATAGCGGCGTCGGCGGCACCGTCATCGTTACCCGCAACGGCTCGTCCGTCGGCGTGATGCATCCGGAAAAGCGGGAGTACTGGGTGCAGCACACCGTCACGACGGCTTCCGCAATACGGATGTACCGCACCAGCAACATCCTCATCGCTCTCGGCCAGGACCTCGGTGACGGGCGCTGGAGCCTGCGCCTGCAGGTGCGTCCGCTCGTAACCTTCATCTGGCTTGCCGCCTTCATCATGGCGGCGGGCGGCATGCTCGCCATCTCCGACCGCCGCTATCGTCTGAGTAGGGCCGAGGCGCCAGCGCTGTCCCCGGTGGCGACCGCCATCACCCGGAGTGAGGCCGGATGAGCCGCTTCACCCTTCCGCTCATCCTCTTCGCGCTGCTCGTGGTGGTGCTCGGCATCGGCATCAGGCAATCGCCCGAGAAGGACCTCATCCCATCGCCGCTCATCGGCAAGCAGGCGCCGCAGTTCTCGCTACCCAACCTCATCGACCCCGGCCAGCGCGTCAGCTCCTCGCAATTGAGCGGCCACTGGTATCTCTTCAACGTCTGGGGCACCTGGTGCTACGCCTGCCGGGACGAGCAGCCGATGCTCCTCAGGATCAAGCAATCGGGTGTCATTCCCGTCGTGGGGCTCGACTGGAAGGATGACGACAACGATGCGCTCTCGTACCTGAAGGAGGAGGGCGACCCGTACCAGACCATCGCCGTGGATCACGACGGCAGCGAGGCGATCATGTGGGGGGTGTACGGCGCGCCGGAGACCTTCCTGGTGAACCCGCAGGGCATCGTGGTGCAAAAGTTCATAGGCCCAATCACCGAGCAGGACTGGGAGCAGCGGATCCTGCCGCGTCTGCCGATGGACCATGCGCCGTCGACGGCCTCGAGGTCCTGATGGCTCCTCGCCTGTGCTCCATGCTCATCGCCGCCGTCACGGCCGCCGTGCTCTTGCTCGGCTCCTCACGCGCGTACGCCATCGCGCCGGAGCAGATGCCGACGCCGCAGCTCGAGGCGAGATACCTCGCGCTCATCCATGGCTTCCGCTGCATGCAGTGTCAGGACGAATCCCTTGCCGACTCGCCGGTGAACCTCGCTGCCGACATGCGGCGCGAGATCCGCGACATGTTGCTCGCGGGCAAGACCGACCAGCAGATCCGCGACTTCATGGTCTCGCGTTACGGCTACTTCATTCTCTTCAAGCCGCCGTTCGTGCTGAAGACCGCCTGGCTGTGGCTGACTCCGGGCGTGGTGCTCATCATCGGAGTGATCGCCGCGCTCACCATCATCCGCCGGCGCGCGGGCCTGGTCGCGACCGACCTCGAAGACAACGACCTGACGGACGCCTAGCGGATGATCTTCTTCATCTTACTGGCCACGGCGCTGGCCGTGATCTGTGTGGCCGTGATAGCGGTGCCGCTGCTGAAGCCCATGCCTTCCAAGGCCCCCGGGGCGCCCTGGACGGCAGCAGCCGCAGCCGGCGTGTTGGTCGTCGGCTCCGTGGCGCTCTATATGACCTGGAGCAACTGGTCCTGGCAGAAGTCCCCGGGTGTCGCCTCGCCCGAGGGAATGGTCGAGCGGCTGGTCCACCGGCTCAACGACCACCCCGACGACCTGCCCGGCTGGCTCATGCTCGGTCGCTCGTATGTCGCGCTGCAGGAGTATCCGCTCGCGGTGCGCGCCTACCAGCGCGCCGACCGTGTCGCCGGGGGACGCAGCGCCGATGCGCTCGTGGGAGAGGCCGAGGCCCTCACGCTGACCAATGACTCGCAGATCAGCGGGGAGGCGGGCCGGCTCATCGAGCGGGCGCTCACCATCGACCCCGCCTCGCCGCAGGCGCTCTTCTTCGGGGCTGCCGCGGCCCTGCGCCGGGGCGAGCTGCCACTCGCGCGCGCGCGCTTCACCAGGCTTCTCTCCCTCAATCCGCCGCAGCGCATCAAGACCATCCTCGAGCAGGAGATCGCTGGCATCGACCGCCAGATCGCCTCCGGCCACCCGGACCCCGCCCCGAAGAAGCCCTGACCGGATCCAACGCAAGTTGGAGCAAGAGGCTCCGGGCGGTTGCGCCCGGCATGCCTCTTGCTGCGTCTTCGCTGCTCGCTGGCCGGGATTGTCTCGAAGTCCGTGGGCTGCACATCGATTGCTGCCGCTGTGGTTGCTCGCGAGCCCCATCGAACCCAGCTTGTGTGAGGAGAAGTAGTGATGGCTCAGGTATCAGGTCATGATGGACGCACCTCGGAGGGCCGTACGTCCAATCGGGGCTTTGCCTCGATGAATGCGGAGCGGCAGCGGCAGATCGCCAGCATGGGCGGCAAGGCCGTCCCCGACGAGAAGCGCAGTTTCTCGCAGAATCGGCGCCTCGCCGCCGAGGCCGGCCGCAAGGGCGGCCAAAGCGTGCCCGGCTCGAAACGCAGCTTCTCGCAGAACCGCGAGCTTGCTGCCACTGCCGGCCGCAAAGGCGGACAGAGCGTTCCGGATGAGAAGCGCAGCTTCTCGCAGAATCCGGAGCTCGCCGCTGAAGCGGGCCGCAAGGGCGGGCAGGCCAGTCACGGCGGTGGCGGCGAGTCTCACCGGGACTCGAGGTCCTAACGCCCCTCCGGGGCCACTCGCAAGCCGGCGGCCATCGCGCTGCCGGCCCCTCTTTTTTTGCCCGTCTCTTGCAAAGATTGCCCTCCCGATTGCAGTTCTTACCGACCCGCTCCCGTCCAAGGTGTGCTTGACCCTCCGCATCCCGTGGACTATGTTCCTGCGAGCAGAAACTAGGGGAGCCCCGGCAAGGGGCTGAGAGGCCAATGGCGCCGTTGCGGCGCGGCATGGCGACCCTTCGAACCTGATCCAGTTCATGCTGGCGTAGGAAAGTTCTCCTTGATCGCTTTCTCACGACGGCTCGCTGGATCTTCCGCGGTACAACCGCTTGAGGAGCATCCACGATGAGTGCCGTTCCGCTGACCGTCGTCTCCGAGTCGCTGCCCGCTTCCCGCAAGGTCTTCGAGGCCGGCCGCATCCATCCTCAGGTGCGAGTACCCATGCGGGAGATCACCCTGCATCCCTCGGCGGGAGAGCCGCCGCTCATCGTCTACGACTCCTCCGGGCCCTACACGGATCCTGCCGTACGCATCGATATCGAGCGCGGCCTGCCGCGCCTGCGTGAAGAATGGATCCTGGGGCGGGGTGATGTGGCAGCGGGCGAGGGCAGGGCCGTGCGGCCGGAAGACAACGGCCTGACGGCCAGCGGCGCGAATGCCGCGCCGGACTTTCCCGCGAGGCGCCAGCCGCTCATGGCGCGCGGCGGCGCGGCGGTCACCCAGATCGCCTACGCCCGCGCGGGGATCGTGACCCCGGAAATGGAATTCATCGCGATCCGCGAGAACCTCGGCCGCGAGCGCCAGCGCACCGCGGTGCGCGACGGCCAGTCCTGGGGAGCGGCCATTCCGGACTTCGTCACCCCGGAGTTCGTGCGCGCAGAGGTGGCCGCGGGCCGCGCCATCATCCCGGCCAACATCAATCACCCGGAGTCGGAGCCGATGATCATCGGGCGCAACTTCCTGGTGAAGATCAATGCCAACATAGGCAACTCCGCCGTCGCCTCCTCCACCGCCGAGGAAGTGGACAAGATGGTCTGGGCCATCCGCTGGGGCGCCGACACCGTGATGGACCTTTCCACCGGCCGCAACATCCACACCATCCGGGAGTGGATCATCCGCAACTCGCCCGTGCCGATCGGCACCGTGCCGATCTACCAGGCGCTCGAGAAGGTGGGTGGCATCGCCGAAGACCTCACCTGGGACGTCTTTCGCGACACGCTCATCGAGCAGGCGGAGCAGGGCGTCGACTATTTCACGATCCATGCCGGCGTGCGGCTGCACTATGTGCCCCTCACCGTCAATCGCGTCACGGGGATCGTCTCTCGCGGCGGCTCCATCATGGCGAAGTGGTGCCTCGCGCATCATCGCGAGAGCTTCCTCTACGAGCACTTCGAGGAGATCTGCGATATCTGCCGCGCCTACGATGTCAGCTTCTCCCTGGGTGACGGCCTGCGCCCGGGCTCGATCGCCGATGCCAACGACGCCGCCCAGTTCGCGGAGCTCGAGACCCTGGGCGAGCTCACCCGCATCGCCTGGAAGCGCGACTGCCAGGTGATGATCGAAGGCCCCGGCCACGTGCCGATGCACAAGATCAAGGACAACATGGATAAGCAGCTCGCCACCTGCGGCGAGGCGCCGTTCTACACCCTGGGGCCGCTCACGACCGACATCGCCCCGGGCTACGACCACATCACCTCGGCTATCGGGGCGGCGATGATCGGCTGGTACGGCACCGCGATGCTCTGCTACGTCACGCCGAAGGAGCATCTGGGACTTCCGGACCGCAACGACGTCAAGACAGGCGTCATCACCTACAAGATTGCGGCGCATGCCGCCGATCTCGCCAAGGGACATCCCGCGGCCCGCGAGCGCGACGATGCGCTCTCGCGCGCGCGGTTCGATTTCCGCTGGGGCGATCAGTTCAACCTGTCCTTGGACCCCGACACCGCCTGCGCGTTTCACGATGAGACCATGCCGAAGGAGGCCCACAAGGTGGCGCACTTCTGTTCCATGTGCGGGCCGAAGTTCTGCTCCATGCGCATCTCCCACGAAGTGCGCGCGGAGGCGAAGCAACAGGGAATGCAGGAGATGGCGGACAAGTTCCGCGCCGCCGGCGGGGAGATCTACGTGGCATCGGGCGAGTCGCCGAGCTGAGCATGCGCGCGATCGTCGTCGGCGCCGGGGTCGCGGGGCTCGCCTGCGCGGTGGAGCTGGCCGAGCGCGGCGTGGCGGTGCGGGTGTTGGATCGCGCCGGGCGGCTGGGCGCCGGCTGCTGCTCCTGGTTCGCAGGCGGCATGCTCGCGCCCTGGTGCGAGCGCGAGAGCGCGGAGCCGCAGGTGGCCATCCTCGGGCGGGAGAGCCTCAGCTGGTGGCCAAAGAGGTTTCAGGGCACGGCCCTGCGCGGCAGCCTCGTCGTAGCCCATGGGCGCGACACGGGGGAGCTGCGGCAGTTCGCGCGCCGCACGGAGCACTACGAGTGGCTCGATGCGCAGAGCCTCGCCGCACTGGAGCCCGATCTCGCGGGCCGCTTCAGCCAGGCGCTCTACTTCCCGGAGGAAGGACACCTCGATCCGCGCGCGGCGCTCGCGGCGCTGGCAGATCGGCTCACCTCACTCGGCGGCTCGATCCGCTTCGCCGCCGACGCGGAAGCCTCCCGGGAAGCCCTGCTCGACGCTCAGGCGGCGGGCGACACGGTGATCGACTGCCGGGGTCTCGCCGCGCGCGATGAGTTGCCGGAGCTTCGGGGCGTCAAAGGCGAGATGCTGATCGTCAGGCTGCCCGATGTCAGCCTGTCGCGTCCGGTGCGGGTGTTGCATCCGCGTGTGCCCGTGTACATCGTCCCGCGCTGCGACGGCCACTACATGATCGGTGGGACCGTGATCGAAAGCGACCAGCCGACGCGCATCACGGCGCGCTCCATGCTGGAGCTTCTCGGCGCCGCCTATGCGCTGCACCCGGCGTTTGGCGAGGCGGAGATCGTCGAGATCGGCACCGGTGTACGGCCAGCGTTTCCGGACAACCTGCCGCGCGTTTCGCGCATCGGCGGCAGGCTTTACGTGAACGGCCTTTACCGGCACGGCTTCCTTCTTGCCCCGGCGCTGGCTCGCCAGGCGGCGGAGCAGGTGCTCGCGACAGATAATGCTCCTGAGGTGATGCATGCACATTCTCGTCAACGGCGCCTCGCGTGACATCCGCGCGGCCGATCTCGCCGCCGCGCTCGAGGAGCTGGGCTACGGCGGCGCCGTAATCGCGACCGCCGTCAACGGCGAATTCGTGGCGGCGGCCGAGCGGCCGGGCGCGCAGCTCGCCGATGGCGATCGGCTCGAAGTGCTTGCCCCAATGCAGGGCGGCTAGGAGCGGGAGCGGTCATGTTGCGACTCTACGATGCGGACCTGCGCTCGCGCCTGTTGCTCGGCACGGCCCGTTACCCATCGCCCTCGATCCTCACCGAGGCCCTCAAGGCGAGCGGCGCTCAGGTCGTCACGGTGTCGCTGAGGCGGGAATCAGGCGGGGAGCGCGCAGGGCAAGGCTTCTGGTCGATCATCCGTGATCTCGGCGTGCGCGTACTGCCCAACACGGCAGGCTGCCATTGCGTGAAGGAGGCGGTGACCACGGCGCACATGGGCCGCGAGGTCTTCGGTACCTCCTGGGTGAAGCTCGAGGTCATCGCAGAGGACGAGACGCTGCAGCCGGATGTCTTTGGCCTCGTGGAGGCGGCGCGCATTCTCTGCCAGGAAGGCTTTGAGGTCTTCCCCTACACCACGGAGGATCTCATGGCCGCGGAGCGCCTGCTCGAGGCCGGCTGCCGGGTGCTCATGCCCTGGGGCTCGCCCATCGGCTGCGGGCGCGGGCTCAACAATCTCTTCGGCCTGAAGACCTTGCGTGCTCGATTTCCCGAGGTGCCATTGGTGGTCGATGCCGGGATCGGCGTGCCCTCGCACGCGGCGCAGGCGTTGGAGCTCGGCTTCGACGCAGTGCTCATCAACACGGCGGTCTCGCAGGCACGCGATCCGGTCGCCATGGCCGGGGCGTTCGCGCAGGCGGTGACGGCGGGCAGGGCGGCATACGAGGCCGGCCCCATAGAGCCGCGGGATCTCGCCGTCCCCTCGACCCCGGTCATCGGCAAGGCATTTCTCGGATGAGCCCTTCCCGGGTCAGCCCTCCTCGGATCAGCCTGCCGGGCCACTACCCGATCGTCGACAGCGCCGCGTGGGTTCGGCGGCTGCTGCCCGCCGGCGCGCGCCTGGTGCAGCTGCGCATCAAGGAACGACCCGCCGAGGAGTTGCGGGCCGAGATCCGCGAGTCCAAGGCCCTCTGTCAGCAAGCCGGCGCGCAGCTCGTCGTCAACGATCACTGGCAGCTCGCCCTCGAGGAAGGCTGCGACTTCGTTCACCTGGGGCAGGGCGATCTCGACACGGCGGACGTGCCGGCGCTGCGCCGCGCCAAAGTACGCATCGGTATCAGCACACACGATGACGGCGAGCTCGCGCGCGCGCGCGCGCTGGAGCCGGATTACATCGCGCTCGGCCCGATCTACCCGACACTGCTCAAGGTGATGCCGTTCGCGCCGCAGGGGCTCGAGCGCATCGGTGAATGGAAGCGCCGCATCGGCAGTATCCCGCTCGTGGCCATCGGCGGCATAACGCTCGAGCGCCTGCCGGGAGTGCTGGCGGCGGGGGCGGATTCGGCAGCCGTGGTAACGGACATCGTGCGCAATGCGGACCCGGAGGAGCGGATGAGGGGTTGGGTAGACGTGTCGTCGATCCGCCCGAACGCCCGGCCCGATGACTGACCGTTATATTCGCCAAATGGTGCTTCCCGAGGTCGGCCCCGAAGGCCAGGCGCGCCTCGCG
Source organism: Steroidobacteraceae bacterium (assembly GCA_036393055.1). Classification (GTDB taxonomy): domain Bacteria; phylum Pseudomonadota; class Gammaproteobacteria; order Steroidobacterales; family Steroidobacteraceae; genus 13-2-20CM-66-19. Next base: position 8,550 of record DASVWT010000091.1, read on the forward strand.
GCCGCCACGGTCCTCATCGCCGGCGCCGGCGGCCTCGGCTGCCCCGTGCTTCAGTACCTCTGTGCAGCCGGCGTGGGGCGGCTCCTGATCGTCGACCACGACCGGGTCGAGGAATCCAACCTGCACCGCCAGCCGCTCTTTCGCATGAGCGACCTCGGGCAGCCCAAGGCCCGCGCCGCCGCCGCCGCCATGAGGCAGTTGACCCCGCAGGTGGCGGTGGAGGCGGCCGTGGAGCGCTTGACGCCGGCCAACGCGGCAGCGTGGGTTTCCCGGGCGCAAGTCATCATCGATGCGGCCGACAGTCTCGCACTGACCTACATCCTGAGCGACGAGTGTTTCCGTCATAGAAAGCCGCTCGTCAGCGCATCGGTGCTAGGCCTCTCCGGATACGTGGGCGCCTTCTGCGGCGGCGCCCCCAGCTACCGGGCGGTGTTCCCCGACATGCCGCGCCAGGCCGGCTCCTGTGCGCAGTCGGGCGTGCTCGGCACCGTCGTCGGCGTCATGGGGACGCTGCAGGCTCACATGACTCTGGCGATCCTCCTCGGTCTTCAGCCCACGGTGCTCGGACAACTGGTGAGCATCGACTTTCGCACGCTGCGCTTCAGCGGCTTCTCGTTCGCTCGCGCGCGCGAGCCAGCCGAGCCGGCGCTGCGCTTCATTGCGCCGCAAGAGGTGCGCGATGCCGACCTCGTGGTGGATCTGCGAAGCCTGGCGGAAGCTCCGGCGTCCCCCTTCCCGAGCGCGCTGCGGATCGATGTGGAGAGCATCGAGAGGGAAGGGGTTGCCGGCCGCTCGGCGGCGCGCGTGGTGCTCTGTTGCCGTTCCGGCATCCGTGCGTGGCGGGCGGCGCGCGCTCTGCAGCAGGCAGGGCGCACCGATCTGGCGCTGATAGCCCTGGGAGACTGACCGGTGAGCGGCCGGCCCCCCGTGCTGGTGATCGCCGGATCCGACTGCAGCGGCGGCGCAGGCATCGCTCGCGATCTGACCGTACTGTCGGACCTGGGATGCACGCCGCTCTGCGCCATCACGGCCGTGACTGCTCAGACACACGGCCGCGTGGTCAGTGTGCACCATGTCCCGCCAGAGGTCGTGCGCAGTCAGATCCGCGCGGCGCTCGAGTCGGCTCCGGTCGGCGCCATCAAGATCGGCATGCTCGGCACCGCCGCAACGGTGAGCGCCGTGGCTGACAGCCTGCCTGCCGGCGGCAACATCCCCATCGTTCTCGATCCGGTGTTGCTGTCCTCATCCGGTGGAGTGCTGCTCGATGAGGCGGGCAGGGCGCAAATGCGGGCGAGACTGTTCCCACAGACCGCCTTGCTGACCCCGAACCTGCCGGAGGCCGCGAGCCTCTGCGGGACGGCACCCGCCGCGGACCGCGAGGCATGCGTTGCACAAGCCCGGTCGTTGCTCGCCATGGGTGTCGGGGCGGTACTGCTCAAGGGCGGCCACGCCGAAGGGCCGGAGGCCGTGGACTTGCTCCTGACTGCTGATGACTCACCGCAATGGCTCGTCTCGCCCCGCCTGGCCGCCCGCCGCCGCGGGACCGGCTGTGCCCTGGCGTCGGCCATCGCTGCGGGCCTGGCGGGTGGCCTTTCGCTGGAAGGTGCCTGCCGGGCTGCGAAGCGCTACGTGCTGGCCATGCTCTCGGCCGACACGCCCGCGCCCGGCATCACACCGGACATCACCGCCGGCTCTCGCCATCTCAACGATCCTACTTTATAGTCGGCAGAAACAATGAATGCGATTGCCCGACATTCGAGGCGCGCCGCGCTCCTGCTTGCGGCCGGGGCGCTGGCCGCATGCAACGGCTCGCTCACCGTGAGCCTGACCGACACCCCCGTCGACAATGCCACCTCGGTGGTCGTCGCCTTCACCGGCATGGAGCTTCACAACACCAACGGATCGCTGGTCACCATCAACTTCCCGAGCGCCAGGCAGATCGACCTGCTGCAGCTGCAGAATGGAGTGACCGCGGCGCTCGCCCAGGGCCAGTCCGTGCCGGCAGGCAACTACGATTGGATGCAGCTCGAGGTCCTCGCCACCAAGGACACGCAGGGGCAGTCGTATATCGCGCTCGATTCGGGCGCGCAGTATCCGCTCTACATCCCGAGCGGCTCGGAGACGGGACTGAAGCTCGCCGCACCCTTCACGATCCCGCAGAACGGCACCACCCGGCTCATCATCGAGTTCAACCTGCGCCAGTCGGTCACGACGAGCGACGGCCAGAACTACGCGCTCACTCCCTCGATGCGGCTGGAGAACCAGGACCAGGTGGGCACGCTCACCGCCGCCATCGACCTGGCGGCACTCGCCACCCGGCAGCTCGGCTCGGCAGCGCAGGCCTCCCAGTGCCAGGGCGGGCTGTTCGTCTTCTCCGGCAAGGCGGTGAAGCCGCAGAACGGCGGCGGCGCGAGCCTGGTCGATTTCCAGCCGATTCCCGCTGGCGGAGTGACCGGCCCGGTCTCCATATCGATGCCGTATCTGGCCAAGGGCAGCTACACCGTTGCCGCCACTTGCGACTACAACCTCTACGATCCGGCCGCAACACCGGGTCAGAGCGGTTACCAGACCCTTCACTGGAGCGTACTGAACAACGTCTCGGTGAGCACCAACCAGACCACCACGGAAACGCTGCCTTCCGGGACGACCTCCGCTATCGTCAACTGACGTGCGCCGCGCGGCCTCTCAGTGGCTCCCGCCGGAGGCGGGCGAACCGCCCTGCTTGATGAAGGGCGGCCTGGCGAACCAGACGACCCCGATCAGGGCGATCAAGAGGAAGCCGAACACGTTGAACAGGTGATTGACGGAAATCTGCGTCGCCTGCTGCGTGATCACGTGGTTGATGCGCGCGGCATAAAGCTGCACGTTGCCTCCCGTCATCGCAATGCCATGCCGCACCTGGGCGGAATAGACGTTGATGTTGGAGGCGAGATTGGCATGATGGACCACCGTGCCCCGCTCCCACAGGTATGTCGTGATGGATACGGCGAAGCTGCCCGCGACGGTGCGCAGGAAGGTGGCGAGCCCCGAGCCCGCGGCCACATCGCGTCCGGTGAGATCCGACAGCAGGATGGTGAGGATGGGCAGGAAGAAGAACGCGATCCCGAGCCCCATGATGAGCTGCACCAGCACGATGTGATATAGGTCGACGTCGGTGTTGAACCGGCCGCGCATGAAGCAGGTGAGGGCGATCACGAAGAAAGAGAATGCGGCCATCCAGCGCAGGTCGTAGCGCATCAGATATCGGCCGATCGGGACCGAGAGGATGAGCGGGAAGAAGCCCATGGGCGCCGAGGCGAGCCCCGCCCACAGGGTGCTGTAGCCGATCGTGCCCTGCATCCACAGCTGCACCAGCAGGAAGGTCGAGAAGAACATCGCATAGGCGAGCACCATCGCCACCGTGCCGGCCGCGAAATTGCGATGCAGGAACAGGCTGAAGTCGACGATGGGCTCGCGGTCGGTCAGCTCCCAGATGAGGAACACCGACAGGGCGAGCGCGGACACCACGGCGAGGATGAGGATGGTGCGGGAGTGGAACCAGTCGAGCTGGTTGCCCTTGTCGAGCAGGATCTGCAGCGCGCCGATGCCGATGACCAGGGTGGCAAGACCCACGAAGTCCACGCGCGGACGATCGATGTGCTCCGGACGGTGCAGCATCTGGCTGGTGACCACGACGGCGGCGAAGATGCCGATGGGCACATTGATGAAGAAGATCCATTCCCACGAGTACGTTTCCGTGATCCAGCCGCCGAGCACGGGGCCCACGATCGGCGCCAGCACCGCGATCATGGAGAGGATCGCGAGCGCCGAGCCCCGCTTTTCCTGCGGATACAGCGAGACCATCAGGCTCTGGGTGATGGGGTACATGGGCCCGGCCATCGCGCCCTGCAGCGCGCGGAAGACCACCAGCATCCCCAAGCTGGTCGAGAGGCCGCAGGCAATCGAGCACACACTGAACATCAGGGTCGCCCAGATGAAGGGCCGCACCTCGCCGAAGCGCCGCGTCAGAAACCCGGTCAGCGGCAGCGTGATCGCATTGGCTACCGTGAACGAGGTGATCACCCAGGTGGACTGGTCCTGGCTCGCCCCGAGATTGCCGGCGATGGTCGGCAGCGAGACGTTGGCGATGGTGAGGTCGAGCACCTGCATGAAGGTCGCAAGCGCCAGCCCGATCATCGCGAGCGGTATGTTGGCCGGACGGAATGCGCCGCCAGCCCCGGCCCGTACGCTTGCCGCAGAAGAGGCCATCAACCCTCGGGCGATGTGCCCGGCGCGCGTGCGCCATGCGCAACGGCGCGGCCAGGTATGGCGGAGGTCGATCCGTTGTCGTGAATGATACGGGCGATGATTGCGCTGATCTTTGCCGGATCGCGCACGTAGACATCCGTGCTGAACGCCGGATGCCGCGGCGGCTGGCTCGCGAGCGTCGCACCGGACTCATCGTGAAGATCGGCCTTCACCCGCATCGACAGGCCGATCCGCAGCGGATACCGGCCGAGCTCGTTCCGATCGAGCGTGATGCGCACCGGGAGCCGCTGGACGATCTTGATCCAGTTGCCCGATGCATTCTGCGCAGGCAGCAGCGAGAAGGCACTGCCGGTGCCGATCCCGAGACCGGCGATGTGGCCATGGAAGGTCACGCCGCCACCGTAGAGATCGGATGTCAGCGTCACCGGTTGCCCGATGCGCATGCGACCGAGTTGCGTCTCCTTGAAATTGGCGTCCACCCACACCTGGCGCAGTGGAACCACCGCCATCAGCGGCGCGCCCGGCTGCACGCGCTGGCCCACCTGTACGGTTCGCTCGGCCACGTAGCCGGACACTGGAGCCACCAGCGTGGTCCGCTCCACGTTGAGCCAGGCGGCGCGAACCTTCTCGGCGGCTGCCATCACATCGGGGTGCGAGGCTATGCGGGTGTCCTCAACCATCGCGCCCTTGGTAGCAAGTTGTGCCTGCGCAGCCGCCAGCGCGCTGCGTGCAGCCGTCAACGCCTCGTGCGCGTGCGCGAGGTCCTCGGCCGAGACGGCGCCCGTAGCCGCAAGTCCCTGGCGCCGGCGATAATCCGCCTCCGCCTGGCGCACTTCGGATTCACGGACCGCAACGTCCGCCCGGGCATTTCGAACGGAACTGTAGAGCCCGCGCACCCTGCGGACGGTCTGCGCCAGGGCCGCTTCCGCCTGGGCAAGCGCCACGTCTTCATTTGAAGAGTCCAGCGTGACGAGAGGCTCACCCGCGCGGACGTAATCGTTGTCGTCCGCGCCGATGCTGATCACGGTGCCCGGAATCTGCGGCGTGATCTGCACGACGTTGCCATCGACATAGGCATCGTCAGTACTCTCGTACCAGCGCCCGACGAAGAAGTACCACGCGCCCCCGAGAATCGCGGCCAGCACCACGACCACCACCAGGATGCGAAACGCGTGGCGCCTCCTTCGCTGCCGCCGGGCCCCGCGATCGGATGCCGCATCGGCCGCAGATTGGGAGTCGGTCGCAGAGTCCATGGGATTTCCTTGTCGGCGTGCACCCGGTGCTCACCGGGCGCAATCCTTCAGCTTGAGACGTGGCGGCGGTAGTTGTCAAGGCAAATATATACGCGCAACGCACGATTCCACGGCGCGTTGACACGCGTTTTCGTGCGCCGCGGCGGCGGCAATGGTGCGTCAACCGGCAGCGGATTGCCGCGCTGTGTTGGCGCGATGGCGGCTCGTCCGATTCGAGCGCCGCGGATGACTACAGCGTCGGCCTCGACCATATCTCGAGCAGCACCGCCAACGGCAAGGATTCCGGCGGCAACACCATCGAGCAGTTACACGATCGCGGCCACGTGCAACTACGATCTCTACGCTCCGGCTGCCGTCCTCGGCCAGAGCGGCTACCAGACTCTCCACTGGACGGTGCTCGACAATGTGTCGGTGGCGGCGAATACGACGACCACGGTGACTCTGCCCTCGACGACGACCACCAACGTGGTCAACTAGGCTGCGGGATTGCATCGCGCGGCCATTCCGCTATAGTGAACCAACTGACGACGAGGCGGCACCGCAACGGCCGCGTGACCGATGCGGCCCCGCATTCGCAGGGGAGGTCCGGGATGGCGGCGGTCGCAAGCTTTCAGTCGTCGCGCGTGGCGCGTTGGGCGCTGCCGCTGGCGGTCATCGCCACACTTTGCGGCTGCGGTGGCGGCAGCGGTGCCGGGCCGCACACCTCGAGCACCAGCGGCGGGGGCTCCGACACCTGGACCCCCGGCGTCTTTCAGCCCGCCTCCAAGTACGCCGCTTTGTGCGCTTCGCCTCGCCCGGGGACCAGCGACCTCCAGGGCACCACCGAGGACGAGAACAACTGGCTGCGCTCCTGGACACACCAGCTCTACCTATGGTACGACGAGGTTCAGGACGTCGATCCGGCGCTCCACACGACGGCGGATTATTTCCAGCTCATGAAGACCACGCAGACCACGTCTTCCGGCGCACCGAAGGACCGGTTCCACTTCACCTACCCGACATCGGTCTGGGACTCGCTGTCGCAGTCGGATGTGGAGGTCGGCTACGGCATCCAGTTCGAGATCGTCCAGAGCAGCCCGCCTCGCAGCGTCCGGATCGCTTATCTGCAGTCGGCAGCCGAGCTGCCATCGCAAACCGCCGCGGCGGGCCTGGTGCGTGGCGATACGGTGCTGCAGGTGGACGGCGTGGATGTCGTCAATGCCACCGATCAGGCGAGCGTCAACACCATCAATGCCGGCCTCGCCCCGGCCACGGCGGGGGAGACTCACACGCTCGAGGTCCTCGATCCCGGCGCGAGCACCCCTCGCACCGTGCAACTGCAGTCCGCGGACGTCAC
>DASVWT010000092.1:0-3309 GCA_036393055.1 Steroidobacteraceae bacterium
TCCGGATGTAGGCGGCCATCCGCGGATCGGCGGGATCGCCATACTCGCCGATCCACGATGCGCCCGCGCCATACTGGGTGTAGCGCAGCATATCGATCAGCGGACGCTGGCAGACCACTGCGGCGAAGAGGTCGGGCCGCTCCACCATGACGGTCGAGACCAGAAGTCCGCCGTTGGAAGCACCGACGATGCCGAGCTCCTTCGGGCTCGAGAGACCGCGCCGCTCGATGTCAGCGGCAACCGCCTCGAAGTCGTCGTAGGCGCGCTGGCGGTGGTATTTCAACGCGGCCTGGTGCCAGGCCGGCCCGAACTCCCCGCCACCCCGGATGTTGGCGACCGCAATGGCGCCGCCGCGGGTGAGCCAGGTCTGACCCGCATCGAGCGGCTTGTGGCCCTCGTTCCAGTACCAGGGCGTGAGCGAGACCTGGAAGCCGCCGTAGCCGTAAAGAATGGTTGGGATCGGTCCGCGCGCTTTCTTCGGCCGGATGAGGAAGTACGGCACCCGCGTGCCATCCCGGGAAGTCGCCCAGTACTGGCGCACCGCCAGGCCGCGGGCATCGAAGGTCGGGGGCTGCGCCTTGATGAGCTTCGGCGCGCCCTCGCCGGTGTAGGCGTAGAGCGAAGGCGGCGTCAGGAAGCTCTGAAAGTCGAAATACGCCTGTGATCCCCAGTCATCGGTCGAGACGATGGAGGTGGAGCCGCCCCGGGGCAGCGCCAACCGCTTTGCGAGCCATTTTCCATGAGATGCCGGACGGAACTCATGGATGGCACCGACTACATCCTCATATATAGAGGCGTACACGGCGTCCTGACCGGCCGCAACCTCGTCGATCATGGCATGTGGGCCTGGCGTGTAGAGCACCGATACCGGCTGCGCGTGACCCGACCGGGAATAGGCCAGCACCGGAAACGCAATGAGCGCGCCCTGCCCTATCGTGCGGCCATCGACCGTCCACGGGTTCTGCAGAGTTGCGATCAACTGTCCGCGCGTGACTCCCGCGACCTGAGCATCCTCGGGCAACGGCACCTCGAGCGTACCGCCGTCGGGCCGCAGCACGTAGTAGTCGGCCTTGAAGAAACTCGGGCGGCGGATGATCAACGCCACGGTCCCGTACGGGCCATGAAATACCGCGGGTCCGACCGCCATGTCATCCGGACGGCCTTCGAACAGCGTGCGCGCGCTCGAGAGCGGCTCACCCCGGCGCCAGAGCTTCACCACGCGCGGGTAGGAAGATGGCGTCATGGAGCCTGCGCCGAAGTCGGTGGCCACCAGCACTGCATCGGGCCGCAGGTACACGGCCTCCCCTTTCGCGACCGGCAGCTCGAATCCGCCGGCAATGAAGCGGCGGCTGCGGGGATCGTATTCCCGCACCTCGACGGCATCGCCGCCGCCCGGGGAGAGCCTCACGAGGCAGCGGTCGAAGGCGGCGGTGCAGTCGGCGCCCTTCCAGACCCAGTTCTCATGCAGTTGCCTGTCGAGCTGGTCGACATCGAGGAGAGTCTGCCAGCGCGGCTTCTGCCCCGCGTAGGAAGCGATCGTAGTGCGCCGCCAGATGCCGCGCACGTGATCGGTGCCCTGCCAGAAGTTGAGCACCCAACCGTGATCGAGCGTGGGCTGCGGGATCCGGGTGTTGGCATTGAGCACATCGAGGATCTGCGAGCGGTCGCGCGCATAGACCGGGTCCGTCTTCAGCGCAAGATCGCTACGGCCGTTCTGGGCCTGTACCCAGACAAGCGCCCTCTTTCCATGGATCTGCGCCAGCCAGAGATAGGGATTGCCGTCGGCGCCCGCAGCGGCGGCGGCTGGGCTCGCCATCGCGGTCAGGATCGTCCCTGCCATTGCGGCGAAAATCGCGGTAGCGGGGCTCGACTGTTTGCTTCGCATGGGGCGCCTCCTCAGAGCGCCCGGAAGCCTACCATGTGACGATGAGCGGGTGACGGATGCTCTCGACGGGCAGCGTCAAATATGCGGTCGAGTCGTGCGCGTCCCAGCGCCACCCGGCGAGGCGCTTGCCGTCAACCGAGGCCGGCCCAGGCCGGTGCGCCGTATGAACACGGACCTGGTACACCCTGCGCTGCGCCTGTCCCGTGAAGGATCCACGCGTCGGGCCGATGACCAGCCGATGGCTGGTGCCGGAAGTACGATGTGTCATCGGCGTCAACGCGTACCTGCCGCGTCGATAATCGAGGGAGACTCCATCATCCTCGTAGAGATCGAAGCGGCCTGTGCCGTCGCCATAGACGTTCACCGTCAGCTCATCGCCGCCTGCATCCGCAGGATGGTGTGCCGTCTGCTCGGGAATAACGGCTCCAGCGCGCACGAAGACAGGTGTTGCACCCACCGGATAACGAGCGGTGAATGTCGTGTCACCCTGATAGCGCCTGCCGGTGAAGAAGTCCAGCCACCTGCCGGGCGGCAGGTAGACGGTACGCGCGCCGCCGGCCTCGAGTACCGGAGCCACCAGCATCTGCGCGCCGAAATAATACTCGTGGAAGTGGCGGTAAGCCTGATCGAGATCCGGCCACTCGAGATAGAGCGGCCGCAGCAGCGGCAAGGCGTGCTCGTGCGCCTGCCAGCTGTAGGTATAGATGTACGGCATGAGCCGCATGCGCAGCGTGAAGTATTTACGCATGAGCGCGACACCCTTCGCTCCGTACACCCAGGGCATGCGCGTGTTGCCCTCCAGTGGATTCTCGTGTGCGCTGTGCATGCGCAGGATGGGGCTGAAGGTGCCGAACTCGATCCAGCGGGCGTAGAGGTCGAAGGGGATCCGTGCGCCGTGAAAGCCGCCGATGTCGTTGCTGATGTAGGGAACCAGCACGTTGCCGCCGCGCGCGGTGTAGGCGACCTCATAGGCGAGCACCCGCCACTCGGAGTACGCATCGCCGGTGAAGAATGCGGGGTAGCGCTCGCTGCCCCAGCCGCCGTAGCGGCTGAGAATGAAGGCGCGCTTGCCGGTCTGCCGCGCGACCGAGTCATAGAAGACCTCGTTGGTCCACAGCTGCGGGTCGAGGCCGGGCATCTGCGCGGCGCCGCCGCCGCCATCGACCCACCAGAAATCCATGCCCTGGCGGATGAGGGGCGCGTGCAGGAGGCTCATGGAGATCCGCGCTTGCCTGCGGTCGGCGAGGTTGAGCCAGATGCGCGGCGGCGGCGGCACATTCCGTAGCGCCACCGGGCCGCGCAGAATACCGGCCGGCGCCGCGCGCGGTTGCGGTTGCGGCGGCACGACTCGCAAAGCGATCACGTTGTGCTGGCCGGCATGAAGAGCAGCCGTGATGTCGGCGTAAGTCAACCGCCGCGGCCAT
>DASVWT010000093.1:0-4290 GCA_036393055.1 Steroidobacteraceae bacterium
GCTTGCCCTCGGTGCCGACCTCGCGCGCCACGCGTGTCACTTCGGAGCCGAAGGAGCGCAGCTGATCCACCATCGTGTTGATGGCCTCCTTCAGCTGCAGGATCTCCCCGCGCACGTCCACCGTGATCTTGCGCGAAAGGTCGCCGTTCGCCACGGCCACCGTCACCTCGGAGATGTTGCGCACCTGCCCGGTGAGGTTGCCGGCCATGGAGTTGACGCTGTCGGTCAGGTCCTTCCAGGTGCCGGAGACGCCGGCCACCGCCGCCTGGCCGCCGAGCTTGCCCTCGGTGCCGACCTCGCGCGCCACGCGCGTCACCTCCGAGGTGAAGGCGCTCATCTGCTCGATCATCGCGTTCACGATGCTCGCCGAGCGCAGGAACTCGCCCTGCAGCGGCCGTCCGTCCACTTCGAGGCTCAGGGTCTGCGACAGGTCGCCTTTGGCGACGGCCGCGATGGCACGGGTCACCTCCGTGGTCGGCCACAGCAGATCGTCGATCAGCGTATTGACGGAGCCTTCCATCTCACCCCAGGAGCCGGTGCGCCGATCGAGCCCCACACGATGGCGGGTGCGGCCTTCTTTGCCGACGATGCGGCCGGCGCGCTCCAGCTCCTGTGCCAGGCGCTCGCTGGAGCTTACGATCTCGTTGAAGGTATCGGCGACCTTGCCGGCCAATCCCGCCTTGTCACCGGCGAGGCGCACGGAGAAATCGCCGTCGCGGACGGACTGCAGCGCGCGCAGGATCTCGCGCACATCGAGAGAATCGGCCTCTTTGCGTGCTGCGCCGTTCGTCTTGCGGCGCTTGGGCTCGGTTCCTTGCTCTGGCGATTGCATTCTCTGTCTCCAGCGAAATACACGAGCCGCGCGCACGGGGCACGGGCCTCGGAAAGGTGATGGGCTGCGGCCGGTCGATGCCGGCAAAGGCTGAGCGCCGATGCGCTAGGCACCGGATAGCGTGTGCTGCGAGGCGTCAGCAACGGTTCCAGTCGCCGCTGCGCCGGCAGTCCGCTTCGTTCCACGGACAATCTCCCGCAAGCTGCGTCCGGAGTTCCGTGCGACTCAAGGCCCCGACAGAAACATTTTAATAATGAATGCCGGCTAACCTTCGAGGGCCGGCCGGCTGGGGAACCATAGCGGAAAGCCGCCAGCGAGGCAAAGAGTATTCGACGAGCGACGGCGACGAGAGGGCTGCGGATACGTCCGATAATATGGTAAAGTTCGCGCGCGGGAAGCTAGTCCTCATCGCACGTCCGACCGCCCGCGGCCGGACAGGACGGAAGCATGAACGGGTCGCTACCGACCGGGCGTAACGAGCCGGCCCCGGAACAACGGTCCTCCAGGCTGTCGGTGGCCGCCTTGCGCAGCGCCATCCCCGGGCGCATGTGGGGCGGCAAGGGTTGCGGCGCGCCCTGTGATTTCTGCCGCGTGCTGGTGAGCCCGGAGGAGATCGAGTACGAGGTCGAGGCCCGCCTCGAGGCGGATACCCTCATGTTGCATTTCCACCCGCGATGCTATGACGCGTGGCGGACCAGCCGCGAACCCGGTGAGCCCCCGGCCTCCCCACCCTCCGCCGCATAAGGGCTCCCTCGAGCGTCGCCGCTAGATGCACCAGCCGCCGTCGATGATGTGCACCTGCCCGGTCGTGTAGCCGGCCCCCGCGAGATACACCACCAGATCCGCTATCTCCTCCGAGCGGCCGATCCGTCCGATCGGCTGGCGCGCGATGAAGTCTGAGCGGGTCTTCTCATAGCCGCCCTGGGCTTCCCCCTGCACCCTCAGCCGCTCCTCGAGTGAGGGCGTCTCCACCGTGCCCGGACAGATGGCGTTGCAGCGGATCCCGCGGCTCACGAAATCCGCGGCTACCGACCGGGTCAGCCCGATGACCGCCGCCTTGGTCGTTCCGTAGACACAGCGCACTGGGACGCCTTTGATACTGCTCGCGACGGACGCCATATTGATGATGGAGCCTGAGCCTTTCGCCAGCATGCCGGGCAGCACCGCGCGGATCGTGCGCACCATGGACTTGACGTTGAGGTCGTAAGCGAAGTCCAGCTGCTCGTCCGTGCACTCGAGGACCGTGCCGTGGTGAACGAACCCGGCGCAATTGAAAAGAATATCCACGGTACCCGCATCAGCGGCTACGGACGCCACACTCGACGCATCCCGCACGTCCATGCGGCAGACCTCGACTCCTGCTTGCTCCCGAAGCGGCGCCAGCTTCCCTTCATCGATATCGGTGGCGATGACGCGGGCCCCCGCGGCGGCAAGCGCCAGCGCGCTCGAGCGTCCGATACCCTGCGCCGCCGCGGTGACCAGCGCAGTCTTGCCTCGCAAACTCGGTGCAGTCATTGTTGGTAGCATCTCTCTACAAGAGCCATCGTGTGCCAGGCATCCTCCACGGATGTCTTCAGCACCTCATCCTCGCCAGCAGCGAAGCGCTGCAGGTTGGAAATCGTCCCTATGAAGGCATCGGGGAACCAGCCGCCTTGCAGCCGGACGGCCTCCCAGGGGCCGCCGCGCGGTGCGATCCACAGCTCATCCGGCTCGCCGCGCGGGTAATCCAGCAAGAGTCCCAGCTTCACCAGCGCAGCGCCACGGTCGCCTTCGACGCGGAACGCGGCGTCCTGGAACCGGCTGCCGAAATCGTGGTGGTGGTTGATCGACAGTGTCACGCGCAGCTCATCGCCGTAGTCGAGGATGGCCGACGTGCGCGTATCCGCGAGGCCGCTCCCCGGGAAGCGATAGGTGCGGGCGAGCACCTCCCGCGGCTCGCCCGCGAGCGCGCGGATGGTGTCGAGGTAATGGACGGAGTGGGAGACGATCTCGACCCGGGGATTGGATCTCAGATGCGGGAAGAGCTCCCACGGCGTGCGCAGGCTGAGGTGCACCTCGATGTCGAGCAGCCGGCCGAGCAGCCCCCGCCCGAGCGCGTCGGCCACTGCGAGCATCATCGGCGAGAATCGCAGTTGGAAGTTGACGGCGGCCTGCAATCGCCGGCTCCGGCAGAGGTCCCGGATGGCCGTCGCCTGACGCAGGTCGAGCCCGAGCGGCTTCTGCACGAGGACCGTGGCGCCTTCGGGCAATGCGGCGAGAATGGCCTCATGAGCCGTCGGCGGCGCCGCCACATCGAACACGCAGCCCGGCACGGCCGTCGCCGCCTCTTCCACCGACCTGAACACACGCTCCACGCGCCACCGCTGCGCCGTCTCGCGCGCCTTGCCGCCATCGAGGTCGAACACTCCCGCCACCGTGAATCCGGCTTTCGCGTAAGCCGGCAGGTGCGCATCGTTGGCGATGCCGCCGGTGCCGATGAGGACGATCGGCCGCGGCCGGGAGGGCAGCGGATGACTCTGGCGCAAGCTCATTTCACGATGCTCTCGATGCGGCGCTGCGCCTCCCGCAGCAGGCGGTCCACCGGCTCGCGGCTCGCCGTTGCCTGCGCGAGCAGGTCATCGATCACGTGTGCGATGTCGGCGAGGCGCGGATGCGCCGGCAGCTCGCGCGCATGCCCGTGCAGGAGCTCGAGCTTGTGGAAGAAGGGAATGAGCCGGTTGACCTCGGGGTCGGCCCACGTGGAGCGGCGCACGCCGATGGCTCCTTCGAGTGTGGTCAGCTTGTCCATCGGGGCCGTGGCGATGTGACGCATGAGGGACCATGCGAGATCCTTCCGGCGCGAGCCCGAGGCGAGCGCGAGCACCCAGAAGACATTCAACGACACACTCCGCCCGCCGTGGCTTGCGTCCGCCCCGCGCGGCAGCGGCGCCACCTCCACACGTCCCCTGACCCGGCTCTCCTCCCAACGCTCGCCGAGGGCCGCGAACCCGAACCAGTTGGCCATCAGGGCCACCTTGCCCTCGCAGAAGAGGAGTCCCGACCTGACGCTGTCGAGCTCACGTGCGCCGGGGGCGATGGCCGCATCGTCGGCCGCCAGACGGCGCAGGAACTCGAGCCCTTGCGCCGCCGCGTCCTTGCACAGCTGCGGGCGCGCGCCCTCGCCGAAAGGCTCTGCGCCCCGGCTCCAGACCTGGATGCAGAAATCGTAGAAGCCGTTGTGACCGTCGGGAAACAGCGCGAGCGCCGTCCCAAAGCGGCCGTGCCGCGGCGCGTGCAGGCGCCGCGCCGCCGCATGAAACTCCTCCCATGTCCGTGGGACCTCGAGCCCCGCCTCCTCGAGCAGATCCTTGCGGTAGATGAGGCATGCGGGGCCGTCGTGATACGGCAGGCCCCAGAAGCCGCCGCCGAAGGACTGAAGGCCTACGAGGGAGGGACTCCACGCCTGCGCAAAATCGGCG
>DASVWT010000094.1:0-9587 GCA_036393055.1 Steroidobacteraceae bacterium
ACGTGCTTCTCCGGCAGGTGCCAGCCGCGCGGGCGCACGATTAGGGTAGCGGTGCGCTCCGCCAGCCGATAGACCTTCCCGGTGGCCGGGTCCGCATGAGTGATGGTGCGGCGGATGGCATCGGACAGGTTGACCTGGCCGCGCACGATGTTGTCCCACGTGGGCGCGCAGGAGTCCTCGAAGTCCGCCATGAAGCAACGCACCGGCGCGTTGAGGGCGTTGATGATCATCTTGCGGTCGACGGGACCGGTGATCTCGACGCGCCGATCCTGCAGGTCGGCCGGCACCGGCGCGACCCGCCAATCGGCGGCGCGGACATCCGCGGTCTCCCGCAGGAACTGCGGCAGCGCGCCCGCATCCAGCTCCTCTTGCCGACGCCCGCGCGCCTGCAGCAGCTCCAGGCGCCTGGCGTTGAACCGCCGGTGCAGGCTCGCCACCAGCTGCAGCGCCAGCGGCGTGAGGACCTCCGCGGATCGCTCGATCCGCGGTCCCAGGATCTCAACCGGGGAGCCGGCCGGCTCCCGCGAATAGACGAGCTCGTCGGTTTGGGCGTTCATGGACAGGGAGCATACCGCCCCTTCGCGCGCAATTTGACTAAAGAAACTTCACAATGTTAATTTCACAACGATAACCGGAGGGGAGGCACGCTTCATGACACCGCTGCTGCGCAAGGGGCATCTGCTCGGCGCCAAGCTTCGCTCCATCCGCAAGCGCAACGGCCTCACCCTGGAGGAACTCTCCACGCGCTGCGTGCAGCGCGACGCCGCGCATGCGCCATCGGTGTCCTACCTCAGCATGATCGAGAGCGGCAAGCGCGCCCCGTCCAGCGAAATGCTCGAGCTCCTGGCCGAGGTGTTTCAGCGCGACCCGGAATGGTTCCTCGACGAGAGCGCGGATCTCGAGCTGCCGACTCCCGCCGCACCGAGCGGTGGCGCCGCGAAGGTGCCGCTCGAGCCGGCCTTCCTCTTCTCCAAGGACGTGCTGCAAGCGGCGATCCCGGAGCTCCTCGCCCAGACGGGCACCAGCGGGCGGCAGTTCGCGCATCTTCTCATCCGCTCCCACCAGGAGATGTCGCGCAACGATTTCCCGGACCTCGAGCGCGCCGCCGACGGCGTCGGCGAGCGCAAATTTCCGCTGTCGGTCGATGACCTGCTGCGCCTCTGCAAGCGCCACGGCCTGGAGATCCGCTGGTTCGAGCGAAAGCCGGTGCTCGCGCGCGACAAGGATCGCGAGGTCCGCAGCATGGTGCGCTCCTTCTTCGAGCCGCCGCGCATCATCTACGCCAACCGTGCCCTGCAGTCGGACCCGGCGCGCTTGAAGTTCGATCTCGCCGCGCACATCGCGCACAAGGTGTTGCATGGCGGCGATGGCCTGAAGTCGGCTCACGCCACCGGAGGCGAGATGGGTGGCAGCCCGGAAGGCAGGTCGGATACCGCCGGGATGAATGCCCAGGACGTATTGCACGCCTGGCGCGACTTCGAGTGCAGCTTCTTCGCCGGCTCCCTGCTCGCCCCGCGCGTTCCCTTCCGCCGCTTCCTCGCGCGTGAGCGCCACCGGGTGGAGCCCGGCACCCGCCTGGAGCTCACACCCGCAGTCATCATGCGGCGCATGACCAAGGTCTCCCCGTACCCCTACTGGCATTTCTTCGACGCCTACCCGCCCGGATACCTGCGCGCCGTCTACCGCGGCAACGGCATCCCCCTCCCCTGGGGCAACCTCGCCCAGGTGAGCGACCCCTGCCCCAACTGGGCCGTCTTCCGCATGATCGACACCCCGCGGGGCGATAAAGGCTCACAGATCTCAGTCCTCAGCGACGGCGACCGCTCCCTTCTGTATTGCTGCCACTCTCACCGTGTGAAGGACATGGCCGGCAACCCGCACGTCCTCTCCGTCGGTGTGGACCTCGCGCCCGCCTTGGATGCCAACGGTGTTGCCAGTCGCAACATCATCGACAGCATTTTCGGAGAATGCGTACACCGGCGCGGAGAGGGCCGTATTCCGAAAGCTGCCGCCGAGGCACTCGTGGCCGTTGCCAACGTCCTCAACATTGCATGGATCGAGGACGCCCTGGAGCAGCCCGCGCGGATCATCTGCCCCCGCAGCTCCCGCTGCCCACGGCCGGAGCGGTGCGAGGGCGCAAAAGCGCGCCCGTCACGCGCCCGCGAGATCGACGACGTCAGGGACGAGATCCTCGGCAGGGAACCGGCCGAAGACGCCTAACCTCTCGAGTCATTCAACAGATGGCGGCGCGTCGCACCCGCCGTCCAGAATGGATGCAAGCTTCTCGAGCGCTTCGGAAAGAAGCTCCGTGGGTGGAGCAGACAGGGCCAACCGTACGGCGTTCGGGGCATCAGGCATGACGGCGAAAGCGGACGCAGGCGTGACCGCTATGTGATGTCGCGCCGCAGCAGCGACAAACGCATCAGCCCGCCATGCGCCTGGCAGAGGCAACCAGCAGTGATAAGCCTGGCGGTTACCGATCAAGCCGAAGCGACCCAGCCACTGCCGGGCCAGCTTTTGCCGAGCAACGGCATCGATCCGCTTGGCGTCGATTATCTTCGCGGCGGTCCCATCGGCCATCCATCGCCCACAGACGGTTTGCGCGAGAGATGGCGCCACCCATGCCCCGCTGTGAAGCGCCCTGGCGATGTTTTCGCGCAGCTCTCGCGGGGCAGCGATGATGCCGAGCGTCAACCCCGGAGCCAGACGCTTGGATAAACTGTCGATCAGGACGACACGATCGGGAGCAAGCCGGTACAGCCGCTGTGGACGTGGATCGAGAAAGGCGTATACGGTGTCCTCGATCGCCAGGATGCGTTCTGTAAGGAGAATCTCTGCGATCACGCTGCTGCGCACCGAGGACATGCTGGCGCCGAGCGGATTGTGGAAAGTCGGCTGCAGAAATACGGCACTCAGGCCGACGTCACGGTGTGCCTCGATGATGGCCTCGGGCACGACACCTTCGTCATCGAGCGGCAGCGGGAAGAGGCGAATGCCGAGTTGTTGCGCAATCGTCTTGATGAAGGGGTAGGTCAGACTCTCGACACCGAGCACCTCGCCGCGTCGTACGGTTGCGGCCAAAGCCGCGGCTATCGCCTGCTTGCCATTGCCGGCGAATAGCAGGCTTTCGGTGATGTGCGGCCATCGGCCCCCCGGAAACAGAAAGGCGGCCGTGGTGCTGCGCAGCGAGCGTGTACCGTAGACCCTGGCGGGGAGGAATGCGGCACGCCACTCCGCATCCCGCCGCATGAGCTCCGAGAGACTTCCCGACAGCAGCGTCTCCTGCTCGGCCACCGCGGGAAAATTGAGGTCGAGGTCGATCGTGAGCGAGGTCGGCTCCCCGACCGCTAGCCTGGCCGCCGGGACCGCCAGACGCACGAAGGTCCCGCGCCCGACTTCCCCCGACACCACTCCCCGCCGACTCAGCTCGGCGTAGACCCGCTGCGCGGTGGAAACCGCAATGCCACGGGAATACGCAAACTCCCGCTGGGGCGGCAACCTGTCCCCGGGACGGAGCTTACCTGTACGGATGTCCGCGACCACGGCATCGGCAAGCTCAATGTAATTGGCCAATTGCACCGAGATCAATATATCGATTGCACCGAGCCTAAGTCAACGCTTCACTACGCGCCCCTCATGCAGGGGGCTCGGAGGACTAAATGAACGTGGTATCGCTGAACGGCATCGAGCGTGCATTCACGGCCAGGCGTGAGAATGAGAGACATTGCCGACGCCGTTGCCTGGATCGCATCACTGCCGGCGCACGTGAACATCAACATCATCGAGCTCATGCCGGTTGCGCAGAGCTTCGCTTTCAGGTACACCGCGCGTGACTGGCGCGGCGTCAGCTCACGAAGATAGTCGCAGGGTGCTCGATACGGTCTTTCAGCGCCTGAATCATCGCCGCCGCATCGTAGCCGTCGACGAAACGATGATCGAAGGACGAGGATAGATTCATCATGCGGCGCACGGCGATGGCGCCGTCCACCACCACTGGCCGCTCGACGGCGCGGTTGATGCCGATGATGGCGACTTCTGGCGCGTTGATGATCGGCGTGCTCGCGATGCCACCCAGCTTGCCGAGGCTGGTGAGCGTGATCGTGGACCCGCCCAGCTCCTCACGCGTCGCCTTGTTGGTGCGGGCCGCCTCCGTCACGCGCCGCATCTCGGCCGCGACGTCCCACAGCGACCGCAGCTGCGCATCGCGCACCACCGGCACCTTGAGCCCTTCAGGGGTTTGCGTCGCAATGCCGAGGTGCACGGCGCGGTAGCGCACAATGGCGCCACGCTCCGCGTCGAAGTGCGCGTTGCACTGCGGAAAGTCCTCCAGCACGCGTACCAGGGCGAGCGCCAGGAACGGCAGATAGGTGAGTGCCGGCGTCCCCGGCTCCAGCTTCGTGTTGAGATGCCGCCGGAGCGACTCCAGCTCCGTCAGGTCCACCTCCTCCACGTAGGAAAAGTGCGGGATGTTGCGCTTGGAGTCGCTCATCCGCTGCGCAATGAGGCGCCGCAGGCCAATGACCTTGATCTCCTCCGTACCGCCCGAAGGCCGCGGCGCCGGAGCCTGCCCCCGCGCGGCCGGGAGCCTAGTCACCGCAGCCACTGAAGGCGCGCGGCCGGCAGATCGGGCGGCCGCATAGGCGTCGAAGTCCTGGCGCACGATGCGCCCCTGCGGCCCCGACCCGGAGACCTGTCGCAAATCGATGCCCGCCTCTTTCGCCCGACGGCGGATCGCCGGCGAAGTCAACACCCGGCGTCCGGTATCCGACCCTGCAGACACACTGACAGCACTGCCATTGGCACCCGGGTCACCTGCAGCAGCGCCAGGACCTGCCGCCGCGCCTGCCTCAGCGGTCGCTGCGCCGGCCGCGGTCTCCAGCACCACCAGCTCCGCCCCCACCGCCACCATGTCTCCCGGCTGCCCCGTCGTCGAGACGATCTTGCCGCTCACCGGCGCCGGTACCTCCACGGCCGCCTTCTCCGTCATCACCTCCGCCAGCACATCGTCTTCCGACACCTCGTCCCCCGGCTTCACCCGCCAGGCGACGATCTCCGCCTCGACCGTTCCCTCGCCGAGGTCCGGCAGCTTGAAGACGTACCGGCTCATGTCGCCTCCATCACGCGCGTCAGCGCTGCGGCAATGCGCGCCGGCCCGGGAAAATACTCCCACTCGAACGCGTGCGGATACGGAGTATCCCAACCCGTGACCCGGGCGATCGGCGCCTCCAGGTGCCAGAAGCATTCCTCCTGCACCGTGGCGGCGAGCTCCGCGCCGAACCCGCTGTAGCGCGTCGCCTCATGGACGATGACGCAGCGCCCGGTCTTGCACACCGACGTGCAGATCGTATCGGTATCGAGCGGTGCGAGCGCCCGCACGTCGACGATCTCCGCGTCCACCTTGGCCAGCCTGACGGCTGCCTCCGCAACATGCACCATCGTGCCGTAGGCCAGTATGGTGACGTCCTTGCCAGGGCGGTGGACCTCGGCCTTCGACAGGGACACCTTGTAGTACCCCTCGGGCACCGCTCCCTTGGGATGGGTGCTCCAGGGCACCGCCGGCTTGTGCGGATCGCCGTCGAACGGCCCGTTGTAGAGCCGCTTCGGCTCGAAGAAGACAACCGGGTCCTCATCCTCGATGGAGCTGATCAGCAGCCCCTTGGCGTCATACGGATTCGAGGGCATCACGACTTTGATCCCGCAGACGTGTGTGAAGACGCCCTCCGGGCTCTGCGAGTGCGTCTGCCCGCCGCGGATGCCGCCCCCGCAAGGCGTGCGGATGGTTACGGGCGCGGAGAATTCCCCCGCGGTGCGGTAGCGCAGCCGCGCGAGCTCGCTCACGATCTGATCGAAAGCCGGATAGATGTAATCGGCGAACTGGATCTCCGCCACCGGCTTCAGGCCATTCACGCCCATGCCGATGGCCGCCGCGACGATACCACCCTCCGCGATCGGCGTGTCGAGCACCCGCTGCTCACCGTACTTGCGTTGCAGGCCTTCGGTGCAGCGGAACACCCCGCCGAAATAGCCGACATCCTCGCCCAGCACCACGACGCGCGGATCACGCTCCATCATGATGTCCATCGCAGAGTTCAGCGCCTGCACCATGTTCATGTTTGCCACGCTCAGCCCTCCTTCGCGACGGCGCGAGAACGAGTCTCGAGGCTCTTCTCCTCGCCGGATCCCTTGGCCGCCTGAGCAGCAGCCAGGCTCTTCAGCTCCTCGCGCTGGCGCACCAGGTGCGGCGGCATCTCGTGGAAAACGTCATCGAACATGGAGGTCGGATCAAGAGTCGGTCCCTCCGTCAGAGTGCCGAAGCCCGCCGCCTCCTTCCAACACGCGACCACGTGCGCCTCGAGCTGCTTCTCGAGCGCCGCGTGGCGCTCCTCGGACCACTCGCCTAGGCCGATCAGGTGTTGCTTCAGGCGGGCGATCGGGTCCCCGAGCGGCCACTCCGTCCATTCCTCCTTCGGCCGGTAGCGCGACGGATCGTCGCTGGTCGAGTGGGCGCCCGCGCGATAGGTGACGTGCTCGATGAGCGTCGGCCCGCCGCTCTGGCGAGCACGCTCCGCGGCCCATCGGGTAACGCCGTAGACCGCAAGAAAATCATTGCCGTCGACGCGCACGCCTGGGATGCCGTATCCCGGCCCGTACTCCGCGAACGTGCGACGCTCCCCGCCGGCAAATCCCTGGAAGGTCGAGATTGCCCATTGATTGTTGACGATGTTGAGGATCACCGGCGCCTGGTAGACGGCAGCGAACGTCATCCCGTGGTGGAAGTCGGCCTCCGCGCTCGCGCCCTCGCCAATCCACGCCGCGGCGAGGTGATCCTCGCCCTTGATGGCCGCCGCCATCGCCCAGCCCACCGCCTGCGGAAACTGCGTGGCGAGGTTCCCCGAGATCGAGAAGATGTTGCCCGCGCCCCAGTGATACATGATGGGCATCTGCCGCCCGCGGCACATGTCACGGGTGTTCGACAGGCACTGGCACATCAGGTCGACCAGGCTGCGCCCGCGGACGATGAACAGGCCCTGGTTGCGATAGGACGGAAAGAGCATGTCGCCCGGCTGCAGTGCCATCCCCTGGGCGACCGATACGGCTTCCTCGCCGGTCGATTTCATGTAGAAGGAGATCCGCCCCTGGCGCTGCATGCGCTGCATGCGGTCGTCGAACAGGCGCGTGAGCACCATATGGCGCAGCGCAACCTGCAGCTCTTCCGGCTCCAGGTGCGGGTTCCAGGGACCCTGGGCACGGCCGTTCTCATCGAGGACCCGCACCATCTCGCGGCCGAGATTCTCGACCTCGCGGGCCGCAGCCCTGGCGTCCGGCCGGGCGACTGCGCCCGCCGGGCTGAGGCTCACATAGCCGAAGTCCGGCTTATCACCCGGGCGGGCCGGTGGGCGGGGGACGTGCAAACGCGACCGTTGGGCCATTGACTAGCCTTTTCACCACCGCCATGGTCTGGCGAGGCGCGAATTTTAGCGCCCCGAACGCGCAATGGGCGTTCCAATCGGTTCGCAATTCCGTCGAATGCCGCAATGAGTGTGCTACTTCTGGTCGTGGCCGTGACCCTTGGCTCGCCAGTACTGGTCTGCCTTCATCCGCCAGGCATGGTCTGCATTGTTCTGCAGATCCTCCTGGGTGACTTTGGGCGCGTGCTCGAGGCGGGACTGGCTGAGGATCAGCTTGCCGCCGCGAACCATGGAGTGCGCCGTCCGGTAGGGCACGGGCACGCTCATGCCATTGGCGCCGGACACCACCACATAACCCGAGCTCTTGTGACCGTTCAATCCCGGAACGACGCTCGAGACCGACCCGAGCGACTGGCCCGAGGAAGTCTCGACAGGCATGTTCGACCAGGGGTGGCCGCCGGGGCCCGCCTCGGCCATGCGCAGGCTCTGGTCCTGGTGCGCGGTGGCGGCTGCCGCCGGCCCCGGGTTGGCGTTGGGCGGCGTCTCGTGGGACCGCATGCCGGTCACGGCGCGCTGATGCGGACTGGAGGCCGAGCTCGGGCTGGAAGTGTTGTAGCCCGGAGCCGGTGCCGTTGCCGGCGGCGTGTTGGACTGGGAGGAAGGGGAAGTCGCGGGAGCGGTCTGAGTCTGGCCATAAGCGATTCCGGCGAGGCTCGAGGCTGCCAGAACGCTGAGCAAGCGTGCAGTCTTCATGTGTGACACCTTGAACTGATGTTCGGCAGAGGATCCAGGAAGCGACAGACGACACGCAATCGCTATGCCGCCCGGCCCGATCAGGAATGAGCGGCTTTTCCGTGACCTTTGGCGTGCGCGCGGGCCGGGGCCCGTGCCGAGGCCCGCTTTGGCGCGCGCCTCGCGGAGGCCCGCTCCAGACTCGCCTCGAGCGCGGACATCAGATCGACCACGTTGCCTCCGGGCTCCGGGCGCGGCTCGGCTAGCGTGACCTGCCGCCCTTCCACCTTGCGTTGAATCGCTTCCTCGACTCGCGCCTTGACCTCATCCGGGAAGGCTCCCGGATCGAAACTTTCGGCGCTCTGCTGCTCGATGAGCTGTCGCGCCAGCTTCAGCTCCGCTTCGCGCACCTTCGTGCTCTCGACACCGAGGGCGCTGACGGACTGCACCTCCGGCGCGAAATGCAGCTGGTGCAGGGCAAGGGCGTTGTCGATGGGCCGGAGAATGACCACGTGATCCCTGCCATGGCTGGCCCAACGGCCCACCGCACATCGCCCGCTGTCGCGCAGCGCCGTGACGAAGAGCGTGAAGGGCTTGGCGCCGCCCTGATCGGGCGCAAGATAATACGTCCTCTCGAAGTACACCGGATCGACGGCGGCGAGCGGCACGAACTGCGAGACATCGACGCTGTGGGTGCCGGCTTCCTCCAGAGCCTTCAACTCCTCTGGAGTGAACATCACGTACTGGTCCTTGGCGAACTCGTATCCCTTGACGATCTCCTCCCTCCCGACCACCCGCTGCTCCTCCTGGCAAACGTACTGCTGCTTCAGGCGCGAGCCGTCCTTGGAGTGCAGCAGATTGAAGCGCAGGCGCTCGGAGCTGACGGTGGCCGAGTACAGCTTCACCGGGATCGCCACCAGCCCGAAGGCGATGGTGAGGGATGCGATGGATCGCGCCGCCATGCCCGGGCTTCGAGCAAGTTCTGCGCCATAGCAGCGCATAAGGTTTAAAGTAAGCCCATGGGCACCCCCGGAGCACCCCGAAGGCCACCCAGCCCTCCCCGGCGCGAAGTGCGCGTCGGCCGCGAGGTGGCTGGCCGCGGCGGCAAGGGCGTATCCGTGATCTCGGGCCTGCCGCTTGCCGCCGCGGATCTCGAGGCGCTCGCCGGCCGGCTGAAGAGACTCTGTGGCGCAGGGGGCGCCGTCCGGGACGGCGTCATCGAGATCCAGGGCGAGCACCGCGACCGGCTGGTCACGGAGCTGTGCCGTCTCGGTTACGACGCCAAGCGGTCGGGCGGCTGAGACAACGGTGACGCAGGGCCGGAACCTGCGCATAATGTAGGAGTTTGCAATGAGCATCACCCAGGCAGAGCAAAACGTGTCGAACAACCCGCCAATACCAAGCCGGACACGAACCGGGGACGCCCTGCTGTTCGCCCGCAACTTC
>DASVWT010000095.1:0-7087 GCA_036393055.1 Steroidobacteraceae bacterium
TCAGCGATCTGGGCAAAGGACTCGCGCTTGCAGTGCTGATCGGTGCACCGTTGATTCTCGCGGTCCTCGTGCTCATGGACCACGCCGGCCGCTGGTGGTGGCTGGCGGCATTCGGCGTCTGGCTGGCGGTGACGCTGCTCATCACCTGGGCCTGGCCCGCCTTCATCGCGCCGCTCTTCAACAAGTTCTCGCCGCTCGAGGACGCATCGCTCAAAGGTCGGATCGAGGATCTGCTTGCGCGCTGCGGCTTTCGCTCGAGCGGCGTTTTCGTCGTTGACGGCTCACGCCGCTCCGCCCATGGCAATGCGTACTTCACCGGCATCGGCCGTCAGAAGCGCATCGTGTTCTTCGATACCCTGCTCAAGCAACTCGCCGCCTCGGAGATCGAGGCGGTGCTCGCCCACGAGCTCGGACACTTCCGGCTGCGGCACGTCCGCCATCGGCTGATCGTATCCATGGTGACCATGCTCGCCGGTTTTGCGCTTCTGGGCTGGCTGGCCGGCCAACCGGCCTTCTACCGATTGCTCGGCGTGCCGACGCCATCGGCGCACGCGGCGCTCCTCCTCTTCGCGCTGGCAGGGCCGGTGGCGCTATTCTTCACCACGCCGCTCAGCTCCCTATGGTCGCGCACTCACGAGTTCGCGGCCGACCGCTTCGCCTCCCAGCATGCGAGCGCCCAGGAGCTGGCCTCCGCCCTCGTCAAGCTCTACCGCGACAACGCGAGCACACTGACGCCCGACCCGCTCTACACGGCGTTCTACTACTCGCATCCGCCCGCACTCGAGCGCATCGCGCGGTTGACCGGCGCCTAGGCGGCCAGGCTCGCAGCATGGCGTCCGCAAGCTCCTCGAGCGCCAGCACTCGCTCGCCGGCTTGCATCCGGATGGCTTCCTTGGGCTGCCGAACACCACTCAGCCCGACTCAACGCTGCCGCGGCCGATAAGGTGTCCCGTCCTTGTGGAGGAATTCGCGTGAGCCGGGCCGGATCGTGAGATCGATGTCGGGATAGTCGACACCGTCGCGATCGGGATTGCGCGAGCCGACCTCGAGCACGACTGCCTCGGTGCCGCTGCGATTCTGAAGATGATGCCCATTGGGCTCGCCCGCCTCGAATCCGGCGCAGTCGCCCGCCCGCAGCACCTCCTCGCCGGCATCGCTGACGAGCACGACCTCGCCCTGGAGGACGTACACGAACTCGTCCTCCGCCGAATGCCAGTGGCGCTGGCTGGACCAGACCCCGGGCGCCAGACGCAGCAGATTGACGCCGAACTGGGTCAGTCCGGCGGCATCCCCCAGCCGCACCCGCTGGCGCTGGCGGCAGGGCTCGTCATGGGGCGCCGGATAGCCGGAGCCGAGCGTGGTTTTGGCCCTGGAGACATCTATTTTCTTCATGGTCCGACTCCTACAGAATGCGAGCGCCGATTGCGCAAGTCTACATCTGCCGAGGTCTCGATCGATGAGCAGGTCCGACGTCAGTTTCCTTTTTGACCTTGACGGTACGCTGGTGGACAGCGTCTACCAGCACGTGCTCGCATGGCAGGAAGCCCTGCATGCCGCCGGCATAGAGCTGTCGGTATGGCGCATTCACCGCAAGATAGGCATGAGCGGCGGACTATTCACGGAGATGCTGTTGCGGGAGACGCCCATCGAGATCACCCCGACTCTGCTCGAGACTCTGCAGCGCCAACATGCACAGGCCTATGCGCGCCTCGCGCGCTGGGTCCGGCCTTTGCCCGGCGCGATCGAGCTGCTGCGGTATCTGACCGAAGCCCGGATCCCCTGGGCCATCGCCACCAGCGGCCGCATGGAATCGGCCCAATACAACCTCGATGCCTTACGGGTCGATCCGGCGCGGGTGCCGGTGGTCACCCGTGACGATGTCCGCCATGCCAAGCCCGATCCGGACCTGTTTCTCGCAGCCGCCTTGCGCCTGGGCGCCGACATCGAATCCGCCGTCATCGTCGGCGACAGCATCTGGGACATGCTCGCGGCACGGCGCGCCCGCGGTCTGGGCGTCGGACTGCTGTCGGGCGGCTACGGCCAGGACGAGCTCGAGCGCTCCGGGGCGGTGCGGGTGTATGAAGACCCGGCCGACCTGCTGCGGCACATCGACGAGATCGGCGGCAGAGCCTGACTAATCGATTCCATAAGCAGGAGTGATTGCAGCGCCCCGGGGCGGTACCGCAAACTGACGGACATGAAGCTCTACTTCAATCCCGCCTCGCCTTACGTGCGCAAGGTGCGCGCGACCGCGCACGAGCTCGGGCTCGCCGGGAAGATCGAGCTGATCGGCATCTCTTTGACCCCGGTGAGCCCTCACGATGGGCTGCGCTGCAGCAATCCCATCGGCAAGATCCCGGCGCTCATACTGGAGGACGGCAGCGCGCTCTATGACTCTCCGGTGATCTGCGAATACCTCGATGCGCTCGCGGGTGGCAACCGCATCTTTCCGGTCCCGGGTCCCGCGCGCTGGACGGCGTTACGCCGCCAGGCGCTCGCGGACGGCATCATGGACGCGGCTGTGCTGACACGGTACGAGCAGGCGGTCCGCCCTCGGGAGCTGCAGTGGCAGGACTGGGCCGACGCCCAGCTCCTGAAGATCCGCACCACGCTGGATGCCCTGGAGCAGGAGAGTCTCCAGGACACGATCGATATCGGCACCCTCTCGATCGCCTGTGCACTGGGGTATCTCGACCTACGCTTTGCGGGCGAGGGTTGGCGGGCCACCCGGCCACGGCTGGCGCAGTGGGCCGCGCTCATCGGCAAGCGCTCTTGCCTGATGGAAACCGCGCCGTCTGCTGCCTGACCGGTACCGGCTCTGCCGCCAGCCTAGGCACAACGGCTCGCCGGATCCGCGGTGCTGTCCCAGGAGCCGGCGTGCTCGCCGCCCGCGCGCTCGCGCCGATGCAACAGCTTCATCCCGTACATGCTCTCATCCGCCCTCCTCAGCAGGCTGTCGGGGTCGCCGCCGTCGCGCCCGTAGATGCTGATCCCCAGGCTGGTCTGCACCCGCAGCGACTTGCCGCTCACATCGAGAGGCGTCGCAATGGCATCGCTGGCGGCAGCCGCGCTGCGGCCGGCATCGGCCGGATCGCCCACCCCCGGCAGGACGATCACGAATTCATCGCCACCGATGCGTGCCGCGAAATCGGTCTGGCGGATGCTGGCAGCGATCTGCCGCGCCACGTGCTCGAGCACCCTGTCCCCCGCCGCGTGCCCGAGGCTGTCGTTGACTTCCTTGAACCGGTCGAGATCGATGTACACGAGCGCCAATGCGCAATCGCTGCGCGCAGCGATCAGCCGCTCCAGACATTCATAGAGCGAGGCCCGGTTCAGCAACCCCGTGAGGGAGTCGTGGTGCGCACGCTGCATCATCTCCAGGAGCATTTCGCGCTCGCTGGTGATGTCGATCATGGCTCCGGTCGCGCGCGTCGCCGGGCTCGAGCCGGGCACGAGCATCCATTGGCTGCGCATCCAGCGCACGGCCCCACTGGGCAGGATCAGGCGGAACTCGGCCTGCAGGTTGCCGCCGGCTCGCCGGCTGCTCTCGCCGGACCACATGGCGCTGCGCTCCTCGGGATGGACCGTGGCCTCGAATTCCGCCCGGCTCAGCTCGCAGCGCGCGGCGGGGCGCTCCAACAGCGCCGCCAGTCCGCTCGAGATCGTGACGGTGTTCTGCTCGAAGTCCGCCTCCCAGATGCCGAAGCGCGCCGCGGTTTCCGCCAGATCGAGACTGCGGATCGCGTCCGTCAGCTTTCTTTCGGCGCGGATCCGCTCGATGGCGTTCCCCGCGAGCTGACCGGCGACGCGCGCGAGCCGCAGCTCCTGCGGCCGGGGCCGTGAGGCGAAGCGGCGGTAAGTCGCAAAGGTCCCGAGCACCGAGCCTCGGGAGTCGCGAATCGGCTGGCTCCAGCAGGAGCGCAGCCCATGGCCCAGCACGAAATTGCGCGCTGCCGCGAAGCGGTGGTCGGTGGCGATGTCCTCGACGATCACCGTCTCGTTGCGAAACGCGGCGGAGCCGCAGGAGCCGACCTCCGGACCGATCTCGAGCCCGTCGGCGGCCGCGAGATACGGCTGCGGCAAGCTCGGGCCCGAGGCCATGCGCAATCGCCCCCGCTGCGCTTCATCGAGCAACATGATGGTGCACAGCGACTCGGGCGATATCCGCTCGATGGCGCGCGTCAGGGTGTCGAGCACCTCCTGCAGCGGGGCACCTTTGGCCACCAACTCGAGCATGGCGCGCTCGGTCTCGGTGAACAGCGAGGACGTGGCGAGCTCTTCCGAGTCGCGCAGCTTCGGCCTTCTGGCCGTGGCCGCCCGAAATCCCAGCACACCACCGGCGGCAGCCGCGATCAGCAAGGCAGCACTCAGCTCGAGCAGAATCAAGTCACCTCCGGTAGGCCGCGCCTGCAAGGTTGCGCGACTCAGCGGTGCTGTTCTTGTATCAGAGCTGCGCCCGGCCTGATGCTACCGATTCAGCATTTTCGAGCAATCTCATCGCCCGTGGTCCGCAGCGGGGGAGCCGCCCCGGCCGATCGCTTGCGGATGTGCACGATCTGTGACGCGGATCCCAGGGAGCGCCTGCTAGGCCGCCGCGCGATCGGCGACCTTGCCGTTCAATTCCCGGATCAGCTCCGCGAGCAGCTTCGCCAGCTCGCCGGCCATCACCGCGAAGTCGAGGTCGAACTGCTCGGCGGCATCGATTTCGTCCTCATCCCCGCGTTCGGGCGCGACCTCGAGGAACTCCACGCGTTTGATCTGCAGCTTCTCCGTCAGGACGAAGGAGATCCGGCCGTTCCAGGTCAACCCGAGCTGCGTGGGGCGCTTGCCGCCCGTCACGTATGCGCGCACCTCCCTGCCGTCGAGCGGATGCCGGCGATAGCGCACGATGGACTTGGCGGGCTCCCCCGATTGCAGCTCCAGGTCCTGCTCGATGGCGAATGCGCCGGCAGCTTCCGATTGCATCAGCCACGAGGCCATGCACGCGCTCGGGGAGCGCTCCGTATCGACCTTCTGCACCGCAAGGCTGCCCAACGTATCACGCAGCGTCTCGACGAGCTCCTCTGCCCGGCGCTCGCTCGCGGAGTCGACCACGAGCCAGCCGTTGCCCGGATCGATCCACCCGCGCGTGATGCGCCGCCGTGTGAGGGCGCGCGCGCGCAGCTCATCCAACACCTGCATCTTCAGCGCACGCATCTGGCGCCGCCCAACCGGAAAGCCCTGCGTTTGCGCCTGCACCCGCGCGCGCTGCTGCGCTTCCTGCCGCACGATCGAGGCCGGCAGGAGCTTCTGATCGACGCCCAGAGCCACCAGGTGCTGCTCGCCCACGGTGTGCAAAAGGCGATCCGTGGTCGCAGCGGGCACCCAGCCCATGCTTCGCATCTCGAGCGGGCTGCACGGCTGCAGCGGCCGGCGCGCGAGCGCCTCTTCCAGGCTGGCCGCGGACCAGCTCCAATCGGCGGGCAGACGATAGACAGTGAGATTCTTGAACCACATGTGATGAAGTAAGGGATGAGGCCCTGACTATATACCGCGGATCGGCTGGTCGCCCGCGGGCACTCTCATCAGCGACTGCAGAGTGCCGTGGGGTGTGGCGTCCGCAAAACCGTCGAAGCTGCCCTCTTCCGCCAGCTGCTTCGCAGCGCGCATGAAACCACCCCACGCCGCGCGCGCAAGCGCGCCACCCACGCTGATGCGGCGCACGCCGAGCGCGGCGATCTCCTTGACAGAGAGCCCACCGGCAGAGCCAACGAGCAGGTTCACCGGCTTCGGCGCGACGCTCTCCACAACGCGCCGGATATGCTCAGGCGAGCGAATGCCCGGCGCGTAGAGGCAATCGGCACCCGCGCTCGCGTACGCCTGCAACCGCGAGATGGTCTCGTCGATATCGGGTCGGCCTACCAGGAAGCATTCCGCGCGGCCGACCAACAGGGTATCGCCCCCCATGCCGTCGATCGCCTTGCGGGCCGCGCGCATCCGGGCGACTGCATCGTCGATGTCGTAAAGCGGCTGGGCTATGTCCCCCGTGGAGTCCTCGATGGACAGCCCCGCTACGCCGGTCTCGACGGCCAGGCGCACGCTCTGCGCCACGCCGCCGGGATCGCGCGCGTATCCGCTCTCGAAGTCGGCATTGACCGGCAGATCGGTCGCCTCGACCATCGCGCGCAGGTGCGCGAGAACCGCCTCGCGCGCCATCCCGCCGTCCGGCGCTCCCTGCGACCACGCGAAGCCGGAGCTCGTCGTCGCAAGCGCCTGGAATCCGAGCGCCTGCAGATAGCGCGCGCTGCCGGCATCCCAGGGGTTCGGAATGACGAAGCAGCCGCTGCGATGCAGCTCGTGGAAGCGGTGGCGCTTATCGGCGGCGGTCGAAAGGCTTGCGGACATGGCGGCGCTCTCCCGGGGGGCAGGAGCGCGCCATGATACTCCCGATCCTCAGCCCATGGACCCCTGCATCATGCCCGGCATCATATTGATGTACAGGTTGTGCATGATCCAGATGGAGCCGCCGAGGATGATGCACACGACGATGGCCGTGAAGACGAGCGCCATCATGTTCCAGCGCTGCTCCTCCGACCGGTTGACGTGCAGGAAGTACACGACATGCACGCCGATCTGCAGCAGCGCGAACACCGAGATGATGAGCGGCGTGCCGATGGACGAGTGGCTCATCACCAGCCCGAAAGGCACGATCGTCAGTGCGATCGCCAGCAGGAAGCCGGTAACGTAGGACTTGCGGGAGCCGTGCGGCCCGTGAGCCGCGCCGTGCGGCGCGTGGCCTGCGACGGCCTCGTTGGCAACGCTCATGTCAGGACACCCCGAAGAGATAGACCAGGGAGAACACCCCGACCCAGATGATGTCGAGGAAGTGCCAGAAGAGACTCAGGCAGTTGAGACGTGCCTCGGTGGACGGCGTGAAGCCCTTCTTCACCACCAGCACCATCATGATCCCCATCCAGATGAGCCCGCAGGTGACGTGCAGCCCGTGGGTCGCGACCAGCGTGAAGAAGCTCGACAGGAAGGCGCTGCGATCCGGGCCGGCATTCTCCGCCACCATGTGCGCGAACTCGTGCACCTCCATGCCGACGAA
>DASVWT010000096.1:0-4499 GCA_036393055.1 Steroidobacteraceae bacterium
GGTAGCACACCGGACGAAGGAACCGTTCGATCGCCAAGGTTCCGACCGAAGTGCTACGACCGTCCGAAGTCGCGGGGAACGGGCCTCCGTGCACCATTGCGTGGCAGACCTCGACGCCCGTCGGCCACCCGTTGACGATCAGCCGGCCCGCCTTGCGTTCAAGCGTGGGCAGCAGCGCCTGTGCCACCGGTTGGTCCGGCTCATCCATTTGCAGCGTCATGGTGAGCTGGCCTTCCAGATGATCCAGCACCTCCAGCAGCTCCGCACGGTCGGCGCAGCGCACCACCAGGGATGCCGGACCGAAAGTCTCCTCAGCCAGTCGCGAGTCAGCCAGCAGGGCGCGGGCGGAGGTGCAAAACAGGGCCGCTCGGCCGCAGTGCGGGCTGCCGGAATCCATGCCGCGCGCAAGCAGTGAGATCGCCTGCTCGTGCGCCATTCGGTCGACCCCTTGCTCGTAGTGCCGATGGATGCCCGGGCTCAGCATTACGGCCGGTGTGATGGCGCTCAAGGCGCCGCTCGCCGCATCGAGGAACTCCTGCAGCCCGGCACCCTCGAGGGCGAGGACCAGACCCGGGTTGGTGCAGAACTGGCCGACCCCGAGGGAGAGGGAGGCGATGAAGTCGCGTGCCAGGACCGCGGCGCGGTTGGCGAGCGCCGTCGGCAGCAGGATCACGGGGTTGACGCTGCTCATCTCCGCGTATACCGGGATCGGCTCGGGCCGTGCGGCCGCGGCCTTCATCAAGGCCAGGCCGCCGCCCCGCGAGCCGGTGAATGCGACTGCGCGAATGCGCGGATCGCTCACCAGGGCGACGCCGAGCGCCGTGTCAGGTCCGTTGAGCAGGGAGAATACGCCATTCGGCATACCCGTCTCGGCCGCCGCGGCAACTATGGCGCGAGCTACCCATTCGCTGGTGCCCGGATGGGCCGGGTGGCCCTTCACCACGATCGGACAGCCGGCGGCCAGCGCCGCCGCGCTATCACCTCCTGCAACGGAAAACGCGAGCGGAAAATTGCTCGCGCCGAATACCGCCCCGGGCCCGCAGGGGATCTTGCGCTGGCGCAGATCCGGGCGCGGCGCCGGCCGGCGTTGCGGCTGGGCCGGATCCAGTCGCAATCCGAGCCATTCTCCCGCGCGCAGCTCCGCGGCGAACAGCCTCAATTGGCCTACGGTGCGCGCGCGCTCCCCCTCCAGGCGAGCCAGCGGCAGGGCGGTCTCCTCGTGGGCGCGGCGCAGAAGCGCCTCGCCCTGATCCAGGATGTGCTGCGCGATCGATTCGAGGAACAGCGCGCGCCGCTCGATCGAAAGCCCGCGGTACGCATCGAAGGCCGACCAGGCGAGGGCGCAGGCGGCCTCGATCTCGCCGGCGCCTGCTGCGCTGAACTCCGGTGCGAGCGGCCGGGCGCCGACCGGATCGATGGCGTGAAAGGTATGGCGAGTAGCCCGGCGCTCGAACCCGATGAACAATTCTCCGGAAATCGTCATGTTTGCTAACCTTGTCGACTGACTATCACGCTAAGAGTGCGGTTCCTCGAACGGCTCCACGGCGACCTGCTTGCCGGTGAGGAAGATGTCCGCGACCAGCTCGAGCGGGCGCGAATCCACCTCGGATCGGCCGGCCGCGATCAATTCCGAGAAGGCACGGTAAATCGAGGTGTATTCGCCGTGGAGCTCGCCAGGCTCGCCGTGCACCGGCTCACCACCTACCGTCAGCGTCGCGCCTCCGGCGGAGAGTTTGAAGGGCCCCTGATCAGTCTCGAAATCGATGTCCCAGGTCTGCGGTCCGGTATGGCGAAAATCGAGCGAGACGCCGATCTCGACTCCGCCGGCCGTCAGGAGCTCGAGTTCGGCCGCGATGGGCGCCTCGAGGTTCGCGGGGACCCGCAGCAGCGCCGAGCGCGGGAAGACCGGCTCGGCGATCAGCCGCGTCAGAATCGACAGCGCGTTGATCCCCGGATCCAGAACGCCGAAGCCGCCGGCCTGCCAGATCCACTTCTGGCCAGGATGCCACTTCAGTACATCTTCCTTCCACGTAACCCGCAGGCGCCGCAGGCGCCGGACCTGGAGCAGCCGAGCGGCAGAGGCTACCCCCGGAGCGTGCTGCGAGTGCCAGGTCTGATAAAGCGTACGTCGTGCGGCGCTCGCCAGCTGCTGCAGATGCCCGAGCTGCGCAAGCGAAGCGCACGGCGGTTTCTCCATCAGCACGTGCTTGCCCCGCTCGAGCGCCAGCCTCGCGCCTTCGTAGTGGAACTGCGGTGGGGTGCAGATGGCGATGGCATCGAGCCCGGGTGCGGCATCGAGCATCTGCTCGAGCGTGCGGAAATTCGCAATGCCTGGCAGCTGCGCATTGCGGCTCGCGGCAGCCTCGAGCGCGAAAGCCGGATTGGCGGTTATGCAGGGCAGGTGCTGATCACGTGCTATCTTGCCGACGCCAACGATGCCTATACGGATTGCCTTCATCGCCCCTCGCTTACGATCCGGCGCGCGGATGCAGCGCGCGCGACTTATGATCGCTCAGACAGTAACGCAATTTGGCCCTCCTGGGACTATGCGCCGGCCGATCTTGTGCAGCGGCCCGGCCTCCTTTATTGTACGAGTTATTGTCCGAACCGCCTGAGATAATCCCAAATGGCAGTGAATCTTCCCGGCGGCTCCGGGCTCGTGGCTGATCAGGCTCCCAGCAAGCGCAGCTACACCGCGGCGCTCACCGTCCTCACGAGCGTGTTCTTCATCTGGGGATTCGCCACCGTCCTCAACGACACCCTGGTGCCGCACTTCAAGTCGGCGTTCGGGCTCGATTACACGCAGTCGCTGCTGGTGCAGTTCGTCTTCTACCTCGGCTACCTCATCATGGGCTTGCCGGCGGCGAAGGTGCTCGAGCGCACCGGCTACAAGCTGGCGGTGGTACTCGGCCTGATCGGCATGGCGGTGAGCGCGGCGCTGTTCGTTCCCGCCGCCATGCTGGAATCCTACGACATGTTCCTGTTGGCGCTCTTCCTGCTGGCCGCGTCCATCACGCTGCTGCAGGTGGCGGCCAATCCGTACGTGGCCGTGATCGGCTCGCCGCAGACGGCTTCCAGCCGGCTGAATCTGGTGCAGGCGTTCAACTCCCTCGGGACGACGCTCGCGCCGCTTTTCGGCGCCTACCTCATCTTCGGCCGCAGCACCTCGGGCACTGCGCATGGCGCGGTGGCACTCACCGCGCAGCAACGCGCCGCGGACATCCATACGGTGGAGCTGCCGTACGTGCTGATCGCCTTCGTGCTGCTCGCGCTGGCGTTGCTCGTGTGGCGCGTGCGGCTGCCGGATCTCGGCAAGGAGACCCGCCGCGCCGCGCGCGCGGAGCGGGCGAGCCACAGCCTCTGGCGGCATCGCAATCTGGTGTTCGGCGTCCCGGCCATCATGCTCTACATGATCTGCGAGATCGGCATCGGCTCGACGCTGGTCAACTTCATCTCCCGCCCCGAGATCGGCGGCATGACGCACGAGCAGGCCGGCAAGTACACGGTGCTCTACTGGGGAGGCGCCATGACCGGGCGGTTCATAGGGTCGTGGCTGCTGCGCTGGATACCGGCCGGGCGGCTGCTGGCGGCCGTCAGCATCGGCGCGCTCGCGCTTGCGGGGGTCGCCATCACCTCGAGCGGACACCTCGCCATGTGGTCCCTCATCTCGGTGGGGCTCTGCAACTCCATCATGTTCCCCACCATCTTCACCCTCGGCATCCGCGGCCTCGGGCCGCTGACGGAGGAGGGCTCCGGATTCCTCATCATGGCCATCGCGGGCGGCGCGCTCGCGGAGCTGCAAGGCACGCTCGCCGACCACGTCGGCCTGCAGCTCTCGTACCTGCTGCCCTGGGCCTGTTATCTCTTCATCCTGTTCTACGCGGTCTGGGGCTGCCGCCCGACGGGTGCTTTGCACGACGAGCTGCTCGTGAGCTGACCGGGGTCCCGCCGGTTGTATCCAGCAAGGCGAGCTGCACCAGGTCCGCCATCGCCTGCTGCGCGGCGGTGGCATCGCCGGCGGCTACCGCCTCATACACCCGCTCATGGTCCGGCAGAGGATCACGCGGCAGCGGCCGGTTGCGCTGCTTGAAGACAGTGGTCCAGCTCACCGCGGCGGCGACCCCGCTTTCCAGCGAGGCCAGGAACGGATTGCCCGAGGCCTCGAGCAGGACGGAGTGGAAAGCGCGATCGGCCTCGCGGCCTCTTTCGGCCGCGAGGGTGCTCGCCGCCATCTCATCCAGCGCGCGGCGCAGAGCCTGCAACTGCTCGGCGGTGCGCTTTTGCGCGGCAAGGGCCGCGGCCGCGGGCTCCACTATGGTGCGCAGCTCGAACAGGGCGTGCAGCAGCCGCTCGTCCGGGGTGCCGGTGAATATCCAGGAGATGACGTCCGGGTCCAGAAGATGCCAGGACCCCGCCTGGCTGACCCGGGTGCCGAGCTTCGGGCGGGATTCGATCAGGCCCTTGGCGGCGAGGATGCGTACCGCCTCGCGATAGGCGGT
>DASVWT010000097.1:0-4716 GCA_036393055.1 Steroidobacteraceae bacterium
TGGCCGGCCTTCACGGTGGCGCCATCCTCGGCCAGCACCTGCGCCACGACACCGCCCTGCTCGGTGGTGAGATAGAAGGTCGTGAGGGGCGCAACCGTTGCGCGCACCGCGATGTAGTCCTCGAACTTCCCTCGTGTCACGGTGCCAATGGTGAGCTGATCCGCCGGGACGCGGTAGGTGCTGATGCCCACACCATGGAGCAGCCAGACGGCGACTCCGACGAGAAGCACCGCCGCAGCGGCATACGGTCCATACCGTCGCCAAGCCGGCGGACGGGCGAGCGGCTTGTCCATCCCATGACCTGCCGGAGGGGGATCCGGCTCGGTGCCGCCCGCCCGTCGGCCGATCACATCGAGCGCCGGACGCTCGTTCGGTTTTGAATGTCCGCCGGAATGCATGACCTGCCTTTGCAGTCCGCGTGCCAGGCGTAAATCACCATGAAATCAACCGGTTACAAATTACCCCTTGGCCGCCAACTGTTCGCGGGTGTACAAGATCGGCCGCACACTGTTCGGATCCGGACACTTGGCAACGACCTCTCTACATCCCGCGCGCGTCCTGGTCATAGACGACGAGGAAGACATCCTCCTCGCCGTGAAGCTGCTTCTGAAGCGGCATTTCGCGTCCGTGGAGACCTTGCGTGATCCTGCGCGGCTTGCGGACCTGGTGCGCCGAAACACCTTCGACGTCCTGCTGCTCGACATGAACTTCACTGCCGGAGCGGAACGGGGTGTGGAAGGCCTGGCGCTGCTCTCACAGGTGATGACGCTCGACCCGCAGGCCGTCGTGGTACTGATCACTGCTCACGCCGATGTCAGCCTGGCCGTGGAGGCTATGAAGCGCGGCGCCGCGGATTTCGTCGCCAAGCCCTGGGAGAACGAGAGACTGCTCGCCACGCTGATCGCCGCGAGCAACCTGCGCAAATCGCGCCTCGAGGCGAGCGAGTTCCGCAACCGCAGCCGCGGGCTGGCCGAAGCCACGCGCATCGATGGCGAGATGGTGGGTACCTCGCCGGCCATGCTGCGGGTCTTTCAGATGATCCGGCGAGCCGCGCCGAGCGGCGCCAACGTGCTGGTGCTCGGCGAGAATGGCACCGGGAAGGAGCTGGTGGCGCGTGAGATCCACCGCCGGTCCAAGCGCGCACAGGAAGCGTTCGTCCGGGTCGACCTGGGAACGCTGTCCGCGCAACTGTTCGAGAGCGAGCTCTTCGGCCACCGCCGCGGGGCATTCACGGACGCGAAGCAGGACCGGGTCGGACTGTTGCGCGCCGCTTCCGGTGGCACGCTTTTCCTGGATGAGATCGGCAACGTCCCGCTGCATCTGCAGGGCAAGCTCCTCTCGGCACTGGAGCGGCGCGAAGTGACGCCGGTCGGTGCCGACAGGCCGCAGCCCATCGATGTCCGCCTGATCTGCGCCACCAATCTCGCGCCGGAGCGTCTGGCCGATGAGAACGTATTCCGGCAGGACCTGCTCTATCGCATCAACACGGTGGAGATCGCTCTGCCGCCGCTGCGCGAGCGGCCCGAGGACATCCCGCTGCTCCTCGAGCACTTCATCGCGATCTATTCCGAGAAGTACAACGTGGCGCCCAAGCGCCTGACCGCCGCCGCGCTCG
Organism: Steroidobacteraceae bacterium; assembly: GCA_036393055.1. Classification (GTDB taxonomy): domain Bacteria; phylum Pseudomonadota; class Gammaproteobacteria; order Steroidobacterales; family Steroidobacteraceae; genus 13-2-20CM-66-19. Next base: position 1,616 of record DASVWT010000097.1, read on the forward strand.
ATGGCCTCACGGCACATGCGTGGCCCGGCAACGTGCGGGCATTGCGCCATGCCATCGAGCGGGCCGTCATCCTCAGTGAGGGAGAGATGCTGGAGCTCGGTGACTTCTCATTCGCAGTGGGCGGCGCGACACCGGGAGGATCGGCGCTCGGTGCCGGGCCAGCGGCGCCCGAGTCATCCCGGCTCGATGCGGTGGAGCGCGAGGCGATCGCACGTGCGCTCGAGGCTCACGGCCGCAACATCAGCCGCGCCGCGGAGTCCCTCGGCCTGACGCGCGCCTCGCTGTACAGGCGGATGGAAAAGCATGGCTTATAGCCGTTACCGCACCGGAATCGTGGCACGCACGGTGGCGCTCTTCCTGACGATCGCGGCCGTCGCCTGGATCGTCGCGAACACCCAATGGTATGTGACGATGGCCTTGGGCGTAGCGCTGACTCTCGCCGAGGCCACTTTCCTCATCCGCTTCGCCACCCAGGGCAGCCGGGAGCTGGCGCGATTTCTCGATGCCGTGTCCTACGATGATCTCTCCCAGAGCTTCGCCGGCCTCGCGGCGGACAGCACGCAACGCGATCTCGGGACTGCCATGGAACGCGTGCTGGCTCGCCTGCGGGTCAGCCGCTCGGAGCGGGATGAGCAGGCGCATTATCTGCAGACTCTGGTCAACCACGTGCCCGTGGCCCTCATCTCGATCGAGGAGCGCGGTGCCGTCAAATTGCTCAACATGGCTGCGCGCCGGCTCTTCGAGTCCGCGCTCGCCCAGAGCAGCCAGCTCTCGCGCTACGGGGAGCCTTTCGCGATCGGCCTAGAGACCCTTTCTCCCGGCAGCACCGCCATCCTGCGGATGGAGCGCTCTTCGGGGACGCTGCTCCTCAAGGCGGCGGCGACGGAGTTTGCCGCGCGGGGAGTCCGCTCGCGCCTCCTGACCCTGCAAAACATCGAGAGTGAGATGAGCGCGCGGGAACTCGAGGCGTGGCAGACGGTCATCCGGGTCATGGCCCACGAGGTGATGAACTCCCTCACCCCGGTCTCCTCTCTCGCCGCCACCGCTCACGGCCTCGTGCGCGATGTCCTGGAGCAACTGCCGCCCGATGACCCGCGCCTGGGCACACTGACCGACGCTCGCGAGGCGCTGGAGGCCGTCGCTCGAAGGAGCGAGGGCCTCCTGCACTTCGTGCGCAGCCATCGCCGGCTGACGAAGCCGCTCGCGGCCCGGATCGAGGTGATGCCGGTACAGCGTCTGTTTGCCCGCATCCAGCGGCTCCTCGCAAGTGACCTCGCCGATCGTGACATCCACATGACGACGCGCGTGGAACCTGAGACCCTGGAGCTCGCGATGGATGCGGAGCTGCTCGATCAGGCTCTCATCAATCTGGTCCGCAATGCGCTCGAAGCCTTGCGGGACACGCCCTCCGGGCAAATCGCCCTTGCGGCGTACCGGGAGCCCGACGGCCGGATCGCGATCTCGGTTTCGGACAACGGTCCTGGCATCCCTGCGGACCAACGAGAGAAGATCTTCGTCCCCTTCTTCACCACCAAGCGCCAGGGCAGCGGCATCGGACTCACGCTGGTCCGCCAGATCGCCGCGGCGCACGGCGCACGCGTCAACGTCACGGAAACTGCCGGGGGCGGCGCAACCGTGACCCTGCGATTCTGATCTGGCCGCGGTTCAATGCACGAACTTCATCATGGTGAAGATCAGGGCCACTATGGCTATCGCGGTACCCACCATCCATTGAATCATGGACCCTTTCAAATCGCCGATCTCCGCCCTCGTTGCCAGATGCGGAATCTGTGCGGCTATTCCTGCGACGACCGCATTGGTCGCCATGAGGTCGGCCTTGGTCGCCATGTTGGGAAGCTGAGCCGCTATTGCTGCAACTTCCGCTTTGACGGCCATCAAGTCTGCCTTCGTAGCCAGACTGGGAATCTGAGCCGCCATTCCTGCGACGTGGGTCTTGATGACCGATACATCGTCCTCCAACAAACCCAATCGCCTCAACACATCGTCCATATCACCTCCACCTGAGCCCGCGCCCGCCCCAATCGGGGTATTCGGCGGCGGCCCGGCTCGAAAATCATACCGCGCGACACTGATCACCCTCGCCCTCCGCTCGCCTTCGGCAAGCCGATCGTTACTCGCGCATCATCCATCGGAGACACTGTGTTTTCAACCAGCACGCCGAAAATTCCGTCCACACCTCCGTCGCTATCCAACATCTCCAGGCACCGCGAACAGTGACGTCTGCATCGACATACCGCGAGCAACAGGCTGCCCGGGTACTCATGTAGACTATCGAGCGCTGCACCAGCAGCATGCCCTTCAACGACTGCCACAGATCTTCAGATGAGAAGACCGCTCGCCCTTGTGTCCGCTGCTTTGATTACATCGATCGCCGCTTCACTGACTCAGATGGCGCCAGCTCTCGCGAATCGTTACTCCGGCCGCGGCGGGATTGCAGAAGCGGATGGCCGGTACAGCGTGGTATTTGGCCTCGATCAGGCCTTGCCCAACCGCCACCTCACCCCAGGGGCGCTGAATCCCGCGGTCACCCAAGACACCATCCGCCAAACCATCTGCATGCGCGGCTACACGAAATCCATTCGGCCGCCGGAGCAGTACACGGAGAGACTGAAGCGCCGGGGCGTCCGCCAGTACGGCTACACCGATTTACGCCTGCGGGACTACGAGGAAGACCACCTCGTCAGCCTCGAGCTCGGTGGCTCGCCCACCAGTCCGCGCAATCTCTGGCCCCAGCCGCATCACGTCATCGGCGGTTGGGGCTCATATGCCAAGGATCGACTGGAGGACCGCCTGCACATCCTGGTCTGCCGTCGCGGACTGCCGCTGGAGGAAGCGCAGCGCGCCATCGCCACGGATTGGATCGCAGCGTACCGGCGTTACATCGGGCCGAGTCCCTCGCGCGGCCGGCGCCACCGCAGGCGCAGCCCTGCCGGCACAGCCGATACCAGCTCGAGAATATCGTCGTAATTGATTGATTTTATTGGCGCCCCGGGCCGGAGTTGAACCGACGACCTACCGCTTAGGAGGCGGTCGCTCTATCCACTGAGCTACCGGGGCGCCGCCGGCGGCAGTTTACAGGA
>DASVWT010000098.1:0-5106 GCA_036393055.1 Steroidobacteraceae bacterium
CTCGGCGAGCCCATCAAGCAGGTCAGCACGAAGGCTTGGTACAACGCGCTCGAGCGCGCCGGTATCGAGAACTTCCGCTTTCACGACCTGAGACACACCTGGGCCTCGTGGCACGTGCAGAACGGGACGCCGCTCTTCGCCTTGCAGGAGTTAGCGGGCTGGGAAACGGAGCGTATGGTGCGCCGATATGCCCATCTGGCCGCGGATCACCTCGCGGTTTACGCGGGCAACTCGCAAATCCATGGCACATTCCTGGCACACCAACTCCGGCTGCCGAAATCGCCCGAAGAAAATGTTGTTGAGAGTCAGTAGGTTAGTGGTGGCCAGGGGCGGAATCGAACCACCGACACGCGGATTTTCAGTCCGCTGCTCTACCAACTGAGCTACCTGGCCGCCTGCGGGGAGGGCCGCGTATTAGACCGGTACCGATGCCGGCAGTCAAGCAATCTCGAGCCTAAGCCTTTGATTCAGGAACTTATTCCGAAGCCCGAGCGGACGGCGGCTGCGCCCCCTCCGGCACCGTGCTTGCTTCGACGCGGAGCATGGCTACCCGATCATCCACCTCCCGCGCCGCCCCGAGCCGCAAGGCGGCTGCCGCAGGCCGCTCCCGCCACCCCAGCCGGCGCCGCGCCGGCAAAGCGGAGCGCGCCGTTCCCCTCCCGCTGATCGCCGCCAACGACGACATCACCAGGTCCAGCCCACCGCGCAAAAGCCGCGGCAGGGGCACCGCTCGACGCGCGACTGACAGCATCTCCTCGAGTCGGAAAATCCGCTACGCCGTCGTAGGCCTCGGCCACATCGCGCAGGTCGCGATCCTGCCCGCCTTTGCCCAGGCGCAGCAGAACAGCACGCTCGCGGCGCTCGTCTCCGACGACCCGGAAAAGCTCCGCAAGCTTTCTCGCCGTTACGGTGTCCGCCACGTCTGCAGCTACGACGATGCCGACGAGCTCTTCGAGAGCGGTGAGGTCGATGCCGTCTACATCACGCTGCCGAACTCGATGCACCGGGAGTACACCGAGCGCGCCGCCGGGGCTGGCCTGCACGTCCTCTGCGAGAAGCCCATGGCGGTCACCTCGGAGGACTGCGAGCGGATGCTCGAGGTGACGCGGGAGAACGACGTCAAGCTGATGATTGCCTACCGCCTGCACTTCGAGCGCGGCAACCTGGAAGCCGCCGAGATGGCGCACTCCGGAACCCTCGGCGACCTGCGCTTCTTCACCTCCAATTTCTCCATGCAGGTCGCGCCTGAGAATTTCCGCAGCAGCCGCAAGCTCGGCGGCGGCCCCCTCTATGACATCGGCATCTACTGCATCAACGCCGCCCGCTCCGCATTCGCCGCGGAGCCGACGGACGTGCTCGCCACCGCCGTCACCCGCCGCGATCAGCGCTTCAAGGAAATCCCGGAAACGGTGGCTGTCGTCCTGAAATTCCCGCAGGAGCGGATCGCATCTTTCACCTGCAGCTTCGGGGCCTCGGACCGCTCTGCCTACGAGATCGTCGGCACCAAGGGCAGCATCACGGTCGACCCCGCCTATGAGTATGCCCAAGGCGTCGAGTACGTCCTGCGCCTGGGCAAGCGCAAACGCGAGAAGCACTACGAGAAGAGCGACCAGTTCGCGCCGGAGCTCGTCTACTTCTCCGATTGCGTGCTGCGCGACTACGAGCCGGAGCCGTCCGGAGAAGAAGGAATTGCCGACGTCCGTGTCATCCAGGCGCTGAACCGAAGCATCGAGACCGGCAGATGGGTCTCCCCCGAGCTGCCGCAGCGCCGCCGCCGCCCGACCCTCCGACAGGAAATCCGCCGTCCCGGCATCCAGCCCCCGCCGCTCGTGGGCGGAGTGCATTCCGCGTCGATGTAGCGCTCGCGGGAGGCACGGCCTCTCGCATCTACCTACTAAGAGAGAGACTTCCCCCCGCCGCCGGACACCCGGCGGCCCCTCCGCGCGAGTCATAGCCCCAGGGGCTTGTCAACACCAGAATTGTCGCCCGACGTCGTCGAACCGTGAGGGCCGACTGCGTCTAGCTCAGGGAAAACAAAGGGAGTCCCCTCGTGCGCAATCGATCAATCGCTTTCGTCTCGCTCGTCCCGCTCGCCGCCGCCGCGCTCGCGGCCGTCCTGACCTTGTCCGGCTGCGCGGGCGATGCGTCTGCTCAGCACGCCGCCATGCCGCCTCCGGCGCCGCAGGTTACCGTCGCGCGCGTCATCTCGCGGACCGTCACTGACTCGGAGACCTTCAGCGGCCGCTTCAGCGCCGTCGACCACGTCGACATCCGCCCGCGGGTATCGGGCTACATCTCGTCCGTAAACTTCGTCGACGGCAGCGTCGTCCACAAGGGCCAGGTCCTCTTCGTCATCGATCCCCGCCCCTACGAGGCCGACTATCAGCGCGCCGAGGCCGATCTCGACCAGGCCCGCGCCCAGGCCAGCCTCGCCAAGTCCGAGCAGACCCGCGCGGTGAACCTCTATGCCGCCCACGCCATCTCCAAGGACGAGTTCGACACCCGGACCGCCAATGCCCGCCAGTCCGCTGCAAACGTCGAGGCGGCGAAGGCAGCGGTGGATGCCGCCGCGCTCAATCTCACCTTCACCCGCGTCACGGCCCCCATCACCGGCCGCGTCAGCCGCGCGATCGTCACCACCGGCAACCTGGTCACCAACGGCCAGACACTGCTCACCACCGTCGTGTCCCTGGACCCGATCTATGTCGAGTTCAACGCCGACGAGCAGGCCTACCTCGCGTTCGAGAAGCACGCCAGCGAGGGTGAGCGCAAGACTGCGCACACCAGCGCCGGCCCCGGCGCGCTGGGTAATGCCGTCTATGTCGGCCTGGCGGACGAGAACGGCTACCCCCACCAGGGCCGCCTCATCTTCATGGACAACTCCCTCAACTCCCAGACCGGCACCATCTACGCCCGGGCGCTGCTCGCCAATCCCGATGGCCAGTTCGTCCCCGGCCTCTTTGCCCGCGTCAAGCTGATCGGCAACGACCACTACCAGGCCGTGCTGATCAACGACAGCGCCATCGGCACCGACCAGACCATGCGCTACGTGCTGCTCCTCGGCGCCGACAACAAAGTCGAGTACCGCCCCGTCGAGCTCGGCCCCCTGGTCGACGGCCTGCGCGTGGTGCGATCCGGCCTCAAGCCCGGCGACACCATCGTCGTCAATGGTCTGATGCGCGTACGTCCCGGCATGCAGGTGGACCCGCAGCTCATCGCCATGGGCGAGCGTCATCACAATGACGGCACCATGGTCGCCCAGAACGCCACGGGCGGCTTCGCCTCCAGGGAGAATCGGTGAAACTCTCGCATTTCTTCATCGACCGCCCGATCTTCGCGGCGGTCCTCTCCACCTTCATCTTCATCGCGGGCGCGATCGCGCTGACCCAGCTGCCGATCAGCGAGTACCCGGAGGTCGTCCCGCCCTCCGTGGTCGTGCGCGCCACCTACCCCGGGGCCAACCCCAAGGTCGTGGCCAACACCGTGGCCGCGCCGCTGGAGCAGGCGATCGTCGGCGTCGAGAACATGCTCTACATGTCCTCGACGTCGACCATGGACGGCTCGCTCGCGCTGACCATCACCTTCCGCGTCGGCACCGACATCGACCGCGCCCAGACGCTGGTTCAAAACCGCGTCTCGCAGGTGCTGCCGCGACTGCCCGATGAAGTCCGCAACCTCGGCGTCACCACCACCAAGAGCTCGCCCAACCTGACGATGGTGGTGCACATCTACTCGCCGGACAAGCGCTTCGACACCCTGTACCTGCGCAACTACGCCGTCCGCAACATCCGCGACGTGCTCGCGCGCCTGCCCGGCATGGGCGATGTGCAGCTGTTCGGCGGCGGCGACTACGCCATGCGCGTCTGGCTCGATCCCCAGAAGCTCGCCTCGCTCGGCATGACCGCCGGTGACGTCGTCAACGCCATCCGCGCGCAGAACATCCAGGTGGCCGCCGGCCAGATCGGCGCCCCGCCCGATCCGACCACCGACTTCCAGCTCGCCCTGAACGCCATGGGGCGCCTGACCACACCCGACCAGTTCCGCAACATCGTGCTCAAGACCGGCGCCAACGGCCAGGTCGTGCGCTTGGGCGACGTCGCCCGAGTGGACATGGGCGCCCAGACCTACGGCATCAACAGCTACCTGGACAACCAGGGCGCGGTGGCCATCCCCGTCTTCCAGGCCCCCGGGTCGAATGCGCTGCAGCTCTCCGACGAAGTGCGCGCCACCATGGCGCAGCTCTCCAAGGACTTCCCGCAGGGCATGGCCTACACCATCGTCTATGACCCGACGGTGTTCGTGCGCGAGTCGATCGATGCGGTGGTGCACACCCTGCTCGAGGCGGTGCTGCTGGTCGTGCTGGTGGTGATCCTCTTCCTGCAGACCTGGCGCGCCTCCATCATCCCGCTGATCGCCGTGCCGGTGTCGATCATCGGCACCATGGCCGTGCTGCTCGCCTTCGGCTTCTCCATCAACACCCTGTCGCTCTTCGGCCTGGTGCTCGCCATCGGCATCGTCGTGGACGATGCCATCGTGGTCGTGGAGAACGTCGAGCGGCACATCGAGAGGGGGCTCAGCCCGCGTGAGGCCGCCAAGTCCGCGATGAGCGAGGTCAGCCGCCCGATCATCGCCATCACCCTGGTCCTCTGCGCCGTGTTCGTGCCCGTCGCCTTCGTGAGCGGGCTCACCGGCGAGTTCTATCGCCAGTTCGCCCTGACGATCGCCATCTCCACGGTGATCTCCGCCTTCAACTCCCTCACCCTCTCGCCCGCGCTGGCCGCCGTGCTGCTCAAGCCCCACGGCGCCAGGCCCGATGTGCTCTCGCGCGCCATGGACCGGGTGCTCGGCGGCTTCTTCCGCCGCTTCAACCGGGGGTTCACGACGCTCGGCAACACCTACGAGCGCGCCGTCGTCGGCACCGTCCGCCGCATCGGCCTCGCCGTCATCGTGTACGCCGGCCTGATCGGCCTCGCCTACCTGGGCTTCGCTGCCGTGCCGCACGGCTTCATCCCCTCCCAGGACAAGCAGTACCTGGTCGCCATCGCGCAACTGCCGCCCGCCTCCTCCCTCGACCGGACCTCGCAGGTCATCAAGGAGATCGGCGAC
>DASVWT010000099.1:0-7134 GCA_036393055.1 Steroidobacteraceae bacterium
CCGTGCACGGCGAGCCGTGGTGCGTGGACGCCGAGGGCGGCGAGCGTCCGGTGCGCGTCGCCGTCGCCGCCTACGGCAAGCTCGGCGGCCTGGAGCTCGGCTACGCGTCGGATCTGGACCTGGTGTTCCTGCACGATTCCCGGGGGGAGCGCCAGGAGACCGACGCCGCGGGAGCCGCGGGGCCCGGCGCGAAGTCGATCGACAATCCCCTCTTTTTCGTGAGGCTGACGCAACGGATGCTGCATCTTCTTACCATGCACTCGGCAGCGGGCCGGCTCTACGAGGTGGATGTGCGGCTGCGGCCGAGCAGCAAGGGGGGATTGCTGGTCACGCAGATCGATGCCTTTGCCGAGTACCAACGGCGCGATGCGTGGACGTGGGAGCATCAGGCGCTGCTGCATGCGCGCGCGGTGGCGGGCGCCCCGGCGCTGTGTGCGGATTTCGAGCGGACCCGCCTCGAGGTGCTGCGCAACGCAGTGCGCCGCGACACTCTGCGGGACGAGGTGCGGTCCATGCGCGAGCGCATGCGGCGGGAGCTCTCCAAGGGCGGGGATGGGAGGCTGGACCTCAAGCAGGATGCCGGCGGCATCGCGGATATCGAGTTCCTCGCCCAGTACTGGGCTCTCAACTGGGCCAGGGACTATCCGCCGGTGGCGATGTTCTCCGACACCATCCGCCAGCTCGAGTCGGTGGCTTCGGCAGATCTCGTACCGCAGGCGAGCGTCGATGTACTCACCGGGGCTTACCGGGCGTACCGTACCCGGATGCACCGCTTGTCACTCGCCGGAGAGGCGGGGCTGATCGGTGCAGATGAATTCGTCGCCGAGCGCGCCGCCGTCACCGCAATATGGGATGAGGTGATGGCGCGTGCTGACGGGCCAGGCTGACAGGTATAATCGACGGTATGGTCGCCCAACCAAAGTCACTGATCCAGCCGAACGCGCAGAACCAATACGAGATCACGGCCGAGGATTTGCCGCTCTCGTGTCCGATGCCGGAGATGTACCTGTGGAATTCCCACCCGCGGGTTTATCTCCCCATCGAGAATACCGGCTGGGCGAAATGTCCTTATTGCAGTGCTGAATACAGCCTGCGCCGTTGAGTCACTGTTCCACGAGCGAGGCTATCAGCCTCATCAGTTTGTCCAGCGCGCCGCGGTTGCGATCCACTGCGGCCCGGGCGCGCTCGCCCATATCCCGCCGCAGTGCCTGATCGGAGAGCAGCTCAGCGACTCGCGACCCGAGCTCGACGCCACTGCGTACCACTTCCGCCGCGCCGCACTCGAGAAGCAGGCGCGCGATAGCCTCGCCGTTGGAGTAGTTGGGGCCAGTCAGGACGGGCAGTCCCAGTGCTGCCGGCTCGAGCAGGTTGTGGCCGCCAATGGGCACGAGGCTGCCGCCGACGAAGGCAACGTCCGCTGCCGCGTAGAAATCGAGGAGCTCTCCGAGAGTGTCAAGCAGCAGCACGTCGTATCGTCTCCTTGGTGCGTCAGATACCGACGATTGGGAGCGCCGCACAAAGGCGATTCCCTGCCGCTCCAGCCAGGTGGCCACGTCGCCGAAACGGTTGGGATGCCGGGGGGCGAGCACCAGCAGCGCGCCGGTATGAGCGGTGCAGACACGCGCGTGAGCCTCGAGCACTGCCTCCTCCTCCGCTCCCCCATGAGTGCTTCCAGCAACCCATACCGCACGGTCTGAGGCGTAGCGATCACGCAAAGATCTGCCGCGATCACCAATGTCGGGGGGGAGAGTGACGTCGAACTTGAGATTCCCGGTGATGTACGTGCGCTCTGCCGCGGCGCCGAGGGCGCGAAAGCGCTCGGCGTCTCCTTCACCCTGGGCGGCGATAACGACCCCGCCCGCCACGGTTTCCCTGAACAGCGCTCCGAGGCGCCGGTAGCGCTCGATGGAACGACGCGACATGCGCGCGCTGGCGACGACCAGGGGTATGCGGCGGAGCCGGCACTGGCGATACAGGTTCGGCCAGAGCTCCGTCTCGATGATGACTGCGAGCCGAGGACGGGCACGATCCAGAAAGCGGCGCACCGATCCAGGCAGGTCGAACGGGAGGAAGCGCACCTCGGCTGTCCCGCCGAACAAGGTGCGGGCGCGCGCGGCCCCCGTAGGGGTGAACGTGGTTACCAGCACCGGGGTGTCCGGATAGCGGCTGCGCAGCGCCGTGACGAGCGGCGCTGCCGCTTGAACCTCGCCAACGGACACGGCGTGCACCCAGATGGGCGAGCTCGCCAGGGATGGGCCGAGACCGAATCGCTCGCCGAAATTGCGCCAGTAGCTGCGGTTACGCAGGCCGCGTGCGGCCAGCAGCACCGAGACGGCCGGCGCAGCAACGTAGACCGCCGCGACATACAGTTTCCTGGAGATCATCGGCACCTGCAGGCGCAGCTCAGAGGACGACGAGGCGGCGCCCTTCAGGCGGCCGACGGCTCGCGGCCTGCGGCCGGCTGCCGGTAGCCATCGAGCAGCGCGTGCCAGTCAGCTTCCGAGAACCGATCGGCAGGCAAGCCGTATGCGATCTTTTCCAGGGAGCGCCGCAACCGTACCAGGTTGGCGTCGCGCCACATGCCGGCCCGCCGCAACTGACAGCGATCGAAGTCGATGAGGTAGACGGTGTCCTCGCTGAGCAGCACGTTGTGCGCGTTGAGGTCGGCGTGACAGACGCCGAAGTCATGAAAGCGCCGGATGCAGCGCCCGACCGAGATCCAGGTGACGATGGACAGCGCGCCCAGACCCAGGCACTCGGCCAGTGACCCTACTGTCGGCAGCCGTTCCGTGATGATGTCGCCCCGGTAGGTACGGCCGTGGCGGACATACCGGGCGGCGATCGGGGCCGGTACGGGCAGGCCCGCGCGATGCAGCCGGTAGGTGATCGACCACTCCGTGAACGCGCGCGTCTGCTCCTCGCCACGCCAGATGTATCGATCGGAAGAAAGGAGGGACACGAGCCCGCCCCGATGATAGTGACGCAACACCAGCCGGCGATCCCGGCTGCGCACGAAATGCGTAGCGCCCCGGCCGCGTGCTGCACCGTCGAGCTCGCCGCGCGAGCTCCAGTACCGGGGGTCGAACCAGGCGGCGATCAAATTGCGGGCCCTGGAGGCGTCGTATAGCATGGCGCCTCCCTCGATCACATCGTGCCTGACCTCCGACCCCAGCGGCCAGCGCCCGCTCATGGACGGGGTCCCTCTGAGTCCCACCTGCGCCTAACGATGGTCTCCAGGAAACGGAAACTGCCGCTCGACGGACCGCCGGAAACTGTCTGCATATTGAGACTCTCGGCACTCGGCGATACATGCCATGTCGTGCCGGTGATCCGAATGCTGCAGCGCGCATGGCCGCGTACGAAGCTGACATGGATCATCGGCAAAGCGGAGTCGCGCCTGATGGAGCTCATCGATGGCGTGGAGTTTATCACCGTGGACAAGCGTGCCGGGCTCGCGGCGGGCCGCGATCTGCGTGCGCGGCTGCACGGCCGCCGCTTCGACGTGCTGCTGCACATGCAGCTGTCGCTGCGCGCGAGTCTCCTCTCGCTGCTCGTTCCGGCCACGGTGCGAATGGGCTTCGACAGAGCGCGTGCGCGGGAGCTGCAGTGGCTCTTCACCAATGCCCGCATCGCCCCGCACTGCCGCGAGCACGTTCTCGACGGCTTCCTCGGCTTCCTGGATGCGCTGGGAATCCACGAACGCACGCTGCGGTGGGATGTGCCGCTGCCCGCGGCAGCGTTGGATTACGCCCAGAGGCTGATTCCCGATGCGCGTCCCACGCTCGTCATCAGCCCGTGCTCCAGCCACCCGAGGCGCAATTGGCGTCCCGAGGCGTATGCGTCGGTGGCCGATCATGCCGTGCGGCGCCATGGGATGCGCGTGCTCCTGGCTGGAGGGCCTAGTGCCATGGAACGCGCAGTCGGCGCGGAGATCGAGCGCGCGGCCCACGTACCGCTGGTGAATCAGATCGGGCGCGACACGCTGCCGCAGATGCTGGCCCTGCTTTCGCGCGCGACCGTGCTGCTGACGCCCGACTCGGGACCGGCACATATGGCGACCCTGGTCGGCACCCCGGTGATCGGCCTCTATGCAGCGACGAACCCTGCCCGCAGCGGCCCTTATCTCTCACGTAGGTGGTGCGTGGACGCCTACCCAGAGGCGGCGCGCCGCTTTCGCGGCCGGGATCCGCGGCAGCTGCCCTGGACGGAAAAAATCGAGGAGCAGGGCGTGATGGATCTCATCGAGGTGCCGCAGGTCACCGCGAAGCTCGATGAGTTGCTAGCATACAAGGCATGACCGATGACATCCTCGTCCCTGTCTCCCCCGGGGAGCTGCTCGACAAGATCACCATCCTCAGGATCAAGACGGCACGCATCCTCGATGCCGCCAAGCTGGTCAACGTGCGGCTCGAGCTCGGCCTGCTGGAGAGCACCTGGCGCGACTCGCGCTTCGGTACGGCTGAGATCTCGCACGAGGAGCGCGCGCTACAGGAGGTGAACGAGCGCCTGTGGGATATCGAGGATCGAATCCGCGAGAAGGAGGCCCGCCAGACTTTCGACCGCGACTTCATCGAGCTTGCGCGCGCCGTTTACCACTCCAATGACGAGCGGGCAGCGATCAAGAAGCGCATCAACCAGGCGCTCGGCTCGCGGCTGGTCGAGGAGAAGTCCTACCAACCGTATCAATTGACCCCCAAGGGGCCGTAACCCCCGTAGCCACGGCTAGGGCTGCGGCGGTGGTGGCGGCGGTGGCTTCGGGGTCGGCGCCGCAGCGGGAGGTGTCATGGCCTCGGGGGTGATCGCGCCGGGTGAAACCGACGCCGGCGCGGTCAGCCAGCGGTCGATGGCCTTCACCTCGCCGGGATCGAGAGTGCCGGCTGCATATCGCAGCTGTACGACGCTGGTGATGTAGGCATAGCGGCTGGAGGCGTAGTTGGTCTTCGCCTGCACCAGCGTACTCAATGCATTGAGGACGTCGACCTCGGTCTGCGTGCCGACGCGGTAACCCGCCTCAGTGGCCCTGTAGGCCGTCTGGCTGGAGGTGAGCGCCTGCTGCAGTGCCTGCACATGGGCGATTCCGCTGATGACTCCAAGGTAGGCATCACGGGCCTGCTGTACCGTCGAGCGGGATGCCTGCTCGACCGCATCCTTGGCTGCGATCCACTGGTACTGCGCCTGATGTACGCGCGCCTCAGTCCCGCCGCCGCTGAAAATGGGAACGGTGACCTGCAGCCCGATCTGCCGATCGTTCGCCCAGCCGGGCAGGCCATTGAAGGTGCCGATGCCCACGATCGACTCGTCCGTGTTGGAGCTGTTGAACGAGCGGCTGGCGACGAGGCTGAGTGTGGGCAGATGCCCGCCGAAAGCGATGCGCACGTTGTCCCGGGCGACATCGGCGGCCAGCCTGCTCGCGATCAGCGTGAGGTTCTGGTGCAGCGAGGTCTGGACCCACTGATTCTGGTTGGCGGGATTCGGCATCACGAGCGGCATGTCCGCGCCAGGCTCGGACAGGGTGTCGTACTGGCGGCCGGTGATCACCTCGAGCTGATCCTGGGCGCTCGCCAGAGCCTCCTTGTCGCCGATCACGGCCGCTGCGGCGGTATCGCGCGCCGCACGGGCCTGCTCGACGTCGGTGATGGCGATCAGTCCGACCTGGTAGCGCTTGTTGGCCTGCTGCAGCTGCAGGTCGAACGCCTGCAGCGACGACTGCTGCGCCTGCAGGGTATCGAGCGCGGAGAGGACGTTGAAGTAGGCAGTGGCGACTCGCAGGACGAGGTTCTGTGCCGCGGCCTCATAGGTCGCTTGTGCCTGGGCGACCTGGCTGTCCGCAGCCTTGAGGCCCATCCAGTCACCCCAGGAGAAGAGCGTCTCCGAAAGGTTCAGGCTCCACTGCTTGGTGTCGATGTCGTCCGTGCTGTGGAAGGAGAAGGGGGCGGGCGCGCCGGATGCGCTCGAGCCAACCTGGGTTCTTACCCCGGAGGTGTGATCCCAGCTCTTGCCGGCCGAGCCGGAGATCTGCGGCAGCAGCAATGCCCAGGCTTCTGGCCGGGCCTCGCGCGCGGCCATATAGGTGGCGTGGGCCTGCTGGAAAACAGGGTCGTTGGCCAGGGCGTCCTGGTAGACCTGGGCGAAATCCGCGGCCCTGGCGGCGGCGGGAAGTCCAATGGCGAGCCCGGCACAGAGGAGGGCCAAGCCGAGGGCAGGCCTCGAAGTCCGTACGGCGCGGTGCATAATCCTCCCAAATGCTGTCGAGTCTTGGAGAGAGGCTCCTAGAACACAAAACCCTGCGGCCGAGTTGCATGTGCGAGCGGGTCGATGACTGTCTCGAAGAGGCTCTCCGTGCCCCATGCATCCTCCGTGATCCTGCGGATGAGCCGCGCTTCCATCACGGGAGGCACGCCCACCACGACGAAGAGCCGACCCCCGACCGTCAGGTGGCGCTGGAAACGCTCATCGGGGACGGGAAGCGATGCGGTTACCGCAATGGCGTCGTAACGTGTGTCGGAGTCGAGCCGGGTCGCATCCTCCGTGACGATGTCGACATCACGCATTCCGAGGGAGGTGATGTTGGCCCGCGCGAGCTGCGCGAGCTGCGGAAAGATCTCGAGCGAGCGGACCGAAGCCCCGCCTGCCTTCAGACATGCCGTCACGAACCCGGAGCCCGAGCCGACCTCGAGCACCCGCTCCCCGCCGCTGAGCGCGAGGGCCTGGAGCAGCCTGCCGACGACGCTGGGACGCAGCATGTGCTGGCCGCACGGCAGAGGGATCTCCACGTCCGCGAAGGCGAGGAAGCGGTGTTGCGGCGCGACGAACGCCTCCCGCGGCACTTTGCGCAGAATCTCGAGCACCCGCGCATCGAGCACGTCCCAGGCACGCACCTGCTGCTCGATCATCTGTTCGCGTGCTTGGACCGTGGACATCTCGATGAGGCTCCGATTGGACTTATTGCATCCCGGCGGGCGGGGCACGTGAAGTTAAGGGTTTTCGCGGCTTCTGCCAAGCCGCTTTGCGATGAGATATGGTGAAACGCCGACGGGATGCCGGGCGCCTACGCTATGCTTCGGCCGTCCGTCCCCGGGCACGAGAATAATGAAAAGCAATCCCGGATTGCCGCCTGCCGATATCTCCATGACT
>DASVWT010000100.1:0-4328 GCA_036393055.1 Steroidobacteraceae bacterium
CGCCCCTCGTCGCGCATCAGCGTCAGCGCATGGCGCATGCGGCAGCGCAGGCTGAAGTCAAAAATCGTCTCGCCGAACACGGCCTTGAAGCCTTTGGTCAGGGTCGATTTCGACATGCCGACCGAGCGGGCGAGCTTGCCGATCGTCGGCGCCGGCGCGAGCTGCCGCATCAGAATGGCGCGTGCAGCATGCAGGCAGCGCAGCTCCCTGTCGCTGTACTCCTCGGCGGGAGCGCCGGTCAGCGACGAGAGGGTCGCCACTGCGTTGCAGATGAGCTCGAGGGTGAGCGCTTCAGTGTAGACGAGCCCGAGCGGCCCGCTGTGCGGGTTGTTGATGAGCCGCGTCGCCGCCTCGAACGCCTGCGCCGAGAGCGGATGCTGGCAGTAGTTGACCTTCTCGGCGCTCGGCGACGCAAATCCTCTGAGCGGCTCGGGGATCTCGGCGCCGGACTGCAGGAAGGTCTGCGCCAGGAACTCCGGCCGCAGGCTGACGATGATGAACTGCTCGCGTGCGCGGGGCGCGGTCCACTCGCTGATGTCGAGCCCCTTGGGTTGCGCCCACACCAGCAGCGACGGCCGGTTCCAGCGCACCGGCTCGGTGCGGCTCACCGCGAGCGCCATGTCGCCCGAGATCTTGAAGTTGAATTGCACCAGCCCGTCGCCCGGCACCAGCTCGACCCGGGGATCCTTGTAGGTGAAGTTGGCGACGATGACATAGATCTCGCCGTGGATGCGCGTGAACTCCCAGTAGCCCTCGCCCTCTTCAGGCTGCAGGCTCACCCGCGCCCCGAACAGGTCGCGCGTCGGATGGCGCAGGATGTGCTCCACGTGCGGCGCCCGCTCGAGGCTCGCGAAGGCGTCCGCGAGCGAGTGCCCGGGGCCGGCGAGGATTGCCCGGAAGAGCCCCTGGCTGGCCGCCCAGCCGTCATCCTTCTCCCCGGGCTTCCGGCTGGCCGAGCTCATCGAATACCACCGCCGCACTTAGACATCAGTGCGCGGAATACTCGCTTTCCACTCCCTTCGACACAAGACCTCGGACCCCTCGCGCGCCTCGACCCAGGCGTCGAGCTCGAAGGTCTCCCTCGTCGATGTCATCTGCGCGCGGGTCTCGATCCGCACCTGCCAGGAGCCGCGCCCGAGCTCGCAGCTCTGGATCATCACGGCCCGCGCCGACAGCGGGTCCTCGGGCCGGATGGCGTACAGGCGCTCATAGACGTGGCTCATGTCGGTGCCGGAGCCTTCCAGGCGCAGCTTCCCCCACGGGCCGAACGTGCCGCCGTCGATGAAGAGCCGGTGCGTCACTTCGCCGCTCAGCTGATCGAGCGTCACGGAGCGCTCGAGGCGTCCCGGGCGCAGCACCGTCGCCGCCGAGGCTGGTGCCGCCTCGGGCGGCGGCAGAGGCGGTACGCGCGCGTCGGCGGCTTGCGGCTGCCGCACGGGCAGCTCCAGTGCGGAGGCGCCGGTGAATACGGTGAGCCTGACTGGCTCCGGCGACGGCCAGATGACCGGCCAGTACGCGGTCGATAGCGCCAGCCGCACCCGATGGCCTGGAGGAAACGCGTACGCCGTACCCGTCATCTGCACACTGACTCGGTAACGCTGTCCCGGTACGACGGTCGATGGGCTCTCGCGGCTCTCTCGCTGGGAGAGATTGAGAAAACCTCGCGCGACGAGCGTCGCTCGCCCATCCGGCGCGACATCGATGAGCCTCGCCGTCACGACGGCCATCGGCCGGTCGACGGCCACTTCGAGGGTGGCGCGGGCATGCCCTAACAGCTCCAGCCGCTCAGTCAGGGCCTCGCCGTCGAATTCCAGCGAGCCGAAGGTGTCGAGGGACTGATCGCCGGGCAGGTCGCCCGCCACTGCGAAACTCGCCCAATCGCCCGAGGCAAGCCCGGTCGACTGCGGCGACGCCACCTCGAGCGCAGCCCCCTTGACGGCCGCGGGATCGGTCTCTAGGCGCCCGGGACCGAGGGTGAGCCTACGGAGGGTGACGTGAGGGCTCGGCCACGCTGCCTCCTCGATCCAGCGCCCGGCGCGCTCCTCGATGTACGAGACCGGGGGCACGCTCTCCATCATGTAAAGGCGGATCGGTTGCTCGCGATCGACGCCGTTGTGCTCGTCTTTCAGCCAACGGTCCCACCAGCGCTGCGATTCCTGCAGGAAGCCTACGGCGGGCTTGGGCTCTGCCTCGTGAGGATACAGATGCGCCCACGGGCCAACCGTCACTTTGTGCGGCACCCGAAGATGCTGCGCCAGCCGAAACGGCGTGTCGCGGTACAGGTCCGCCCAGCCGCCCCAGAACCAGACCGGACACTGGATGGCGGCATAGTCGAAGCACACCGAGGCGTGCTTCCAGTAGTCATCCAGCCGTTGGTGCCGCAGCCAGATCTCCGGCCAGAAGGTCTCGGCCTCGAGTCGCTCGCGCCACATCTCACGCCAGCGGTCACCTACGATCTGCGGATCCGGCGGACGCGCATTGAACAGCTGCATGATGCAGCCCCACCAGAAGTTGTCATTGAGCAGCGCGCCGCCCGAGTAGTGGATACATTCGGCGAAACGATCGTCGGTCCCCATGACGGCGACGATCGCCGCGAGCGCGGGTGGGTGCCGTGCAGCCACTTGCAGCGAGTTGTACGCTCCCCATGACTTGCCCATCATGCCGACCCGACCCGAGCACCAGGGCTGGCGGGCGATCCAGGCGATCACCTCCAGCGCATCGTCCTGCTCCTGGGCGAGATACTCATCGTGCAGGATGCCGTCCGAGTCGCCCGAGCCGCGCATATCGACGCGGATGCAAGCGTACCCGCGGGCCGCGAGCCAGCGGTGCATGGTCTCGTCGCGCCGCCGGGTGAAGTCCCTCTTGCGGTACGGCAGGTACTCCAGGATCGCAGGCACTGGAGCGGCCTCGGCGCCCTCGGGCATCCACATGCGCGCCGCCAGCCTACAGCCGTCGGCCATCGGTATCCAGAGGCTCTCGATCTCGCGAATCATCGCGTGGGAGTGGCGAGGTAGCGCTCCGCCGCGCCGCAGTACCAATCGGTGAAACGCAGCACCAGCTGCTCGCTGACCTGCGAGTACGGTCCCGGGGCATAGCCGAGCGACTCGACGCCGCGCTGGTTGTTCTCCGACAGCGCGCGGTCCTGATCGTTGGTCGCGCTCCAGACCTCGATGAGCCGCGCCAGATCGTAGTCGACACCCTCCACGGCATCCTCGTGAACGATCCACGTTCCGGTGACGGTGGTCTCGAGTGGTCCGGTCGGCCGCGCCTGGAAAAAGAAGCCGTAGTCGCCCGCGATGTGGTTGAATCCGTTCGGCTGCAGCGCCCACCACAGCACTCCGACATCGCCATCGCCCACGCGGCCGAGGTTCCTGGCAACCGCCGGCCGCCCGTCCATGGTGTAGGACACGGTGCCTTCCGTCAGCGGGTACCGTCCGATCTCGAACCACGGGCCGATGACCGAGCCGCTCTTGAGGCCTTTCGCCTCGCAGCGGGCCTCGTATGCGGCAATCCAACCGGCAGCGCGCCCCGATACGTCCGGCGCCGTGAAATCGCTGTACGAGCGCATGAGCTGCGGATGTCCGGCGCGGCAGTGATAGCACTCGCGCGCATTTTCCATGACGAGCTTCCAGTTGGCCCGCTCCACCAGGGTTGCGGTATGGGCGACCTTCGCATGGATCAGCTCATGGGGCTCGAGCATGGGCTCGAGGGCGGCGCGGAACGGGGCGAAGTCCGGCGCGTCGTCGCTGAGACACACGAATATCACCCCGGCCACGGTCTCGATCCTCACCGGCGCGAGCCGTATCCCCTCGCGCTCGAAGCCGGCGTGCATTCGGGGAGCTTGCGCGAGGTTTCCCTTCGAATCGTAGGCCCACTGGTGGTAGGGGCACACCAGGCGGCGGCCTGGAAGATGTCCGGAGGTCTCGCGGCAGAGGCGCGCACCGCGATGGCGGCAGGTGTTGAAAAACGCGCCGATCCCGCCACCGTCGTCGCGCAGGACGATCACGGACGAGGTGCCCACCTCAAAGGTGAAGAAGTCCCCGGGGCGCGGGATTTGGCC
Organism: Steroidobacteraceae bacterium; assembly: GCA_036393055.1. Lineage (GTDB taxonomy): Bacteria > Pseudomonadota > Gammaproteobacteria > Steroidobacterales > Steroidobacteraceae > 13-2-20CM-66-19. Next base: position 4,061 of record DASVWT010000100.1, read on the forward strand.
GACCAGCCCCGCCTGCAGCCAGTGCCGCTCGAAAATGGCGTGCCGGTCCAGCTCGTGGACCTGTGGGTCCACGTACAGGCCCTGAGGGAGCGAGAATCCCCGCCGCCGCTGCGCGAGCAGCGCCCGTATCTTCTCCGCCGTCGACATTCGTCAGCCCTCGCCGCGCCTTCAGCTTCGGCGCCGGCAGAACATACCGCGCGCCTGCCCGGCGGGGGCTTCGCTCCAGAGCGCGATTGCTAGGAGTTCGGCTGAGACTGTCCCGTCACAG
>DASVWT010000101.1:0-8411 GCA_036393055.1 Steroidobacteraceae bacterium
GGTGGATACCTGAGCTGCCTTTCCGGAGGAGCGGGAATGAAGAAGATCGGCGTTGCCCTGATTGCGGTTCTGGTTTACGCCGCGGCGCTTCCCGCCCGGGCGGCGCCCGCCCGGTGGGTCGAGGGAACTCACTACGTCGTCCTGGATGAGGCGCAGCCCACTACGGTGCCGGCCGGCAAGGTCGAGGTGATGGAGGTGTTCTCGTACGCCTGCCCGTTCTGCAACAAGTTCCAGCCGCTCATGCACGAGCTGCAGCGCAGCCTGCCGTCCAATGCCCAGATGGTGTTCCTGCCGGCGGCGTTCAATCGGACCGAGGATTGGCCGATGTTCCAGCAGGCGTACTTCGCGGCTCAGGCATTGGGGATCGCAAATCGCACGCATCAGGCAATGTTCGATGCGGTGTGGAAGACCGGAGAGCTCGCAATCGTAGATCCAACGACCAATCGGCTGAAGCATCCGCTGCCGTCGATCGAGGATGCTGCGCGGCGCTACTCGCAGCTCACAGGGATCAGTCAGCAGAGGTTTCTCGCGGCAGCCCGATCGTTCGGCGTGGCCACGCGGATGCGCGCAGCTGACGCGCAGATCCTGGCCATGCAAATCCCCGGCACGCCGTGCATCGTGGTGGACGGCAAATACCGCATCGTGATGGATTCGCTGAGCTCGCCCGAGGAGGTGATCGGTCTGGTGAGGTTCCTAGTCGCGAAGGCGAGCGCCCGCCCCTGACTCCTCGCCAACCTGCGCATCCGGCGGCACGGCCTTCAGCCGAAAGTCCGACCAGCGCGAGTTGAGGGTCCAGCGCATGGCGAAGACCTGGATCGCCGCCGTGAGCACCAGGGACAGGATCGACAGCGTCATGCCGCCTGAGGCCAGACGCGTCAGCTGGCCGATGCTGAGGCCCTCCAAGCCCCGCCCCGAAAGCTCCATGCTCTGCAGCGCCGACACCACGCCGATCAGCGACCAGACAGTAATGATGGCCCACAGCGGGATGACCAGGATGCTGGCCCGCCAGCTGTAGCTCCACCACACCTTGAAGGCTTGCATCAGAGTCATGGTCTTTCCTTTTGTCCCGAGGGTGATCGGATTATGCGCCGCCCGGCCTCAGCCGCCCCACCCGAGCCACGGCGCATGACTGGTCACATGAATGGCGGCAGCGAACGGCAGGCACATGAGTGCCAGCAGGATCCCGATGGCGGCCACGAACTTGCGCGCGCGCTGCAAGGCAGTCTCCTCTTCCGGGACGGGACGGGGAATGCGGTAGCGCAGGTGCGCGAAGCGGCCGAGCGGCCCCGGCAGCCTCTCGACCGCGAGCCATCCCACCGCCGCCAGGCCGGCACTGCCGCCGATCAGCCCGACCCCGCCCAGGGTCCGCGCCCAGGCGCTGGCCGCCTGCGCGTGATCGAGCCAGGACGCGACGCCTGCGACGAGCAGCGCGAAACCCGCCAGGCAAATCAGGAACAGCGCGACCGCAATCGCGAACGTCGCCAGCGCGACGAGCCAAAGGATGAGGCCCGCCAGGATTCGCCGCGGCCTGGAAGGAGCTTGCGTGCTGCTCATCGTGGGACTCAGCCCCGGGCCGCCGTGGCAGGCACGCCGCAATAGCCATTCATGGCGGCAGGACACCCAGCCCGGCCTGTCCCCGCCGGCCGTTCGCCGCGTCCCGGCTCATCCGCGCTTGCCGCGCTCGTGGCGCCAGAGAACCTCGCTCCCTCGCTCGTGGCGCGCCAACACCCGGGCCAGCACGAAGAGCAGGTCTGACAGCCGGTTGAGGTAGCGCAGCACCTCGGGATTGACGGTCTCCGCCCGGGCGAGGGTCCACACACGCCGCTCGGCTCGACGTGCGACGGTGCGTCCCAAGTGACAGGCTGCCGCCGCAGGGCCGCCGCCTGGCAGAATGAACTCCTTGAGCGGCGGCAGCGGATCGTTGTACTCGTCCAATGCCTTCTCGAGCCTGGTCACGTGATCGGCCGTGATGACGAGGTGGCCCGGGATGCAGAGCTCGGCTCCCAGGTCGAAAAGCTCATGCTGCACGTCTGTAAGCAGCGCAGTGACCCCGTCCGGCAGCCCAGGGACAGCCAGCAAGACGCCGAGCACGCTGTTGAGCTCGTCCGTAGTCCCGTATGCCTCCACGCGAGCACTGTCCTTCTGCACGCGAGTGCCATCGCCAAGCCCCGTCGTACCGTCATCGCCGGTCCGAGTGTAGATCTTGCTGAGTCTGTTTCCCATGGACCGCCTCCCGGCGCGTAGGCCGAGGCGGGATTGTGCCAGAATCATCCACCATGCCATCCCGAGAGCTGCAAGCCGCCCTCGACGCCGCGCAGGCGGCGGCCGAGGTCATCCGCGGCCTTTATCAGAAGAACCTTGCCGTGCGCACCAAGGAAGATCAATCGCCGGTCACGGAGGCCGATGTACGGGCCGAGGAGACCATCCGCGCGATCCTGAGTCAGCGGTTCCCGGGATATGGTTTCTATGGCGAGGAGACCGGCAAGCACGCCGTGGGCGCCGAGAGCGTCTGGCTGGTGGACCCCATCGACGGAACCAAGTCCTTCGTGCGCGAGTGTCCTTTCTTCTCGACGCAGATCGCTCTCATGCGCGGCGGCCGCCTCGTGCTGGGCGTCTCCAGCGCCCCCGCCTACGGCGAGCTAGCCTGGGCCGAGCAGGGCGCCGGCGCTTACCTGAACGACCGTCCCATCCGCGTAAGCGCCACGGCGGACCTTGCCGCGGCCATCATCTCCACCGGCAACCTAAAGACCATGACCCGCTCCGCGCAATGGGACCGCCTCGGCGGACTCATCCGCCGCGTCAGCCGCATCCGCGGCTACGGTGACTTCGTGCACTACCACCTCCTGGCGCGCGGCTCTCTCGACGTGGTCATCGAGTCCGACGTCAACATCCTCGACATCGCGGCTCTGACGGTGATCGTCCGCGAAGCCGGTGGCACGTTCACGGACCTCACCGGCAAAGACGTCACCCTCGACACGACAACAGTGCTCGCGACCAACGGCCGCCTGCACGCGACGGTGGCCGAAGCACTCGGTTACTGACTGCCATGTGGGGTGCCGCCCGAACGGCGCTGCGCGGGATGAAGTGCGCAGCGCCGCCCGAGCGGCTTTGAGACATCAATACCGCGGCCGATTACGGCCGCACGTTCTTCTGCAACAACAGCCCTGTCTCGTAGGTGTTCGCGTTCCAGGGCGCCTACAGGACGAACCGCGGATCGTCGCGATCGTTAAGGTCGACTGCAAGCTGAGGTTGAGCGACGCGGCTCGAGTGGTAGCGGTATCAGGCTAGCGCTGCGCCGGCCGATTGTCAAAGCGCCGCTGGCGGTGACGGCGTAAAGGACATGAGGGGATTATGGAAAAGCGGCGAGTGGTACCGCTACCTGGCACTTGGCGCGTCGGGCCCTGGGCTGGGGCTAGGCCGCAACCCGGGTTTCGTCCGCGATCATCTCTTCCAGCCGCTCGAGGTCGGGCACCAGCGGCGTCTCGTTGACCATCCTTACCTGACAGATGACCGGCGCCCGCTCCGGAAATACCCGCGAGTTGTCCGGCCTCACCACATCCGAGCTCACCCTGACCAGCTGCGGGAAGCCCTGGGATACGACCGCGAAGTTACCGCCGTCGAGCCGCGTACCCAGGCAATGGAACACCACTACGCGGGTGCGCCCGGAGGGTACCGGGATGGCCTGCCCGCACGCCCCCTCGAAGGAGACCAGCGGCACCGCCTTCCCGCCCCACGGGACCGTGCCGATGTACCAGGGCGGCGCACCGGTCATCTCCGAGGGCATCTGGAAGCCGACGACCTCGGCGACACAGGCGCGGGGCACGATGAGTCGCCCCTCCGCGAGGGGGATCAACAGGCTGTAGATCTCGAGAACGCGCTCGGACATCGGTTATCTGCCCTCTGCCTGCCGCAGCACGTCCTGCAGGGCGCTCTCTTGCGTTGCGCGCTTGCGCTCGACCAGCGGCGCGATGGCGTCCAGCAGCTCGGCCTCCTGGTAAGGCTTGCCCAGGTAATCATCGACGCCCAGCTCGATGGCTCGCGCCCGATGTTTCTCACCCACGCGCGAGGTGATCATGATGATGGGCACGTCCTTCAGCCGTGAATCGTTGCGCACGTGCGCCGCTACCTCGTACCCATCCATGCGGGGCATCTCGATGTCGAGAAGGATGACGTCCGGGATGTGATCCTGCAGCAATCCGACCGCGTCCATGCCGTCACGCGCCGTCAGCACGCGCATGCCGTTACGCTCGAGCAACCGCTGCGTCACGCGACGCACGGTAATCGAGTCGTCCACTACTAGCGCAAAGGTTCTCCGATCCTCCTTTTCCCGCGGGACGGTCGGCAGCTGCGCACGTCCGCGCCACTCGGCGCGCACCAGGGCGCCGATATCCAGAATGATGACGATCCGCCCGTCGCCGAGGATCGTCGCCCCGGAGATGCCACGGATGCTGGAGATCTGCGGCCCGACCGACTTCACCACGATCTCGCGGCTGCCGACCAGCTCATCGGCGACCAGACCGGTGGAATGCTCGCCCGCACGCACCAGGACCACCGGAATGGTGACGTCCTGCTCCGGAAGCGGCGAGGGCTCGAGCCCGACGAACACCGCCAGGTGCTGGAAGCGATACTTCTGCCCGCCGTAATCGAACATGGCCGCATCGCGGCCGAGGTGGGCGGTGACTTCAGCCTTCGACAGCCGCAGCACGCCCTCGACCGTCGGCAGCGGCAGTGCGTAGAACTCCTCGCCCGTGCGCACCACCAGCGCGTGGCTGATCGCCAGCGTGAAGGGCAGCCGAATGGTGAATACGCTGCCCTCTCCGGCCTTGGTCTCCATGTGCAGCGCGCCGCCCAACCGCTTGATCTCGGTGGCAACCACGTCCATGCCCACACCGCGCCCGGCCTGTTGGGTCAGCGCGCCGGCGGTGGAGAATCCAGGCTCGAGGATGAGCTGCATGGCATCCTCGTCGCTCAACGTACGTCCCGCCGGGATGAGGCCGAGAGCGCGCCCCTTGGCCCTGATCGCCTCGAGGTTCATGCCCGCGCCGTCGTCCGTGAGCCGCACCATCACCTCGGCCCCTTCGCGGTGGATCTCGAGCAGGATGCGTCCCGCGGGCGGCTTCCCGCGGCGCGTGCGCTCCTCCGGCGTCTCGATGCCGTGGACCACCGCGTTGCGCAGCATGTGCTCGAAGGGAGGCAGCATGCGCTCGAGGACTTGCCGGTCGAGCTCGCCGGAAGCCCCCTCGACCACCAGCTCCGCGCGCTTGCCGGTGTCCGAGGCCGCCTGTCGCACGATGCGCGCGAGGCGCTGCACGTGGCGCTGGAAAGGCACCATGCGCGTTCGCATCAGGCCATTCTGCAGCTCCGTGATGGTCCTGGCCTGCTGCTGCAGCAGGTTCTGCGCCTCCTTCGCGAGATTCTCGAGCAGCTGCTGGATGCTCGCTACGTCATTGGCGGTCTCCGCGAGCGCGCGCGAGAACTGTTGGATGGAGGAATAGCGGTCGAGCTCCAGCGGATCGAACTCGCTGCGGTGGCCGCTCTCGTCCTCGTGCCGGTGCAGGATCTGCGCTTCGGTCTCGATCTCGAGGCTGCGCAGCTGTTCCTTCAGGCGGATCACCGTGCGCGACAGCTCGCCCAGGTTGAAGTCGATCGAGCCGAGCTGCTGCTCCAGGCGAGAGCGCGCAATGCTCGCCTCGCCCGAGATGTTGAGCAGCTTGTCGAGCAGCTCCGCATCGACGCGGGCCATCTCCTGCCGCTCGGGCGCTGCGACCGGTTCCCGTCCCGGAGGAACCGGCTGCGGCGGCAACAATGCGTCATCGGCCGCGGCTTCCGGCGGAGCGCTCTCCAGCGCAGGCAGCTCGTTCTCCTGCGGCTGCCGCAGCTGTTGAGGCTCGAGCGCATCAGCGCCTGGCGACCCCGCAGGGGCGGAGCCCAGGACGGGCGGGGTAACCGGCGCGTTCCCGAGCGCCTCGGCCGAGGGTTGCGGTTCCAGGTCGGGGGCGGGCGAGAGCACCGGCGGCTCCGCCAGCTCGATCGCGGCGGCCGACTCAAACGTATCGTGCGCGGGCAACTCTGCGCCCGCGGCTTCCTCGACCTGCGGCGGTGCGGTAGCCGCAGGGGCAGGGATCGGGCCCGCATCTGCGGGAAGGACGGTGGCGACGGTGGGGACCGCGCAGGCCACGGCACCACTGGAGGCCGCCGGCGGGAGCGCCGGGGCAACAGGCGCCGGCGGCCGGTCGCTCGGGGTCTGCGCTGCGGTCAGCGCGGAAGCCCCGGGGCGAGTCAACGCCTGTATCCGCCCGATCATCGCCCGCGCAGGCGCGACCCCACGGCCGCTCGCGACCGACTCGCGCATCCTCGCCAGCTCATCCAGGCTCGCCTGGATGACATCGAACACGCCGTCGTCGACTGCGACCGTGCCGCTCTCCGCCTGGATCACCAGCGTCTCTAGCTCGTGGCTGAGGTCGCCCATGGCGATGATGCCCGCCATGCGCGCGCCGCCCTTCAGCGTATGCAGGGGTCGTTTGAGGGCGGTGGCGCTCTCCGGGCTCCCCCGCTTCTCACGCCAATCGCTCAGCGCGCGCTCGGACGCATCGATCAGCTCCAGAGCTTCCTCGGTGAAGATTGCCGCAACCTCGAGATCGAAGTCGGGCGGCTCGTCCGCCGCCGCGTCGGGTTGCGCGGGTAGCTCCTCGCGCTCAGAGGCCGCGGGCACATCGGGCGCCGCCGCAGGCGCGGCGCGGGCCTCCACAGGAGAGGGAGCCGGCGAGCCAGCATCGATGCGCGAAGCCTCGGCGATACGGCCATCGAGCGCGCGCTCCGCCTCTCCCAGACGCTCGAGCAACTGCCAGTGATTGACGAAATACCCCGTTGGCTCATCGAGATTCGCGGCCACGGACTCCATCGCCGCCATGCAATCGGCAAGCAGTGTCAGGTCGGCCGAGCGCAGGCCGTTGCCGCTCGTGTAGGCGCGGCGCAGCCAGTGATCGATCGGCTCCGCGATGCGTACACCATGGCGCGCCTGCGCCATCTTCGAGCTGCCCGCCAGCGTGTGGCAGGCGCGGTAGACGTCCTCCGGAAGCAGGTGCGGCTCGGGGTGATCCGCCTCGCGTTGCAGGTAATGGCGGATGGTGGCGACGTGCGCGCTCGTCTCCCGCGCATAAATCTCGCGAAGCGCCTCGTCCATCGAGGCGGGCGTCGCGGTTTGGGCCGCAGGCTCCGCCACCGGCTGACCGACGAAGGCGCTCGCCGCTCCCGCATCGACATCGGCCACCGACTGCCCAGGCTGCACGGCGAGCCCGGCATTCGGGGCATGAGCGGCGGGCTCCTCGACGACATCGACGCCGTTGGACATCTCCAGCTGCGTCGATTCCTCGGTCGCCGCCGCGACCGGCGCCGGCGCCGCGGGCGCAGCCTCTTCCTTGCGCGCAATGGCCGCGGCGCGCGCGACCGGGGGCGGCTGTCGCCCCGATGCCAGAGCGTGGGCCGCCGCGGCGATCCCCGCGACATCGGCCGCCACTGGGCTGCCTTTCTCCAGATGCTCGATCATCTGCGGCAGCGCCGCGATCGCATCGCGCAGCACCTGCAGGATCGCCGGGCTGCGGGTCAGCGTGTTGTCGAGCACGCGGTTCAACAGGTTTTCCACCGACCAGGCGAGCTCGCCGAGCTCGCGCGCGCCGACCATCCGGCCGCTGCCCTTGAGCGTGTGGAACGAGCGGCGCACCGTCACCAGCGCGTCGCGCTCGAGCGGATTCTGGTCCCAGACCGGAAAGCCGCGCTCGATCTTGGCGAGCTCCTCGCGAGCCTCCTCGATGAAGAGCTTCACGAGCTCCGGGTCAGCGTTTTCCGCGAGCGCCGCCAGGCGGGCGGTCGAGACAGGCGTCAGGACGGGAGCCGACCGGCCAAGTTCCGGCGCCGTGGACGCCACATCCGCCACGTGCGTCGCTTCCAGGGGCAGCGCCGCAGGAATCTGCACCGTCTTGGCAAAGGCAGACGGCTCGAGCGGCGGAACGGTGGGAACTCCCATGGTCTGCTGCTGCTCGAGCGCCTGCACGCAGGCCTGCGCGTTATCGAGCATGTACCAGGGGTCGCTGCGTCCGGCCTGCAGCGTCTCCATGTAGTACTCGACACTGACGATGGCATCGGCCAGACGATCGAGGAAGCCCGAAGGCAGTGCCAGTGCGCCCGGCTGCATGACACGCTTCAGCTGCGTGGTGATGCCCTCGATCACCTCCACCGCGCGCGACTTCCCGAGGATCAGCAGCGCCGCCTTGAGCCCGCGGATGAGCTCCTGCCAGCTGTCGAGCCCGGCCGCATCCAGCGTTCCGCCGACGCTCTGCGTGACCGCTTCCTTGATGCGCGCCAGGTTGAGGATGCATTCGCGCAGCACCGCGGACTGCACCTGTTGGAATTCG